>JAGWSR010000029.1 GCA_028869385.1 bacterium
ATCGTCGAAGTCGGTGGCACCGTCGGCGACATCGAATCGCTGCCGTTCCTCGAGGCGATCCGTCAGATGCGCTACGACGTGGGCGAAGAGAACGTGATGTACTGCCATCTCACGCTCGTTCCGCACCTCGGCGCGGCCGAAGAGCTCAAGACCAAGCCGACGCAGCACTCGGTGCGCGAGCTGCGCGGCATCGGCATCTCGCCCGATGCGATCGTCTGTCGCACGCAGTCCGCGGCGCCGATGCCGATCGAGCTGAAGGAGAAGATCGCGCTCTTCTGCGACGTGCCGCCGAGCGCGGTCGTGCAGAACGGCGACGCGAAGTCGATCTACCAGGTTCCGCTCAACCTCGAAGCCGAGGGGCTGGCCGACGCCGTGGTGCGCAAGCTCGACCTGAAGACCAATGCCCCCAAGCTCGACGACTGGTCGAAGATCGTGGATCGCATCATGCATCCGCAGCATAAGATCACGATCGCGCTCGTCGGCAAGTACGTCGAACTGAAAGACGCCTATATCTCGATCAACGAGGCGCTCTATCACGCCGGTATCCATCACAACGCCGAGGTCGAGATTCGGCGTATCGACTCGGTGACGGTCGAGAGCGACGGCGTCGGCGTGCTCGACGGCGCGCACGGCATCCTCGTCGCTCCCGGTTTCGGCGCCCGCGGCGTGAACGGCAAACTGCTCGCGATCCGCCACGCGCGCGAGCACAAGATTCCGTTCCTCGGCATCTGCTTCGGCATGCAACTCGCCTGCGTCGAGTTCGCTCGCGACGTCTGCGGAATTCCCAAGGCCATGTCGATCGAAGTGGACGAGACCACGCCCGATCCGGTCATCGATTTCATGCCCGATCAGCGCGATCTCGAAATCTACGGCGGCACGATGCGTCTGGGCTCGTACTCGTGCGTGCTCGACGCGAACTCGCTCGCGGCGCGCGCGTACGGCGCGACCGAGATCACCGAGCGTCATCGTCATCGCTACGAGTTCAACAATAAATACCGGCCGATCTTCGAAGAGCACGGCATGCGTTTCTCGGGTCACCACCAGGTCGGCAAGACGACGCTCGTGGAGATCGTCGAACTGCCGCACGAGATGCACCCGTGGTTCGTCGGTACGCAGGCGCATCCGGAGTTCAAGTCGCGCCCGAACGATCCGTCGCCGCTCTATCGCGATTTCGTCGGCGCGGCGCTCGCGCACGCTCAGATCGTCCGTCCGAACGGACCGGGCGAGGAGACGTGGACGCAAGCGAGATAACCGCCGTCGTCCTCACCCGCGACGAAGAGCGAAACCTGCCGCGCGCGATCACGAGCCTGCCGCACGGCTGTGAGATCCTCGTACTCGACGCGGGCTCGACCGATCGAACGGTCGAGTTTGCGCGGGGGGCGGGAGCGCGCGTCATCGAGCGTGCGTGGACCGATTTCGTGGATGCTCGCCGCTTCGCGCTCGCGCAGGTGACGACGCCGTGGACGCTCGTGCTCGACGCCGACGAAGCGCTCGACGACCGTTTGCGCGACGCGATCTCCGCGCTCGATCCCGACCGCGGCGGCTACATCGTACGCCGCACCACCTACTATCGCGGAAAACCGATGCGCATGTGGAGCGGCGAACCGTTGCTGCGCTTGGTCCGCACGGGAAGCGCCCGCGTGGAAGCGCGTCCCGCGAGCGGCGGCGATGCCGCGCTGCACGAGCGGTTGGTCGGAGACGGTGAGACCGGCGAACTCCCCGGGACGTTGCTGCACTTCTCGTACCCCGATGCGACCGCGTATCGGAGCAAGTTCGCGCGTTACACGGGCATCGAAGCACGCGGGCGCGCCTTCTCGTTCGCGCGAGCGCTCGCGGCGACGCTGCTCGTGCCCGCGCGCTTTGCGAGCAACCTCGTTCGGCGCGGGGCGCTGCTCGATGGCCCGCGCGGTTGGACGGTCGCATGGTACTCCGCGCTCTATCCCGCGGTCGTGGCGTGGAAATGCCGCTCGTAGGGCTCGACGCACGCTGCGGGAGGCGCGTCTCGGTCGGTATGGCGACGTACACCCGCGAGGTCGTGCGCCGCTTGCCGCTCGTCGCACCCGAGTTCGACTACCGCGTGTACACCGAGGGCGAGAATCTTGGCTTTGCCGAGCAAGTGCTGCTGCCGCTAGAGATGCGACGCGATCGCGTCGATCTCGCCCATCACCTCGCGCATTACGTCCCGATGTTCGCGGGCGGCCGCTTCGTCTTTACGATTCACGACGTGATCCATCTGCGCTTCAAGCAGTTCTTTCACGCGTACATCGAACCGTATTACATGACCGTCGTGCGGCGCGCGAGCCGCCGCGCGGAGCGCGTCATCACGTCGGACGAGCGCACCGTCGGCGATCTCGTGCATTATTTCGGGATCGACCCGGCCAAGATTCGGGTGATTCCGCTCGCGCCGCGTGCGCGCTTCTTCGAGCCGGTCGCGCCGCATCGCGGCGAGCGTCCGTATCTGATCAACGTCGGGAACCATCGCGAGCACAAGGACATTCCGACCCTCGTGCGCGCCTGGGCGGCGCTCCCCGAACGGTACGAGGTGGATCTTTACCTTACCGGGCGCGACGATCTCGGCGGCATGCTGCAGGCACATTCGACACCCAAACGCCGGGCGATCGCGCTCGGCGACGTGAGCGACGACGCGCTCGCAGCGTACTACGCCGGAGCGAGTGCTCTCGTGCACCCCGCGTTGCTCGAAGGCTTCGGGCTGCCGTTCGTGGAGGCGCTCGCCTCCGGATGTCCGGTCATCGCGACGACCGAATCGATCCCGCAACCGATTCGCGACGCGAGTCTGCTCTTCGCGCCGGGCGACGTGGAGGGAGCGCGCGCGCAGATCGAGCGCATACTCGACGACGAGGCTTTGCGCACGTCGCTCATCGAACGTGGAGGGCAGATCGTGCGCGGACTCTCCTGGGAGAAGACCGCGCGCGCCGTAGCCGACGTCTATGCGGAGCTCGTATGATGGTGCGCTCGCTCGTTCGTTCCCTCGTGGCCGCCGCGCTCGTCGCAGCACTCGGCGTCGTTCCCGCGCCCAAGCCGACCACGCCGCCGATCACGATCGTGATCAACGGCGTCGTGCTTCCGCTCCAGCCGCCGCCGCGCGTCGTGCACGAGCAACTGCTCGTGCCGGTACGCCGCACGATCGAGGCGCTCGGGCTCGCGTTCGAGCGAAAGGGACGTGCCATCACGACCCAGATCGGCGCGCAGAGCGTGACCCTCGTGATGGGGAGCCGCATCGCGCACGTCGACGACCGCACGGTCCTTCTCGAGGCGCCGCCCGTCGAGATTCACGACGTGCTCTACGCTCCGCTGCGCTTCTTTACCGACGTGCTCGGCGCGCAGGCGACCTACGATCGTAAAGCGCGCACGGTTACGATCGTCGCGCAGTTGGTCGGGCGAGCCTCGAGCGGGATAGAGCAGGACGGTGCGACGACGCAGCGTTTCGGCACCGTTACCGCGGTGGACGCCGACTCCGATCCGCCGACCGTGACGCTCGGCTACAACGCGTCGGTGCGAACGATCTCGATCGCCCGCAATGCCCTGATCGAGATGCACGACGTCAACGCGAACGTGACCGTTCCGGGCGAGCTCACCGACGTGCGTCCCGGCGATTTCGCGCGCATCTACACCAATAAGGCCGGGCACGTGGTGCGCGTCGAGGACGCCTTCGGCTCGCATAACGGGATCGTTGCCGCGAGCGCCGGAGATCGCTTCGTGCTCGGCGACGGTCACGTGATCGTCCCGACGCGCACGACGCAGATTTCGCTTAATGGCGTGCCCGCGCAGATGAGCGACGTGCGCGTGGGCGATCGCGTGACGGTGCGCTACAACGTCGAGACCAACGAGGTGCGTAGCATTCTCGTAAGCCGCGCGGTCGCGCCCGCCGCGGCAAGCGCCGGCGGAGCGCAGATCGCGAGCGTCTCTCTCGACGCCGATCGTCCGCTCCGCGCGAAGGATCGCATCACGGTGACGCTGCGCGGGACGCCCGGCGGCGCCGCGACCTTCGATATCGGGCCCTACGTCACGAACGTTGCAATGAGCGGCGGTGCCGATGGAACCTACTCGGGCAGCTACACGCTGCCGAGCGGCGCGAACTTCACCGACGTGCCGATCATCGGCCATCTTCGGGTGAACGGTGCGAACGCGCCCGACGTGCAAGCGGATCGAACGCTCTCCGCGGCGAGCTCGCCGCCCGGCATCGCCGATTTCGCACCCGCCGCGGGTGCGGTCGTCAATTCCGATCGGCCCGCGATCTACGCGACCTTCGTGGCCGATGCGGTTGCCGTGAACCCGTCGAGCGTGCGCCTGAGCGTCAACGGGCACGATGTGACCGCGGCGTGCGTGCGAACCGAGTCGTACGTGCAGTACATCCCGTCCTTTGCCTACCGCGACGGCCCGATGACCGTCACGGTGCGCGTGGCCGATCGTGCCGGCAATACGACCTCGCGCACGTGGCGCTTTACCATCCGCGCACGGCGCGCGTCCTGACGGGGAGAGATTCGACATGGAGTGCATCTTTTGCAAGATCGCGGCGGGCGAGATTCCCGCGCCGCCGGTCTATCGCGACGACGAGGTGCTCGCGATCGCCGATATCAATCCGCAGGCGCCCACGCATCTGCTCGTGATGCCGCTCGCGCACCACGCGAACATCGGCGCGCTGAGCGATGCCGACGACGCCGCGCTCACCGCCAAGCTCTTCGCCGTCGCATCGCAACTCGGACGGCAGCATGGACCGGGCGGCTATCGGCTCGTGATGAACACCGGCGGCGACGGAGGCCAGACGGTGGATCACCTGCACGTTCACGTCCTCGCCGGGCGCGCGATGAGCTGGCCGCCGGGCTAGCGTCACGGCTAGCCTCGTTTCGAGCGTTGCACGGGCGATGATCCGCCCACTCTCCCTCATCCTCGTCGCGGCCGCGCTCGCGCTCTTCGCGTGCGCGCAGAAACCGCGAACCGTCATCGTGCCGAATTGCTATGCGCCGACGATCCTTGCTCCGGGAAGCGATCTCGCCGTCACGTGCTTCCGGGACGACTGGCCGAGGCACGTCGACTTTGCGGGGACGACGGCGCGTCTCATCGCGCTGACGCGCGAACAGGGCATCGCACTCGAACGCGACCTTTCCGCGTCGCGCAGGCTCGTGCCCGAAAGCGCCGCGGCGATCGCGACGACGACGTTCCAGGAAAGGCGTGGGACGGAGGAGGCGATTGCGATTTTCACGCCGCCGACTCGTCCCGGGCTCTATCTCGTACGGATCGAGCGTGGATCCGATCTCCGCAAGGACGTGTTGGCCGACGTTTCATCGATCGGCCTGATGAGCGTGAGCGAGCGAAATCGTGCCTTCGTCGTTCCCATCTCGCTCGCGACCTACCATCGCGCGTCCCCCGGGAGCGTGCGAGTGTTCTCGATGAGTCCGCAGGGAACGCGCGAACTCGCGGTGGACCGCGACGGCGTCGCCGACCTTACGCCGACGACCGATGCGACGATCTACGCGAGCTCATCTGACGGCTCGATTGCATTCATCAACGGCGACCTGGAACGCGTCGGTCGAGCGCCGCTCGTCTCGATGCAGACCGATCGTCCGATCTACCGGCCCGGCGATGTGGTTCACCTGCGGGCGATCATTCGTCGAGGCGGCGTGGGTGCGTATCGGATTCCGACGCATGCCGTGAGCGTCATCGTGCGGGATGCGTCGTCGCGCACGATCGCGACGCGCACGCTGCGTCCAGATGCGTTCGGTACCGTGGCAACCGACGTGCGCCTCGCGCAAGATGCGCCGCTCGGTTCGTACGAAGTGACCGTGGACGGCGCGGACTCGTGGTTTGCGGTGCAGGCGTATCGAAAGCCCGAGTACGTGCTCTCGATCGCGGGGCCGACTCACGCCGTGCTGGGCGGCGAGCCGCTCGTCTTTGCGGCGCACGTGCGGTATCTCTTCGGCGCACCGGCGGGCGGCATGCACCTGCACTACCACAGTTTCCACTCGGCGATGCAGGACGTGTGGGAGGGACCGTTCGACCGCGTGGGTGGCTCCGGATGCTCCACGCACGCCGACTCTTCCGAAGGTGACGCGGTCGCGAACGCGCGCGGTGACGCGACGATCGTCATTCCGACCGTGCACGACGCGTGCCGTCAGTATTTTTCGGTCGAGTTCGACGCGCGCGATGCGTCGGGGCGTACGGTGAGCGATCAACGGGCGGTCTCGGTGATGCCCGCGTCGTTCGCGATCGCGCTCGCGCCGCGCGCGTGGCTCGGCGAGGCGGGGCGCGAATCGGTCGTGGACGTCTTCGCGCATTCGCTCGACGATTCGCCCCGAGCGTTCGCGGCGATCGCGGTGCACATCGTCGAGGAGACGTTTGCGAGGGGGCATGAACGCGATCGCGACGCGGGTACCGTGCACGTCGTAACCGGTGCGCTCGGAACCGGCAGTTTCGGGTTCACGCCGTCGCACGCAGGTACGTATCGTTTCGACGCGATCGCGTTCGACGAACACGGCTACGCCGCGCGAGCGACGCAACTGCAATGGGTGACCGGCGCCGGTACGGGATGGTTGCCGCGGATCTCCGGCATCAAGGTACTCCCTGAGAAGCGCCGCTACGAACCGGGCGAGACCGCCCGCGTGTTGCTTGCATTGCCGAAGCCGGACAGCGATGTGGTCGTGACGTTTTCGAGCGATCGCTATCTCGCGCGGCGCGTACTGCACGTCGCCGGCACGACCGCCATGCTCTCCTACACGCCGCCCCGAGGCGTGGATGCCATCGGCGTCGACGTGTTCGTGCCGACCTCCGACGGCACGCTCAGGGGAAACGGCGAGATCCTGATGGACCCGCGACAGACGCGCATCGCGCTTCAACTACGACCGTCGAAGGCGACGTATCGGCCGGGCGATCTCGCGAGCTGGAGCGTGCACGCGAGCGACGCGCGCAGCGGAGCGCCGGTCCAAGCGGAGGTCGCGCTCGGCATCGTGGATCGCGCCATCTATGCGATCGCGGGTGACGAGAGCGATCCGCACGCCGCATTCTACCGCGATCCGGATGGTGCGTATGCCGACGTCGACTGGTATCGTCCGCAGCCGGGCCGTTTTCTGACCTTCCAAAAAGTCATTGCGGCGCGCGGTGTCCTCGTGAAATCGAGCGTATCCGACGATCTCTACGCTCCCGCGACACCACCGCCCGCCTCGTCGCTCGCCGATGTGGCGCTGCGTAGTCATTTGCGCGACACGGCGTTCTGGTCGCCGTCGGTCGTGACCGATGCGCGTGGCGACGCGACCGTTCGCTTCGCCTGGCCGGAGAACCTTACGACATGGGTCGCGACCGGCGTCGCGGTGGACGCCGCTACGCGCATCGGCAAAGCGACCGCCGATGCGCTCGTAACGAAGCCCTTGCTCGTGCGTTTGGAGACGCCCCGCTTTCTGCGGGCGGGCGACCGCGCGCAGATCGTGGGCATCGTGCATGGTCCGCGTGCCGGTGCGTCGGTCGCCATGCAACTCGATGCGCCGATTATCGGCGCAACGGGAATGCAACGCCTGACGCTCGACACGAATCGTCTCGCGTCGGGAACGTGGGAGGCGCACGCACCCGGTGTAGGACTCGCCGCGCTCGATCTGCGCGCGTCCGACGGGGCGAACTCCGACGGTTTGCACGCGACGCTGCCGCTGCTTGGCGCGAACGCGCTCGAACACGAACGCGCGAGCGGTGAGCTGAGCGCGCGCTCCGTCGTCCCGACCGATCTCGGCCCCGGTGAACTCGCCGGCTCGCTGCACCTTCGCTTCACGCCGTCGCCGCTCGCCGAACTCGCCGAGACGCTGCGCGCGTTCGACGTCTATCCGTACGATTGTACCGAGCAGACGGCGTCGAACGGCATCGTGGCCGCGGCGCTCGAGGGTGCCGCGCTGACCGCGCGCGGCGTCGCGTTCGATCCGTCGCCGACCGCGGTGATGGACAAGGCGCGCGCGCGTCTGCGCGATCTGCGCCGCGGCGACGACACGTGGGGATGGTGGGAGAGCGACGGCGTGGATCCGTTCATGAGCGCCTATGCGCTCTTCGCGCTCGAACGCATGGAGCGCGTCGCGCCGGACTCCGATGCGAGCGAACTGCGTAACACCGCTGCGAGTCTCGACCGTTTGATTGCGACGAACGACACCGACACGCACGTGCGCGCCTTCGCGCGCTATGCGATCGCGGGCGTCGATCCGACATTGCTCTCCGCGAACGATCGTGCGGAGATCGCCGCAACGATCGGGCGCGCCGATGCGCCGACGGCCGCGCTCGATGGACTCGCGGCGCTTGCGACCCGTGATCCGCGGGCGGCCGCGGCGGCAGATACTCGCCTGCAAGCGCTCGCGCAGCACCACGGCGCGCGACGCTTTTGGAGCGCGGGAGATTGGAATGACGCCTGGTGGAGCGATCCGGTCGTGGACAACGCCCTCGTCGCGATGTTCTACGACGGGATGCAACGCGATGCGGATCGCGA
Organism: bacterium; assembly: GCA_028869385.1. Taxonomy (GTDB): domain Bacteria; phylum Vulcanimicrobiota; class Vulcanimicrobiia; order Vulcanimicrobiales; family Vulcanimicrobiaceae; genus REEB354. The sequence goes on from JAGWSR010000029.1 coordinate 8,471, forward strand.
CGACGCACTTGCGACCGTGCGCGAGCTCAGTGGTGGCGACTGGTGGTACACCACGCTCGACACCGCGCTCGCCTCGCTCGCACTCGCGCAAGCCGAACCGCGCGGCACGCGTCCGCCGGATGCGACGATCGTGGTGCGTGCCGGTTCGGCGTTTCAGCGCACGCTGCATCTGACGTCGCTCGTGCCCGACGCGGCGGATGGCGAGGTGGTGATTCCGGCATCGGTGATGCAGTCGCATCCGACGGTCACGATCGCGCTCGGCGGAACCGGTAGCGGCATCTGGAGCAGTGACTTCCAGAAGTATGCCGACCGCCATGCTGCCTACACGCGCGATGCGAACGCAGGGCTCTTCACGCGACTCTTCTCGGCGCCGCCATCGCTGCAGGTCAGTCGCCGCTACACGGTCGATCATCCGGGCCCGTGGCGCGTCGGCGACGTGGTGACGGTCGATCTGTGGCTGAGTGCTCGCGAGGACGCGCGCTACGTGACGCTCGAGGACCCGTTCCCCGCGGGCGTCGAGTACCAACCGCTGCAGGGAGAAGACGTGTATGGTTGGAGCGGCATGCAGTTCCTCGACGACCGCGCGGCATTCTTTTTCGCCGACGTGCGCCCGGGGATCACCGAACACCTGACCTACCGCCTGCGCGTCACGACGCCCGGAACGTACCGCGCGCCCGGGCCGAGCGCGTTCGCCTCGTACGGACCGCCCCAAGCCGCCATCGGTACGGGCGAGGACGTGCGCATCATTCCCTAGGGGGCATTCAGACGGAGGCGGTTTGACGCCCCTGGCCCCGTGTGCTAGAGTACGTCGGTTGGAGCTCGTCTTTGGGCTCCGCAAGAATTTTGCGCCGTTCGCGGCGTCTCGAAGGGGGGTCAATCAAGCAATGGAAGTTCGCGTAGCTCCGGGTGAATCGATCGAGAACGCGTTGCGCCGTTTCAAGAAGGCCACCCAAAAGGCGGGTATTCTCGCCGAGGCGCGCAAGCACGAGCACTACGAAAAGCCGAGCGTTCGCCGCAAGAAGAAGTCGGCCGCCGCTCGCAAGCGCCGCTCGTAGTCCGTGGGCAGCTTCAAGGATCGCATCTCCTCCGACCTCAAGGAGGCGATGAAGGCGCGCGACCAGGTGCGCCTCGACACGTTGCGCTCGGCCCTCTCCGGCTTTACGTATAAGCGTACCGAAGCCGGTGCCGAGTTGACCGATGCCGACGAACTCGCCGTACTTCAGAAACTCGTCAAGCAGCGAGGTGACTCGCTCGGCGAATTCGAGAAGGCCGGACGCCAGGATTTGGCCGATAAGGAACGCGCCGAGCGCGACATCCTGATGGTCTATCTTCCGGCTCAGAAGTCGGCCGACGAGGTCCGCGCGATCGTCAAAGAGATTCTCGCCGGTCTGCCGGCCGAGAGCCGAAACCAGGGCGGTGTGATGAAGGCCGTGATGCCTCGACTCAAAGGCGAGGCCGACGGCAATCTGATCCGCCAGATCGTGACCGAAGAGCTCGGATAACTCCGGGCTCTTTTCTTTTTGCGTAACTTCCGTCGTCGGAGCCGGTAGCAGAGGGCATGAAGCGCTTGCGTGCCTTGCTCCGCCTCGTCGCACCGCTGGCCCTCGTCTTCGGGTTCACCGGGCTCGCGAACGCCGCGCCGCCGCCGGTCGTGGTGGTGCCGATTCACGGCACCGTCGACGACGGCATGGCGCACCTCGTGGAGCGTGCGGTACAGCAGGCGAACGACGAGCACGCGCAAGCGATCGTACTCGACGTCAATAGCCCCGGCGGACTGGTGGAAGCGGCATTTCGCATCCGCGACGCGCTCTTCGCGGCGAAGGTTCCGGTGATCGCCTACGTGAGCGAGCGCGCCTACTCGGCCGCCGCGCTCATCACGCTCTCGGCCAACCGCATCGTGATGGCGCCGGGTTCGTCGATCGGCGCGGCCGAGCCGATTCCCGCTACGGTAAAGACGATCTCCGCACTGCGCGCCGAGTTCGAATCCACGGCGCTGCGCAATCACCGCAACGTCGCAATCGCCGGTGCGATGGTGGATCGCCACGTTGATCTGCCCGCGTACAAAGCGACGGGGACGATCTTGACGCTCAACACGCGCGAGGCGCTCAGCAGCGGCGTCGCCGACGCGATCGCGCCGTCGCTCGACGCGGCCCTCGCATCGCAGCGTCTCTCCGGCGCGCCTCGCGACCAGGTCGACTATAGTTTCGGCGAAGAGGTCGCGCGCTTCGCGACGACGCCCGAAATCAGCGGACTCTTGCTCACGCTCGGCATGCTCGGACTCATCCTCGAGATGCAGACGCTTCACGGCGTTGCCGGAACCGTCGGCGTCGCGGCGCTCGCGCTCTTTTTTGGAACGCACGTCTATGCGGGCTTTTCGAATGGGCTCGTGGTCGCGCTCGCGATCGTCGGTCTCCTTGGTATTCTCTGGGAGTTGCACGTCGTACCCGGGCACGGAGCGCCGGGCATTTTGGGCGCTATCGCGCTGCTCGCGGCGGTCTTGCTCGCCTTCGGGGTGCCGTTTTTCTTCATCGCGATCGAGACGGTCTCGACGGCGATCATCGTGACCGTCGCGCTCTTCGCGCTCGTCACGCGGGCGTATCCGGAGAACGCCTGGATGAAACGGCTCGCGTTCGTCGGCGTGCAGGGCGCCGACTACGTGGCGAGCGCGGATCTGACGGCGCTGCGCGGCGCGGTCGGAACGGCGTCGTCGTTTTTGCGTCCCGCCGGAATCGCGACGATCGACGGGCAACGCGTCGACGTGCTCACCGAAGGGGAATTCATCCAAGCGGGAACGCCGATTCGCGTCACGCGCGTCGAAGGAGCGCGCGTGTTCGTGGAGCCGGTGACGCTGCCGGATTACACCTGACCCGCACGCGCGATGAGGGTTTGTTTCGTTTGGTGCGTAACCAAGCGGTTACGCCGCAAGTAGTGCACCCGAGAGCTTGGCGCGACGGCTAAGAGAAAGAAGCAACGATGGTTTCCTACGGTGTCCTCAGCCTGATCATTTTCTTCCTCCTGATCGTGGGGTTCTTCGCGTTCCTCTACTACTTCCCGATCGGGCTCTGGATTCGAACGGTCGCCGCGGGCGTACCGCTCGGCATCATCACGCTTGTGCGCATGCGCCTGATCGGGATTCCGCCCGGCGTGATCGTGACGAACTACGTGCGCGCGCGCAAGGCGGGATTGATGCTGACGATCGATCAGATGCAGTCGCATTTTCTCGCCGGCGGTAACGTGGAGAACGTGACGCTCGCGTTGATCGCGGCGCAGCGCGCGCAGATTCCGCTCGAATGGCAGCGCGCCGCGGCGATCGACCTCGCGGGACGCAACGTGGTCGAGGCGCTCCAGACCTCGGTGAACCCGAAAGTGATCGAGACGCCGACGTTTCAAGGCGTCGCGCAGAACGGCATCCAGTTGAACGTGAAGGCGCGCGTGACCGTGCGCAGCAACCTCGACCGTTACGTCGGCGGCGCGGGCGAACAGACGATCATCGCGCGCGTCGGCGAAGGCGTCGTCGCGGCGGTCGGCGCCGCGGTCGACCATAAAGAAGTGCTCGAGTATCCGGATCGCATTTCGAAGACGGTGCTCGGCAAGGGCCTCGACTCGGGCACCGCGTTCGAAATCGTGTCGATCGACATCGCCGACGTCGATGTCGGCAAAAACATCGGTGCCGAACTGCAGACGAGCCAGGCCGAAGCCGATCGCCGCATCGCGCAAGCGAAAGCCTCCGAGCGGCAATACGCCGCGATGGCCTCGGAGCAAGAGCAGAAGGCGCAGACGCAAGCCATGCGCGCGAAAGTGGTCGAAGCCGAGGCGGCGATCCCGCTCGCCATTGCCGACGCGTTCAAGAGCGGCAATCTCGGCGTGATGGATTACTATCGCCTGAAGAACCTCCAAGCCGATACGACGATGCGTGACGCCATCGGCGGCAGTACCGACGCGGCCATGGGCCCCGACGGGCCGCAGCCGCCGAGCGCACCGCTGAAGTAAGCGATGCATTTCGATCTCGGCACGCTGATCTGGGTGGGGATCGTCCTCTTCGGCGTCGTTTCGAGCATGGTCAAGAACGCGCGCGGCACGGCTCGCCCCGTGCCGCGCGCGTCGATGCAGCACGCGCCGCTCGCGGCGACGGCCTTCGCGCAGATGCCGGGACCCGAGCAGCCGCAGGTCGTCGCTCCCGTCGTGGTGCCCGCCGCCCCGGTGACGCCCCTGGTGCGCCGTGCGGTCGTCATCCCGCCCGCGGCACCGCCGCTGCTCGCGCCCGAGGCGGCGCAGCAGACGACGGTGCATGGAACCGCACCTTGGCGTGGTATGTTCGGACGAAGAGCCGATCTCGTGCGCGCCGTGGTCGCGGCGCAGGTGCTCGGCCCACCCATCGCATTGCAGGAGCACACGATCTGGAGTCCACGACACGACGCGTCGATCTGAGCGAACTCGGAGAGCGCGTCCGCCTCTTCGGTGAATTCGATCAGAATCTCTCGGCGCTCGAGCGACGCCTCGGCGTCAACGTCCGCGCCGAAGGCGATCAATTGCTGCTCGCCGGCGGCGATGAGAACGTCGAACGCGCCGAACACGCGGTGCGCCGCATGCTCGAAGCCGCGCTCGGCGGCGCGCAGATCACGCCCGACGACGTTGCGCTTGCGGTTGCCGAAGCGCGCGAAGAACCCGGCGGACGCGCGCTGCCCGGCACGCTGCTGCGCACGCAGCGCGGCAAGGAAGTGCGCCCAAAGACGACCGGCCAGCGAGCCTTCGTGCACGCCGTCGAGCGCAACACGCTCACCTTCGGCATCGGCCCGGCCGGCACGGGCAAGACCTTTCTCGCCGTCGTTATGGCGGTGCGTGCACTCAAGAATCGCGAGGTCTCGCGGCTGATTCTCTCGCGTCCCGCAGTGGAAGCGGGCGAGAAGCTCGGCTTTCTTCCGGGCGACCTGCGCGAGAAGGTGGATCCCTATCTGCGCCCGCTCTACGATGCGCTCGAAGATCTGCTCGACGGCGCGGTCGTGGCGAAGTATCTCGAACGCGGAACGATCGAGGTCGCGCCGCTCGCGTATATGCGCGGACGCACCCTCAACGACGCGTTCGTGATTCTCGACGAAGCGCAGAACGCGACGAGCGATCAGTTGAAGATGTTCCTCACGCGCTTGGGATCTGGCTCGAAGATGGTCGTCAACGGCGACGTGACGCAGATCGATTTGCCGCACGGCTCGCGTAGCGGCCTGCGCGACGCAGCGGCGCGCCTGCGCGAGCTCGACGATATCGGCGTCGTGGAACTCTCCGAGACCGACGTGGTGCGTCATCCGCTCGTGGCGCAGATCATCCGCGCCTACCGTAACGGCACCGCCAACGGATGAGCGAGATTCACTACCGTAACGAGGTGCGCGGCAGCGGCGTAGACGCTCGCGCGTTGAAGAAAACGTTGCGCGAACTGCTCGCGGCGGTCGGCGAGCCCGACGCGGCGATCTCGGTCACCCTGGTGAACGACGCGGCGATTCGCGAGATCAACCGCGATCACCGCGGCAAAGACCGGCCTACCGACGTGCTCTCGTTCCCACTCGAACCCGAACCCTTCGCGCAGGAACGGCTGCTCGGCGACATCGTCATCTCGCTCGATACCGCGCGCCGACAGGCCGCCGATTACGATGCGCCGCTGCAGCGCGAGCTCTATCGTCTGAGCATTCACGGGTTGCTGCACATTCTCGGACACGATCACGAGGAGCCGGGCGAGCGCGCGGTGATGGAGGCGCAAGAACGGCGTCTCGCCGCGGCGATCGGCATGCCCTGGCCCTACGACGAGTAGCGATGCGATTCTGGCGCTCGTTCAATCATGCGTTCGACGGCATCATGTACGCCGCGCGGACGCAGCCGAACATGCGGGCGCACTTGGTCATCGCACTGCTCGTCATTTTGAGCGCACTGCTGCTGCGCCTCGACCGCTCCTACGTGATCGGCCTGGTCGTGCTCGTCGCGCTGGTCCTCGCGCTCGAACTGGTGAACACCGCCGTCGAAGCGATCGTGGACTTGCTCACCGCGACACATCACCCGCTCGCCAAGACCGCGAAGGATGCCGCGGCCGGCGCGGTGCTCGTGGCCTCGCTCGCGGCGATCGTCGTTGGTTACCTCGTGTTCTATCAAGGGATCATCAACGGCGGCCAGCGTGTCTATGCCGCCGTGGGCAGCGTGCCGAGCAGCCTCGCCTTCGTCACCCTCGCGGCCGTCGCGATCCTCACCATCTTCGCAAAAGCCTGGGTGGGACGCGGGTCCGCGCTCCAAGGCGGGGCGATCTCGGGGCACGCGGGCCTGGCCTTCGCCGCGGCTACGCTGCTCGCGTTCCTTTACCAGCGCCCGCTGGCGGCGCTGCTCGCATACTTCGTGGCGTTCCTGGTCGCGCAGAGCCGCGTCGAGGCCAAGATCCACCGTACCGTCGAGGCGGTGGCGGGCGCGATTCTGGGGACCGTCGTCGCGCTCGCCATCTATCTGCTCGCGCGCGGCCATCTACCGGGGTAGCGCCGTGTGCTATAATGTCGCCGTTTTGAATACCGACCTCCCCCGAAGTAGCGGGCCGCTCGACCCGGGCCTCGAAAAGAGCGCCCACGCATGACGACGGCCCACCCCAACTGGCTGGAAATCGCCATCCTCGCCCTCCTGGTCGTTCTCGCCGCCCTGTTCTCGGCGTCGGAGACGGCGCTGGTCTCGGTCTCGCGCCTGCGCGCCCGAGCCCTGGCGGAGCGAAAAGTCCGCGGCTCGCACGACGTCGCGCGGCTGGTGGACGATAAGAGCCACGTCCTCACCTCGATCCTCATCGGCAATACGATCGCGCTCTTGGCGGCGGACTCGCTCGCCACGACCATCGCGGTGGATATCGGCCTGCCGCAGCCCGCGATTTGGTCCACGGTCGTCATGTCGATTGTGCTGCTGCTCTTCGGCGAGATCATCCCGAAGACGGTCGCCTCCGGCAACGGCGAGCGCTGGATGATCGGGCTCGCGCGAACCATTCGCGTCGTCTCGCTCGTCGTCGGGCCGATCGCGAGCGTCTTCATCTTTATCGCGAACCTGATCTTGCACGTGTTCGGCGTCAAGCACGTGCATCAGATCTACGTGACCGAAGAGGATATCCGCACGCTCGTCAACGTCGGCGCCGAGCAGCGCGTGATCGAAGAAGAAGAGCGCGAGATGATTCATTCGGTCATCGAATTCGGCGACACCATCGTGCGCGAAGTGATGACCCCGCGCCCCGAGATCGTAGCCGTCTCGATCGACGATTCGCCGCGCCGCGCGCTCGACGTCGTGATCGCCGAAGGCTACTCCAAGCTGCCCGTCTATCAAGAATCCAAAGACGACATCATCGGCGTCGTGCACGACCGCGAGTTGTTGATCGCGCTCGCCAACGGTACGCTCGCGCAGTCGAGCTTGCGCGTGCTGATGCGCCAAGTCGGGCACGTGCCGGAGACGAAGAAGATCGCCGAGCTGCTGCGCGAGATGCAGCGCGACAAATTCTCGATGGCGATCGTCGTGGACGAGTACGGCGGAACCGCCGGCCTCGTGACGATGGAGGATCTGCTCGAGGAGATCGTAGGCGAGATTCGCGACGAGCACGATACCGACGAGCAAGAGCCGATTCACGTGATCTCCGACGAAGAAGCGATCGTCGAGGCGGGAACCAACATCGAGGACGTCAACGCGAAGCTCGGAACGGAGATTCCGACCGAAGACTTCGAGACGATCGGCGGGTACACGGTCGGTCTCTTCGGTCGTCTGCCGAAAGAGGGCGAGCAGATCGACGCCGACGAGCACACGCGCCTTCGAGTGGACCGGACGCGCGGGCGTCGCATTCTCGCCGTGCGCGTCTTCATCTCGCGCGATCGCGGCGCCGACGAAACCCTGGAAGAGAGCGAGTCGCACGATGTCGTCGGCTGACGCGCACGAACTGCTCTCCGCGGCCCAAGACGTCCGCGCGCGTGCCTACGCTCCGTATTCGAACTTTACCGTCGGTGCGGCATTGGACGTCGGAGACGGCCACGTGATTCTCGGCGCGAACGTCGAGAACGCGAGCTACGGGCTCGGCATCTGCGCCGAACGCGCGGCCGTCGCCGCGGCGGTGAGCGCGGGATTTCGCACCTTTCATGCGATCGCGGTCGCGGGGCCCGATGGCGCCCTCACCAGCCCCTGCGGCGCGTGCCGACAGGTGCTCGCCGAATTCAACCCCGAGATGACCGTCATCTACACGACGCCCGACGGCGTCGCGCAGCAGACGGTGTCGGAGCTCTTGCCCCATCACTTCGGCCCGTTCGTATAAGACGCGAGCGATCGTGTTGCGCGCCCGTCCGCTCGGCGAAGCCGACCGCATCTTCACGCTGCTCTCGACCGAGCGCGGCAAGATGGACGCGGTCGGCAAGGGCGTGCGCCGCGCCAAGAGTCATCTCGCGGGTCGTTTGGAGTTCGGCAACGAGTGCGAACTGCAGATGCATCGCGGACGCTCGCTCGACGTGATCGTCTCGGCCGATATCGTGCGTTCGTCCTGGGAGCGTCTCGTGGCACCCGAGCGCTTCGCCGCGGCGCAACTCGTCGCGGAGCTGATCGACGCGTTCTGCGAGCCCGATCTCGCGCTGCCGGAGGTCTATGCGCTCGTCGACGGGATGCTGCGCGCGATCGCCGCGAGCGACGAGCCGCGCACGCTCGTGCCGCGCTTCTCGCTGCGTCTGCTCGCCGCGCTCGGGCTCGAGCCGCCCGCCGACGCCTGCGTGCGTTGCGGCTTGGCGTTCGATGATGCGCGCGCGTTTCTCGACGCCGATGTCGGCGGATTCATCTGTTCGTCGTGCCGCGAACGGTGGCGCGACTTGATCGAACTCGACGCCGAGGATCTGCGCAATCTCGCCGAGGTCGCCGCGCCCCGCGGCAGCGGTCGCGCCGCCGTGCGCGCCCGTCCGCGCGTCGCCGCGGCGGTGGAGCAGTTGATCGCGCATCACTTGGGGCGCAAGCCGCGCACGGTGCTCTCGTGAGCGTCATGGCGCTCGACGTCGGGAGCAAGCGCATCGGGGTCGCCGTCGCCGATCCGTCGGGGAGTTTCGCGCTTCCCGTCGGCACCATCGAGCGCTCGAACCTGCGCGCCGATCTGGCTAAGATCGCGGAGTACTGCGAGTCCTATTTGGTGCGCGATCTCGTGGTGGGCTATCCGCTCGCGCTCTCGGGCGAGGCGGGTATCGCGGCGCAGAAGATGGATCTCTTCATCGAGCAGTTACGCGGCGTCTTTTCGGGTACGATCCATCGCGTGGACGAACGCATGACGACCGCCCAAGTTACCAAGACGCTCATCGGTGCCGACGTCTCGCGCAAGCGGCGCAAAGAGGTCGTGGATCAGATGGCCGCGGCGCTGATTCTCGAGACCTTCCTCGCGCGGCGGCGCAACGAGGCGCGTTAGCCGATGCTGCGCATCCTCGGCCGACTCGTCGCCGCGCTCGTCGTCCTCGTCGTGCTGGCGGTCGCGGGCTTCGCGTACCTCACCTACGGCGACCGTTCGCATCCGGCGCAGCCGACGCATGTGATCGTGCCGCGTGGTTCGACCTTTGCCGATATCTCGTCGCAACTTGCGCAAGCGGGCGTGATCGAGAGCGCGCTCGCATTTCGTGCGCTCGCGCGCCTGCGTCATGCCGATGCCGACGTGCACGCGGGTGCCTATCTCTTTTCGGCGCACCGGAGCGCGGACGAGGTGCTGCGCTCCCTGCAGAGCGGCGGGGCACAGGTCGCGACGTGGGTGACGATTCCCGAGGGATTCACCGCCGAGCAGATCGCGCGGCGGCTTCAGGATGACGGTCTCGGCGATGCGGCGGCCTTCGAGCGCGTCGTGCGCACGTCGACCCTCGCGGTGGACGGCGCGCGGACCGCGAGCCTAGAAGGCTTTCTCTTTCCGAGCACCTACCTCGTGCCGCTCGATGCGAGCCCGGCGCAGATCGCGCGCGAATTCACCGACCAGTTCTACAAAGAGTTGCCGCCCGACGCGAGCGCGCGCGCGAAGGCGCTGCACGTGAGCGTACCGCAGGCCGTGATCGTGGCATCGCTCGTCGAGAGTGAGGCCAAGGCCGACGTGGATCGTCCGTTGATCGCGAGCGTCATCTACAATCGTCTGCGCCTGCACATGCCGTTGCAGATCGATGCGACCATCGAGTACGCGTTGCCCGAACATAAAACCGAACTCTCGTTCGCCGACTTGAAGATCGACTCGCCCTACAACACCTACCTCCACGAAGGGCTGCCGCCCACGCCGATTTCGAACCCCGGCGAACCCTCGCTCGAAGCGGCATTTCATCCCGCGACCACGAAAGCGTTGTACTACGTGTACTGCGGCAACGGCCGACACGTCTTTGCCGATACTCTCGCCCAGCATCAGAGCAATGTCGCCCGATGCCTTCACTAAAGGAGCACCCATGACGACCGACGACGGCGAAACGAAGAGCGGCCCGCTCGAACTGAGCGAGGTCCTCTACATCGAAACCAAAGATGGCGGCGAACTCGAATTCGAGGTCGTCGGCATTCTCGAAGATCCCGACGACGGTACGTCGTACGCGGTGCTGATGCACGAGCCGCAGGACGAAGAGGCGGAGAGCGAGTTCATCGTGACCGATCTCGAGGGCAACATGGTGCAGGACGATGCGCTCGCGCAAGAGATCCTCGACGACTTTCTCGCGTTCGCCGAAGAGGCGGGCGACGAAAGCGGGGGCGACGCCTAATCCGCGTCCTCTTTCTCTCGGCGAGCGTGGGCGCCGGGCATCTCTCCGCTGCGAACGCCGTGTGCGTCGCGTTGCGCGAGATCGATCCCGGCGCCCGCACGCACGTCGTAGATTCGTATAAGTATGCCGCGCGCATGATGTCGCGCGTCGTCTCCGACGGTTATCTGCAGATGGTCAAGACCATTCCGCAGATGTACCGCTACATCTACGACCGCGCCGAACGCGCGACCGAGGTCGGCCCGTTCCGAACGTGGGCGCACCAATTCACCGCGCAAAACCTGCGCCCGCTCATCGAGCGCGAGCGCCCCGACGTCGTCGTCTGCACACATGCGTTTCCGAGCGGCGCGATGGCCGAGTACAAGCGCATCTACGACGACGCACCGCCCGTGGTCGGCATCGTGACCGATTATGCGGTACACGCGTTCTGGATCCACGACAACATCGAAGGCTACTGCGTCGCGACCGAAGCGATGCGCGACATCATGGTGGCGCGCGGCATCGCGCCCGAGCGCATCCAGGTCAGCGGTATTCCCGTGGATCCGCGCTTCGCGCCGAGCGAGGAACCGCTCGCCGCGTTACGCGAGCGCTTGGGATTACCCGCCGATCGCAAGATCGCGCTGATGATGGCGGGCGGACTCGGGATCGGCCCGCTGGAGCGCATGCTGCGCTCGCTCGACGAGGTGGCCGCGCCGATCGCCGCCGTGGTCATCGCGGGGCGCAACGCGAAGATGGAGCGGCGGGTGCTCGCTGCCGCGGAGGCGGTGCGCTACCCCGTGCGCGTGCTGCGCTTCGTGGAGAACGTGTACGACTACATGCACGCGGTGGACGCCTTTCTCACCAAGCCCGGGGGACTCAGCACGGCCGAAGCGCTCGCGGCCCGCGTGCCGATGTTGCTCTACAAACCGCTGCCCGGCCAAGAGGAGCGCAACGTACGCGTGCTGACCGAGTGGGGGAGCGCGGTGCGCGCTCGCTCGCTCGACCGCGTGCCGGAGCTGCTCTCGCGGGTTCTGACGGATTCCGCGATGCACGAGCGAATGACTGAAGCGGCGCGGCGTTTCGGTCGCCCGAATGCTGCCCGAGACGCCGCGGCATTGATCGCCGGCCTCGCGGCGCAGCGAACGGAGGTTTCCGCATGAAACTCCCATCGAATACCGTCTATGCGTCGTGGCTCGCACTCGTGCGCCTGTACGTCGGCGCGTTTTGGTTGATGCACGGCATCCCAAAGTTCACGCAGAGTCAAGATTTCATGCCGCCGAACGGCATGATCGAGTCGTTCATCGCGAGTGCGACGACGAACACGAGTGGATGGTATCACCACTTTCTCACAAGCGTCGTCGCGCCGAATATCAATATCTTCGCCGAACTCGTTCGCTTGGGCGAAGTCGTCACCGGTACGCTGTTGCTCCTCGGCGCGTTCACGCGGCTCGGCGGGCTGCTCGGTGTGTTGCTCTCGCTCAACTATCTCACCGCAAAAGGTGGTCTCGCACATCTCTCGATGTGGTCGAGCCTCGACTCCGCTGCGCTCGTACTCTCCGCAATCAACGTGATGCTGCCGACGGGGCGTGTGCTCGGCATCGATGCGCTACTCGGGCGCAAACGTGCGCCCGCGCCGGTGCCGGTAGCCACGGTGCCGCAGCAAGAAGCGGTCTTTGTGGAGGAGCCGCCCATGACGGGGCCCACCGCTCCAACGTCGTGACGGCGGGTTACGCGCGAGCGACTTTTCTCGCGCAGGCACGACGCGCGGGCGGGGAGAACGGACGGGGCGAGGTCGCGGAGAGATGGCCGAGCGGCTGAAGGCGGCGGTTTGCTAAACCGTTATACGATGTAAAGTCGTATCGAGGGTTCGAATCCCTCTCTCTCCGCCATCCCGTTCCAAGTTCGTTCGCACGCTTGGAAGGGAAAGAAAAAACCACCGCGTATCTACGGTGGTCGCGATTGTGCGGTCGTAGCTCAATTGGATAGAGCAAC
>JAGWSR010000030.1 GCA_028869385.1 bacterium
CGGCGCGCCAGTTGGGCGCGACGCTCGTCGGCGCGACGATGAGGATCGGTGCGTCGAGGCGCCCGGCCGCGCGTTCGATCGCGGCGTGTGCGAGAAACTGCACGGTCTTTCCGAGGCCCATGTCGTCGGCGAGCACGCCGCCGAAGCCGTGCGTCGCGAGCGCCTGCAGCCACGCGACGCCTTCGCGTTGATAGGGCCGCAACGTCGCGGTGAATTCGGGCGGAACGGAGAGGCTCTCGCCGTCGAGAACGGTGAGATCGTCGAGCAGCGCGCGCAAGTGCTCCATGCCGCGCCACTCGATGCGCAGCCCGCGTTCCAGTTCGGCGAGCGCCGCCGCCTGCGAGCGCGAGACGCGCAGGCGCCCGTCACCCTCGAGTGGGGCGTTCTCGCCGAACAGTTCGGCGAGCATCGCGAGCACGCGCGCCACGCGCGCGGCCGGAAGCGCCACGTACGAACCGCTCGGCAGGCGTGCGTAGAGCGGCTCCGCGCGCGTCGCGAGCTTGCTCAAATCATCGTCGTCGCCGATGCCGTTCTCCGCGAGCGCGGCCATGATGAGCGGCAAAAGCGCGACGCGTTCGCCCGCGACGTCCACGCCGAGGTCGACGTCGAACCAGCGCTCCGCCCCCTCGACGATCTCGCCGCGCCATACGTCCTGCGCCTCGACCACATCGTACGGAAAACGCTCGTCGACCTCGACGGTCCAGCCTTCGCGGCGCAAGCGCGGCGCGGTGTGCGCGATGAAGCGCAACCACGCGCGCTCGTCGGCGAGCGGCGTCGTGGTGAGCTCGGCGATGCGAGCCGCCGCCTGCATCTCGAAGGCGATGTTGCGCGCTTCGTGGTCGTCGCGCTGCGTCATCAAGCGGTCGTCGTAGGCAAAACGGAGATCGAGCGACGCGGCACCGTGCGATGCGCTTACGCGCAGCACGGGCGTCGGCTCGCGGTCCAAGTGCTGCGCGGCATCGCCGACGTCGGGCAGTCCTACGTCACCGTCGACGATGCGTCGCAGGGCCGCGTACACGCGTCGTGCTTGATCCGGCGTCAACGACGGCGCGCTCGCGAGCAATGCGCCCAGATCCGGTGCGACCCGCGTTTCGACCGGTCCGGTCGTTCCGAGATCGGGATCGACGTACCAGAGCGGAATCGTCGGCACCAGAACGGTGCCCGGGTGTCCGGCGACGTGGAGGCGCTGCCGGCCGTCCTCGTCGGACGTCCAGGCGAGCGATGCGCCGTCCAGGGGCTCGTACCGCAACGGCGGGGCCGTGACGTCGCGCCAATGGAGACGCCCGGTGCGTACCATGGCGAGCAGCAGCGTGCCGGTGACGACGGGGGCCGGACCGGTGAGGCCGCCGATGAGGCCGCTCGCGTTGACGAGGCGTCCGATGATGCGGTCAGCCTGCGTGACGTGCTTGGCACTCGCGGTCGCCAAATTGGGCAGGTCGTAACGCCGGCTCGTGCTGACGCCGTCGCGTCCGACGCTCACCAAAAAGGCGGCGATCGTGAATCGCGGCACGTAGAATTGCTCGGCGACCTCGACCGCGTAGCGCAGATGATCGCGCGGCGCGTTCGACTCGACGCGCGTCGCGCTCGCGACGACGCTCTCGATCCAGCTATCGACGGCACCGTCGGCGGCGTCGCGACGGCGTGGTTGTGGGGATGTTGAAGTTGGCTGCAAGCGGTGTGGCTTCGCTGCCCGCGGCTACGCCCCTAGCGAAGGCCTCTTCGCAGCACGGGGGGGTGCGTGGTACACTTAGCGCCATTATGGGCGGTCTTGGAAGTCACCACGCACACTCGTACGCCGTACAGACGGCGGCGCTGCTCGTCTCGATGCTCGTGCCGGGAGGCGTCCTCGCGCTGCTCGTCGGGGCATGGGTCGAACAGGCGCGGCGTCGCTTCCGTACACCGGCGGCGCACGGCATGACCTCGCTCGTGGGCGCCGAACGCGCCCTCGCAGACTAATCCTTCTTGACGCGCCGCCCACGGCCGTGTAAACTCGATACCTATGCCCCGAGGCGTATAAGCCGCAGTATATAAAGAAGGGCGAGTGCCGTCCGGCAAGCCGGACGACCTCGGCCTCTTTTGCGTGTCACCGTCCCGAGGCAAGCGCGCTTCACCAACAAGGTCACAAAGAGAGAAGAATGGCGAAAACGACGGCTCCGAAGTCATCCGCGAAGAGCTCCGCGGCGACGAAGGTCAAGTCGAAACGCGCCGAGCGTCCGGCGCCCAATGCGGGCGTCACGACGACGGCGATGCCGACGACGTTCCCGGCGGCGGCCGGGGCGTTCACGATCGAGCAGCCCCCGGATCCCGGTCCCAAGCGCGGACGGCACACGTTCGCGAAGATTCCGCATGTCCTCGAAGTGCCGAACCTGATCGAGCTGCAGAAGGCGAGCTTCGACTGGTTCAAGACCGCGGGCTTGGGCGAAGCATTCGCTTCGATCTCCCCGATCAAAGATTTCACCGGCAACCTGATCCTCGAGTTCGGCGAGCACTCGCTCGGCGAGCCGAAGTATTCGATCGAAGAGTGCCGCGAGCGGGACATGACCTACAGCGCGCCGCTTCGCGTGCGCGTGCGCTTGATCACGGCCGAGTCGGGCGAGATCAAGGGCATCCCGGATCAAGAGATCTTCATGGGCGATTTCCCGCTCATGACCGACAAGGGTACGTTCATGATCAACGGCGCGGAGCGCGTGATCGTGAGCCAGCTCGTGCGCTCGCCGGGCGTGTATTACAGCCAGGATTTCGACACGAACGCTCGTCCGACGTACAACGCGACGATCATTCCGAACCGCGGTGCGTGGATCGAGTTCGAGACCGACAACGGCACGAAGAACGACGAGACCGAGGGTACGATCGGCGTTCGCATCGATAAGAATCGCAAGATCTACATCTCGACCTTCATCCGCGCGCTCTCGCGCCCGGACCTCGGACTGAACTGGGAGAGCGACGAAGCGATTCTCGAACTCTTCGGCGGTTCGCCGCTGGTCGCGAACTCGATCGATAAAGACAAAGATATCAAGACGCGCGAAGACGCGCTCAAGGAAATCTACAAGAAGCTGCGTCCCGGCGAGCCCGAGAACGCGGAGAACGCCGAGAAACTCCTCGAGTCGCTCTTCTTCGACGAGAAGCGCTACGATCTCGCGGGCGTCGGCCGCTACAAGCTGAGCGGCAAATTCCATTACCGGATCGAGAATCCGGATTTGGAAGCGCGCGTCGATCGGCCGACGATCCAGATCAACGAGTACGAAGGCCTCGAAGAGCCGCAGATCGGCGTGAAGTGCCTCTCGCGCGCCGACATGATCGCGGTCGTTCGTCGCTTGATCAAAGTCGCGACCGGCATCATCGCGAAGGACGATATCGATCACCTCGGCAACCGTCGCGTGCGTTCGGTCGGCGAACTGCTGCAGAATCAGTTCCGCGTCGGTTTGCTGCGCCTCGAGCGCGTCGTGCGCGAGCGCATGACCGTTCAGGACATCGAGACGGTGACGCCGCAGGCGCTCATCAACATTCGCCCCGTCGTCGCGGCGATCAAAGAGTTCTTCGGCTCCTCGCAACTCTCGCAGTTCATGGACCAGACGAACTCGCTCGCCGAGCTCACCCACAAGCGTCGTCTCTCGGCGCTCGGGCCGGGTGGTCTCTCGCGCGAACGCGCGGGCTTCGAAGTCCGCGACGTCCACCACTCGCACTACGGCCGCATCTGCCCGATCGAGACGCCGGAAGGCCCGAACATCGGTCTGATCGGATCGCTCGCGACCTACGCTCGCGTGAACCGCTTCGGCTTCATCGAGACGCCGTATCGCGTCGTCGAGAACGGCGTGGTGACCGATCGCATTCAGTACCTCACGGCCGATCGCGAAGACGAGTACATCATCGCGCAGGCCAACACGCCGGTGGACGAGACGTCGGGTAAGATCCTCTCCGACACCGTCGTCTGCCGCTACGCCGAAGAGTACATCGAAGAGCCCGCCGCGCGCGTGCAATTGATGGACGTTTCGCCCAAGCAGATCGTCTCGATCGCGACCGCGCTCATCCCGTTCCTCGAGCACGATGACGCGAACCGCGCGCTCATGGGTGCGAACATGCAGCGTCAGGCCGTGCCGTTGCTCCGACCGGACGCGCCGATCGTCGGCACCGGCATGGAGTACCGCGCCGCGAAGGACTCCGGCTCGCTCATCGTCTCCGACGTGAAGGGGCAAGTCACCGCGGTCGATGCCAAGGGCATCACGATCACGCTCGAAGACGGCAGCGAAAAGGTATTCGACCTGCTCAAATTCGTGCGCTCGAACGCCGGCACGTGCATCAACCAGCGCCCGATCGTCGCGCTCGGCGAACAGATCGTGGCCGGCCAGGTGCTTGCCGACGGTCCGTCGTCGGATCAAGGCGAGCTCGCGCTCGGTCAGAACGTGCTCGTCGCGTTCATGCCGTGGGAAGGCTACAACTACGAAGACGCGATCCTGATCAGCGAACGCATGGTCAAGGAAGATCGCTTCACCTCGATTCACATCGAGGAGTACGAGTGC
>JAGWSR010000031.1 GCA_028869385.1 bacterium
AAGCGGTTTGGCGCGCCCGCAGCGACAAAAGCCTCCGCATCGCTCTCACCATATGGATGCGGCACGCGCGCGGTCATCCGCGCCACGTCATAGTCGCTGAGCCACACCGTCATGCTCTGAATATCGCCCGGCCGTGGCGGTCTCAAAATCAGCCTCTCGCTCTCCAAGACACACATGACATCCCCCGCTGTTCCTTTCGCGCGAGGGAAGAAAAAAGGGAGATGGCGGACCATCTCCCTCGCATCACGTATGGGCCGCCAATTGGTTGGCGGCCTATGTCTTCAGCCGCCTATTCTGCCGCGATCTT
Source organism: bacterium (assembly GCA_028869385.1). Classification (GTDB taxonomy): domain Bacteria; phylum Vulcanimicrobiota; class Vulcanimicrobiia; order Vulcanimicrobiales; family Vulcanimicrobiaceae; genus REEB354. Next base: position 308 of record JAGWSR010000031.1, read on the forward strand.
CACCGCCGGGTTCATGGCCGGAATCACGGACACGAAGGTGCGGCGCTTGAAGCCAGTCTTGAACGAGACTTGGCCGTCGCGGAGCGCAAAGAGGGTATGGTCCTTGCCCATGCCCACGCCTTCGCCCGGATAGAATTTGGTGCCGCGCTGGCGCACGAGGATGTTGCCCGCGAGCACGCGCTCGCCGCCGAAGCGCTTCACGCCGAGACGCTGGGCGTTGGAGTCGCGACCGTTGCGGGTCGAACCGGCGCCCTTCTTGGACGCGAACAGCTGCAGGTCAAACTGGAACATAGCCGGGAGAGTATACCAAAGGGCCGGACGGGGTGCAAGGACTCGCCGCGCATCCGTGCGGGAGACTCAGCTGACGCCGGACTGCGCGAAGCGTAGGACCCCCGCGGCGCCGTCGAGCTCGGCTTCGAGGCCGATCGGCAGCAGCCATTGCTCGTCGATGTGACCGAAGGGCAGGCCGCACGCGGCCGGGATGCCCAGGTCGCCGATGCGTTCGGCGACGACGTCGAGGTGCTCCAGATCCCCGAACGCGAACCCGGCCGCGCCCGTGAAGGCGCCCGCCAGGCGCAGCTGCGTGAGCAGGCGGTCGATCCGGTAGGGGGCCTCGTTCACGTCCTCGAGCGCAAGGATCGCGCCGCGCGTCGCGACGGCGAACGGCGTGCCGCACAGGTGCGCGACGAGCGAGAGGTTGCCGCCGACGAGGTGCCCGCGCGCGGTGCCGGTCACGATCGGCGCGGCGGCGGTGCGCAGCGGCTCGAGCGGGTCGAGCGTGGTGAGGGCGCGCAGCAGGCGTTCGCGACCGGCCTCACTCAGCGGCGCCGACGCCACGGGACCGTGAAAGGTCACGACCCCGGAGCGGGCGGCGAAGGCGTTGAGCGGCGCGGTCAGGTCGGAATAGCCGAGCACGACCTTCGGGTCGCGGGCGAGCGCGCCGTAATCGAGCTGGTCGAGGATCCGCATCGTGCCGTAACCGCCGCGCAACGCGAAGACGGCGCGGATCGCCGGGTCGGCCAGGGCGGCGTTGAAATCGGCGGCGCGCGCCGCGTCGCTTCCGGCGAGAAAGGCGGCGGACTCGCGCGCATGGGCGCCGAGCACGGGTTCGAAGCCGAGGGCACGGACGTTTTCGCAGGCGCGGTCGATGCCGTCGGCGTCGAGCGGCGACGCCGGAGCGACGAGGGCGACCCGGTCGCCCGGCCGTAGGCGCGGGGGTTTACGGATGCGGCGGAACCGGGGGCGTCAGGCGGACGATCGGGAGCGGCCGGATGCCCGAGCGGGGCGGAATCGGCGGATAGGGCGGCCGGGGCGGACGTCCGACGAAGCAGCGGCGCCGCGTGTCGTAGCCGTTCGGGCGCCGGCAGAAGCACGACGTGTGGCGGCCGCGGTAGTCGCACGCGTACGTCAGATAGTCGACGTTGAGCGTGACCGGCCAGGGCGAGGGCGCGGGCGGCATCGACGGGCCGGCCGTGATCGTCCAGAACGTCTGGTCGGCGAGGCTCGGCCCCGCGGTCGCGAGGCCGAGTGCGAGAAAGAGCAGGGCCACGGTGAGATGCTTCATGCGTGGCCCCATTCTAGCACTTCCGCGCCTCGCGCTAGCGGATGCTCACCGCGTGGAAGTAGCCGGTTCCATCGTAATACCCGTAGGCCGTGATGCTGCGGGTCGGGTAGAGCTGGCCGCTGACCGCGCCGCGCTGGAAGGCCTGCGAGGCATCGAAGCTGCGGGTCGTGAGCCCCTGGAGAATCGTCACGGTGTTGCCGTTCACCGAGGTGATCACGCCGGCGAGCGTGGCGTTCGAGTTGCCGTACCCGCCGTAGCCGGCGTAGCCGTTGCCGTAGCCCTGGTTCTTGCACCAGCCGCGTTCGTGGCCGGCGGGGTTCACGCAGCCGTGCGGGTTGCCGCGATCCTGACCCTCCCGGTCGTCGTTGCCGTAGGAATTTTGGCCGTAACACGGCTGGCCGTTCTGGCAGTACTGGGCATGCTGTTGCTGGTTGTCGCCGTGGTGGTGGTCGTCGGCCTGCGCCGCGAAGGGCACGAGCAGGGCCAGGGCGGCGGCGACGATCGCTAAGCGCTTGGTCATCATGGGATCCTCCTACCCAGGTGAACGAGGTTCATCCCGTCCGGAGTTCGCAGCGGACGGCTCGCTTGCTCGATTTGAAGGCGCCGAGGCCCCCGCGACGTAACAAGCGTACGTTTTGAATACGCGACGTGTAGTCGTCACGGGCCTCGGCGCCGTGACGCCCCTTGGAAATACCGCTTCGGAGTTCTGGCGCCGTTTGGTCGCCGGCGAGTCGGGCGTGGGTCAGATCTCGGTCTTCGACGCGAGCGCCTTCACCACGCGCATCGCCGCCGAGGTCAAGGATTTCAATGCCGACGAGCTGATCGGAAAGAAAGAGGCGCGCCGCCTCGATCGCTTCTCGCAGTACGCGTTCGTCGCGGCGCGCGAGGCGATCACCGATGCGACGTTGCCCGAGGACCAGGAGTTCAAGGATCGCGTCGGCGCGGTGATCGGCACCGGCATCGGCGGCATCCAAACGTTTTGGTACGAATCGGAGAAGGCCGCGCAAAACGGCAATTGGGTGAAGACCTCGCCCTTCTTCATTCCGATGCTGATGGCCAACGCCGCGCCCGCGCAGATTTCGATGGCCTATGGTTTCCGCGGTCCGATCCACTCGGCCGCGAGCGCCTGCGCGTCGGCGAACGACGCGATCGTTACCGCATACAACTTCGTCGCGCACGGCGACGCGATCGCGATGATCACCGGCGGCACCGAAGCGTGCATCTCGCCGCTTGCGATCGGCGGCTTCTGCTCGATGAAAGCGATGTCCACGCGCAACGACGATCCGGCCAAGGCGTCGCGCCCGTTCGATAAGGAGCGCGACGGATTCGTGGTCGGCGAAGGCTCGGGCATCTTCGTGCTCGAGGAGTACGAACACGCGAAGGCGCGCGGTGCGAAGATCTACGCGGAAGTCCTCGGCTACGGGCAGTCGGCCGACGCCTACAACATCGTCGCTCCCGATCCCGAGGGCCAGGGCGTCACGCTCGCGCTCACGCGCGCGCTCGCCTCGGCGAACGTGAAGCCGGGCGACGTGCAGTACATCAACGCGCACGGAACCTCGACGCCGCTCGGCGACACCGCGGAGTCGCAAGCGATTCAACGCGTCTTCGGCGCGGATACGAAGGTCGCGGTCAGTTCGACGAAGTCGATGCACGGTCACGCGCTCGGCGCCGCGGGCGGTCTCGAAGGCATCGCGACGATCATGGCGGTGCACGACGATACGATGCCGCCGACGATCAACTACGAATTCCCCGATCCCGACTGTGTGCTCGACTACGTGCCGAACGTCGCGCGCAAAGCGACGGTCGACGTAGCGCTCTCCAATTCGTTCGGATTCGGCGGGCACAACAGCGTCATCGTCTTCGGGAAGGCGCGCTAGCTCGAACTGCGATGGCCGGTGAAGCACATCGCAAGCGCCTGCGGGCGCTGCTTCGGCTTGCCGGCGTGCGCGTCGCGGGCGATCTCACGCTCGTCGAGCAGGCGTTCGTGCACGAGAGCCATGCCAAAGAGCAGGGCGGCTCGTCGAACGAACGGCTCGAGTTCCTCGGTGACTCGGTGCTCGGCGTCATCACCGCGGAGTGGCTCTTCGCGCACTTTCCTGACGAGCCCGAAGGGCGTTTGACGCTGCGCAAGGCCGCGATCGTGAACGACGCGCAGCTCGCCGAATCGGCGCGGCGGCTCGGCTTCGCCGAGGTCGTGCAACTCGGCACCGGCATGCGCAACGCCGGCGGCGCAAACAACACCTCGATCCTCGCGGACGCCTTCGAAGCCTTCGTCGCCGCGCTCTTTCTGCGCTACGGCATCGAGCGCGCGAAGACGTTCGTGTGCGACGAGCACATCGGCCGGCTCGACCACGATCCCGAGGCGCTGATCGACGCGAAGACGCGCCTGCAGCACTACGCGCAGGAGCACCTTTCGGCGACGCCCGCATACCGCGAGGAGAGCCGGGGCACGCCCCAGGCGCCGCACTTCGATTCCTGCGTCGTCATCGCGGGCGAGACGTTGGGAACCGGGAGCGGTCCCTCGAAGAAAGCCGCACAGCAAGCTGCCGCCGAGGCGGCCTTGCGCACCCTACTCGCCGCCGAGCCCCGCTCGAAGCGCCGGAAGAAATGAAGTTAAAGAAGATCAAGTCCTTCGGGTTCAAGACCTTTGCCGAACCGACGACGCTCGATTTTGCCGGCGGCATCACCGCCATCGTCGGCCCGAACGGCTCGGGCAAGTCGAACATGGTCGATGCGTTTCGCTGGGTGCTCGGCGAGACGTCGAGCAAGAGTCTGCGCTCCGGCAAGCTCGAGGACGTGATCTTCGCGGGCAACGACAAGCGCAAGCCGCTCGGCTTGGCCGAGGTCTCGATGACCTTCGACAACAGCGACCGCAGGATGGCGACGGAGTACAGCGAGGTCGAGATCACGCGCCGCGCCTATCGCGCGGGCGAGAGCGAGTACTTCATCAACCGCAATCAGGTGCGCTTGCGCGACATCGTCGAGCTCTTGATGGGAACGGGTCTCGGCCCGGGTTCGTACTCGATCGTGTCGCAGGGACAGATCGATTCGATCCTTACGAGCAAGCCGACGGAGCGTCGCGCGCTCTTCGAAGAGACCGCCGGCATCAACAAGTTCCTCGCGCGCAAGCACGAGTCCATGCGCCGCCTCGAACAGACCGAGCAGAACGCGATCCGCGTCAACGATCTGATCGCCGAGCTCGAACGCCGCATTCCCGAACTCGAGACGCAGGTGCGTCGCGCCAAGCGTTACCGCAAGGTGAGCGCGCGCGTGCGCGATCTCGAGATTCTCTCGTACATGCGCGCGAGCCACTCGCGCCGCATCGAGCGCGAGCAGCTTCGCGTCGAACTCGAACGCCAAGACGAGATGCGCGCCGCCGCCGCCGCTAAGGCCGCGCAGTACGGCGCGAACCTCGCCGAGCTGCGCACGCGCGCTTACCAGCAGGAGCTCGCGCTCGACGAACTGCGCGCGCAGGCGCAGAGCCGCCGCGCCGAACTCGCGCGCACCGAGGCCGATTACGCCGCCGCGCTCGCGCGTCGCGAAGCGCTCGAAGCGCAGTCCACGCAGACCTCCGAAGACGCCGCGCGCGTGCAGGCCGAACGCGAGTCGCTCGCCGCGACGATCGCCGAGCTCGAAGAGCGGCTCGCGCCGCTCGCAACCGACGTCGAGGGCGCGCGCGAGCGCGAACTCGCCGCGCAGCAGTCGCTCTCGCAGACGCGCGCGCAGCTCGACGCCATCTTCACGCGCCTGCGCGAAGTCGAAGCCGCAGCCGCGGAGTTCGCGGCAAAGAAGGCCGAGCGTCGCGTGCAGGGTGAGAACGTGCGCGCCGAGGCGGAGCGTCTCGACGCCGAGGCGCACGCCGCGCGCGAACACGTCGCGCAGTTGGAGATGACCGCCGGCGCCGCGACGCAGCGCTACACCGAGCGCGAAATGCAACTCGCCGGGCTCGACGGCGAAGCCGTCGCCGCGCGCGGCGCGATGGAAGACGCCGAGCGCGCCGTCGGCCAGGCGCAGAGCGATCTCGCGCGCGCGCTCGCCGCGCACCGCGAGCAGACCGGCGAGGTAAAAGCCGCCGAGTCGCGCCTGCATACGATCGAAGAGCTGGAGAACTCGCTCGAGGGCCACGTGCCCGGTACGCGCGCCGTGATCGAGGCGATGCAGCGCGGCGAACTGCGCGGCATCGAGGGGATCGTCTCCAATCTCATCACCACCGACGAGCGCTACGCGCGCGCGCTCGACGTGGCGTTCGGCGCCCGCCTTTCGAACATCATCACGAGCACGTCGGAAGACGCGGAGCGCGCGATCGACTTCCTGAATCGCAGCGAGCAGGGGCGCGCGACGTTTTTGCCGCTCGACACGCTCGCCAATCGCGACGCCAAGCAGATGACGGCGGATCTCGAGCGCATGCCCGGCGTGATCGGGTACGCGCACGCGCTCGTGCGAACGCAGCCCGAGTACGAAGGGGTGGTGCGATTCCTCGTCGGCAACGTGCTGATCGTCGATACGCTCCAGACCGGTATCCAATTGGTGCGCGGACGCGGATTCCGCGACACGGTCGTGACGCTCTCGGGCGAGCAGATCGCCGGCGGCGGCGCGATCACGGGCGGACGCTTCCGCCGCGAGAAATCCATTCTTTCGCGGCGCGTGCAGGCGCAGACGCTGCGCGAAACGCTCGCCGAGATGCGCGCCAAACTCGAATCGCTCGAGCGTGCGGCCCAGGATGCGAGCGCGCGCGCCGAGGCGGCGACCGCGCAACGCAACGCCGCGCGCGAGGCGCTCTCGCTCGTCGAACTGCAGATCGCGGAGTTGCGCACCGAGATGGCGGGGCTCGCAACCGATCTCGAACGCATGCACGGCGACGTGCAGGGCGCGCAGCAGCGCGTCGGCGATTTGATCGAGCGCGCGCGCGAAGCGCGCGAACGCGAGCGCGCCTACGAAGCGCCCGAGATCGAAGCGGTGCAGAGCGATGAGGAGCGCCAGCGCCTCGAGAGCGAGCTCGCGCGCGCGCGTGCCGAGATCGCGCAGGCGGAGCAGGCGCAGGTCGAGGCGAGCCGTCACGCGGCGGACTTGCGCGAACGCGTCGCCGCGATCACGGCGGAGCGCGATGCGGCGAAGGGCCGTTTGGGCATGCTCGATGCGAATAGCGAGCGCGCGCTCGTCGCACGCGAGGCGATGCTCGCCGAGATCGGCACGTTGATGGAACAGACCCGCAGCGCACACGCGCACGTCGAAGGTCTGCAAGAGGGCGTGCGCGACCTCGACGCGCGTCTCGAAGTCGCGCGCCGCGAGCGCGAGGCCTCGGCCGACGCGCTGCTCAAGCTCGAAGCCGACCTGCGCAGCGCCGAGAACGAAGAGCGCGAAGCGCTCGCGGGCGGCGAGCGTCATCGCACGCGTCTCGCGGAGATCGAGGCCGAGCTCGGTATGCTCGTCTCGCAGTTCGCGCAGAACCCCGCGACCGACGACGAATGCAAAGACGTCGAAGAGCGCTACCGCGAAGAGTCCGATGCGGTGATGGACGAGTTGCCGCGCCTGCGTGAAGAGCTCGCGCGCCTTTCCGCCAACGTCAACTTGAACGCCGAGGCCGAGCGCGAAGAGCTCGGCGAACGCGAGACCTTCCTTCGCACGCAGCTCGAAGATCTCGCGAAGGCGCGCGAAACGTTGCTCGAATCGATCAAAGAGATCGAGGCGCAGTCGCAGGCGCAGTTCAACGAGACCTTCGAGAAAGTCTCGAGCGCGTTCACGGAGATGTACGCCAAGCTCTTTCCGGGCGGTTCGGCCAAGATGTGGCAGACGAACCCGGAGAATCTCTCCGAGACGGGCATCGAGATCTCGGTGCAGCCGCCGGGCAAGAAGCTCATGCCGCTCACCACGCTCTCGGGCGGCGAGCGCGCGATGACCGCCGCGGCGCTGATCTTCGCGCTCATCCAGGTGAAGCCGTCGCCGTTCTACCTGCTCGACGAAGTCGATGCGGCGCTCGACGACGCGAACGTGGAGCGCTTCTCGAGCATGGTGCGCGACCTCGCGACCGACGCGCAGATGATCATCGTCACGCACAACAAGAAGACGATGGAACTCGCCGATCGCATGTACGGCGTCACGATGAAGGAGCCGGGCGTCAGTACCGTTATCGCCGCCACGCTCACGCAATCGCAGGAACCGGAGTTGGCCCTTGCCTGACACCACCAAACCCGCGGCACTCTTCTCGCTTTCCGATAAGACGGGCGCGGTCGAACTCGCGCGCGCCCTCCACGAAGCGGGCACCGTGATCTACGCGACCGGCGGCACGAAGCGTCATCTGGAAGAGCACGGCATTCCCGCGCACGACGTCGGCGAGATGACCGGCTTTCCCGAGCTCTTCGACGGCCGGGTGAAGACGCTGCATCCGAAGGTTTTCGGTGCGATCCTTTACGATCGCGACAACGCCGCGCATCGTACGCAGGCCGACAAATACGCGATCGCGCCGATCACGACCGTGGTGGTGAACCTCTACCCGTTCGAGGCGACGGTCGCGCGCGAGGGCACCACCATCGCCGAAGCGATCGAGCAGATCGATATCGGCGGCGTCTCGCTGCTGCGCGCCGCCGCGAAGAACTTCGCGCACGTGGCGATCCTGACGCATCCCTCGCAGTACGAGGGCTTCCTCGACGCATTTCGTGCGGGCGAGATTCCGTCGGCGCTGCGGCGCGGCTACGCGATCGCCGCGTTCGAGCGCACGGCCGAATACGACGTGGCGATCTCCCACTATCTCGGCTCCGCCGGACAGTATCTGCCGAGCGAACTGCCCGGCGCGCTCGCGCTCACGGCGCCGCTCTCGCAACGCTTGCGCTACGGCACCAATCCGCAGAATCGCGCGGCGTTCTATCTGGAGCGCCCCGAACGCTTGCCCGAGCAATTGCACGGCAAAGCGCTCTCGTACAACAACCTGCTCGATCTCGACGCCACGCTGCGCCTGCTCTCGCGCGCGCCGCTCGGCGCGGAATTCGGCAGCGAACACGAGCGCTTCGTGCGCGCGGCGGCGGTGAAGCACACCGTGCCGTGCGGCGTGGCGCAGCGCTCCACCGTCGGCAAGGCGGTCCACGACGCGCTTGAAGCCGATCCGGTCTCGGCGTATGGCGGCATCGTGGCGACCGACGCGCGCATCGATCTCGAAGCGGCGCAGAGTTTGAAGAAGTTCTTCTTGGAGATCGTGGCCGCGCCCGATTTCGACGACGATGCGCTCGCGCTGCTGCGAACGAAGAAGAACTTGCGCATCATGCGCTTCACGCCGGATCTTCCCGACATTCTCGCGCGCGAATTGCGCGTACGCAGCGCGCTCGGCGGCGTGCTCGCCGAAGACGATAATCCCGAAGCGCCCTCCGAAGCGTGGCGCGTGGTCTCCAAGCGCCAGCCGACCGCGCAAGAGTGGCACGATCTCGCCTTCGCGTGGGACGTGGTGCGCCACGTCAAATCCAACGGCATCGTGATCGTGAGCGGCGGCACCACGCGCGGCATCTGCGCCGGCCAGACCAATCGCGTGAGCGCGGTGAAGATCGCAACGCACCGCGCCGGCGAGGCAGCCAAGGGCGCCGCGTGCGCGAGCGACGGATTTTTCCCGTTCGCCGACGGCCTCGAAGCCGCGGTCGAAGGCGGCTGCAGCGCGATCATCGCCCCCGGCGGCTCCGTGCGCGACGACGAAGTGATCGCGGCGGCCGACCGCCTTGGCGTCACGCTCGTCTTTTCTTCGTACCGCTACTTCTTACACTAGCGGCGCAAACCGTCGCGAGCTTTGCGGGTACTACGCGTGTAGTTGAACGACCGTCCGGAGGAGCTATTCATCATGCCGCGTTTTTTGCACACGTCGATCTTCGTCAATAATATGGACGAGTCGATCGAGTTTTACACCAAGAAGCTCGGGTTGAAACTGCTCGATGGGCCGTACCACTATCCGGGGAACGCCGACATGGCGTTCGTGGGGCACGATTGGAACGCGTACATCGAGCTCGTTTTCGATCTCGAAGAGCACGAGCCGTACGCGCTCGGCAATCGCTACGAACATCTCGCGATCGAAGCCGACGGCGATCTCGAAAGCTACATGGCCGATCTCAAGAGCAAGGGCGTGAAGGTGCTCAAGGACGTGTACCGCTCGCCCGGCGGAACGCGCGCTATCGCCTTCGTCGAAGATCCCAACGGTATTCCGGTCGAGTTGCTCGAGCCGCGCAAACGCGACACCCTGTCGTAACGCGCGCGCGACGTTGAAACATCCGGTTCGTCGTCTTCGTAGATCAGGCGATGAACCGGATCGTTTCTCGCGCGATACTCGCGCTCGTCTGTGCCTCTCTCGTGGCCGCGCCCGCGCGCGCCTGGGTGCCGCACACCGCAACCATCGCCGCAGTGAAGACGGCGACGCCGCCCAAGTTGGACGCCTCGCTGAGCGATCCGGCGTGGAAGAGCGCGACGACTTTCACGACCTTCTACGACTTCACCGACCATCGCGCGGCGAAGCTCGCGACCACCGCGTATCTGCTCTACGACGATAAGAATCTCTACTTCGCCGTACATTGCGAACAGCAGGGCGTGCCGATCGTCGCCGCACAGACCGTGGATCACGCGGGCGTGGCGAACGACGATCACGTGGCGCTCAACCTCGAAACCTCGGGCTCGGGCTCGCGCGTCTATCAGTTCCGCGTGAATCCGCACGGCATTCACGACGAGTATTCGAGTGAGAACGCGCGCTACGCCCCGAGTTGGCAGAGCGTCACCAAGATCTTTCCGAACGGCGACTGGAACGCGATGATGATCGTGCCGCTCAAAGACATTCGCTCGAACGCGGGTGTCACGAGTTGGCAGGTGGACGTCGCGCGCTTCGTTGCGGCCACGAACGACGAGTACACATGGGCGTACGACGATACGATGAGCAACATCGCGGCATCACCGTACTGGCCGCACCTCGTCGGTCTGCACCTCGCGGCGCAGGACACGCGGCCGAAGCCGCACGCGGATATCTACGCGCTCGGCGCGGCGGGCGCCGATCGCGGCGTCTTTCAAAACGGCATCGGCAACTTCGAGAACACGAAGGCCCGCACGATCGGCATCGACGCGACCGTGCCGATCACGAACACGCTCGCCTTCGTCGGCACGCTCAACCCCGATTTCTCGAACGTCGAGCAAGATCAGACGACGATCGCCCCGCAAGAGTTTCAGCGCCAATACAACGAGTATCGTCCGTTCTTCGCGCAGGGGGCGCAGTATATCAACGCGCTGCCCGGCGTGAACATCAACTCCGCCGATATCCCGTTCTACTCGCCGCGCATCGGCATCTTCGACCGCGGCTTCAAGCTCGAAGGTACGCAAGGTCGGGCGCAGATCGGCGTGTTGAACGCGGGCGGCGCCGGATTCAGCGACAGCGCGTTCGGCTATCAGGTCAACACCTCCGACAATTCGTTCACCTACGGCTTTACGGGCGTCAACGCCGACCACACCGGTCTGCGCGATCAGATGCTCGGCGGCGCGATCGCGACGACGAATCCGCACAGCGGCGCGTTCGTGCTCTCGAAGTATCAGTTCGAGCGGGGAACGCTCGTGGACGCGAACGGACAGGCCGGCGATTTTCAAGTCGGAGCCGGCGTGCAGAACGCGCACACGCTCGCGCTCTTGAAGTACGAAGACGTGGGCCCCGAATACGCGCCGGTCGATGCCTACATCACCGAGAACGACGTGCGCGGACCGCAGTTCTTCTATCAATACTCCGGCAGCGGACGTCGCGGCATCAAGTCGTATCAGGTGCTCGCCGGAGCGGATCGCTTCGTGGATCGTTCGGGCGCGGCGCACCAGAGCGACGTCTTCACGAACGTGATGCTGATGTTTAAGAATCAGTTTATGGTAACGTACGGCCAGTCCACGAGCGAATTGCGCGTCTATGCGGCGCCCTACCCGTTCTACACCGGCGCGACGGTCGTTCCGTTCAACTCGCAGTCGCTCTCGGTCGGGTACCGCGATGGCACGCCGTCGCCGATCGACGCGAGCTACTCGTGGGGCCCGTTCGCGAATAACGATCTGCAGCGGATCTTTCTGCAGCAGCCGAGCCTCTCGCTCACGCATCAATACGGTCGGTACGGCATCTCGCTCGCCCTGAACGGGAACGTGGAGCGCGCGCTTCCCGGCTCGCTCGCGCCCGCGCTCGACTCGCAATGGTATCGCAGCGTCTCCCTCACGCGCAGCTTCGGGCGCAACACCAGCGTCGCGCTCGGCCTACGCGGTATCAACGGCACCGGCGGTTATGCGATGACGGGTACAAATCTCGCGTTCTCGTTCCACGAGCGCTTCGCGAATCTCGACGAACTCTATGTGGATTACGGCACGCCCGCGGCCGCGAGCACGCTTAATCGCTTCATCGTGAAGTACGTCTTCCACGTGGGTGGCGAGACCGGCACGTAGCGTTCACTCGTACACGAACGGATCGTGCGGCGGCGCGATCGTGCGAACGTGCTGCGGCACGAGCACGAGCGCGTCGCCGCTTCGTTCGAGCGTCCCGCGCACGCGTACCCACGCACCGGCGCGCAGCGGAAGCGGGTGCGCGAGCAGCGCCGCGATGGGATGCGCATCGGCGCGACAGCAGGTGATCGCGTACCGCACGAGCGCGGCGTGCGGCCGTTGTACGCGATACGCGCCGGTGAAATCGACTCGTTCGCCCGCAAACGCATCGGCGAGCGTCGTTTCGTCGGCGCGGTAAGTCGGTGCGGGCGCCCCGATCACGACGGCCGCCGCGAGCGCCGCGGCGAGCCAGGCCGCCGGCCGATGCTCGACATCCCGCGCGCGCAGCGCCCACCAGAGGCACGCGATTCCGCTGAGCGCGAGCGCGGGCACGAGGCGCGGATGCACGAGCGTCGCACCGCCGCCGAGCGCGGCTAGGCCGCAGGCGAGGCCGAGCAGCAGATAGGCGGCGCGGCCGCCGTGCCCGTGCTCGTGCGGGCGGCGCAGCCACGCTCGTACGTCGAGCATGCCGCCGGCGGCGAGCAGCGCGTAGGCCGCCAGGGGCGATGCGGTGCGCAAGGCGGCGGCGAGCGCGACCGTTCCGAGGGCGCAGGGCCCGGCTCCGAGACCGATGGCGAGTCCAGCGACGAGCTGGAGCGCCGGCGGCCGATGGCCGAGATCGAGTTCCGGTGCCGCCGCGAGCAGCGCCGCGGCCCCGAGTGCCGCGGGCAGCAGGCGAACGAGCTCGCCGGGCAGGGCCTCGCCGCCGTGGCCGCTGCGGCCGCCGTCGGGCCCGAGGCGGGCGAGGGCCGTGCCGAGCGCCACGCGACCGAGGGCGATCCACGGGCCGAAGAGCACCGCGCAGGCGATCGCGGCCGGGATCGAGCGGGCGCCGGGACCGGGGGTGCAGCCGCAGCCGAGGTAGGCGAGGAGGCGCGGCGCCCAGCGGCCGAGCCGGGGCGCGAGCACCGCGCTCGCCGCAAGGTAGGGCAGGCCCTCGAGCAGCACGCTCGCCGCGCTCACGAGGAGTTCGCGCGCGAGGGCGGGCGCGAGCGCGCAGAGGCCGAGCGCGGCGGCGACGTAGATCGCAGAACGCATCGCAGCGACCATCCCGCGCGCGGCGCGCGCATCTAGGATTAGCGCCGCGCCGTGCGAACCGGGGAGAAGCCCATGTCGTCACACATTACCGCACCGCGCGGCACTCAAGATATTCTGCCGCCGACCTCGGCTCGTTGGCTCGCGCTCGAAGCGCGCATCCACGATCTCGCGCGCCGTTTCGGCTATGGCGAGATCCGCACGCCGATCTTCGAATCCACCGATCTCTTCATCCGCGGCGTCGGCGAGACGACCGACATCGTGGAGAAAGAGATGTACACCTTTCTCGACAAGGGCGAGCGCAGCATCACGCTGCGTCCGGAGTTCACCGCGCCCGTGATGCGTGCCGCGCTCGAGCACAAGCTGCTCGCGCAAGGTCCGCAGCGCTGGTATTACGTCGGCCCGATCTTTCGCTACGAGCGTCCGCAGAAGGGGCGTTATCGCCAGGCGCACCAATTCGGCGTCGAGTGCACCGGGCACGCGGGGCCCGAAGCCGATTTCGAAGTGATCTCGCTCGCATGGGAACTCGTGCGCAGCCACGGCATCGCCGACGCGGTGCTCAACATCAATACGATCGGCGACGACGCGTGCCGCCCGCGCTATCGCGAGGCGCTGCTCGCGCACTTCCGTCCGCACGCCGACGCGCTCTCCGCCGACTCGCAGCGCCGCTTGGAGAAGAATCCGCTGCGCATTCTCGACAGCAAGGATGATCGCGATCGTCCTTTCGTCGAGAGCGCGCCGACGTTCGAAAGCATTCTCTGCGACGCGTGCCGCGAGCACTTCGCGGCGCTGCGCGCGTATCTCGACGCCGCGAACATTCCTTACGTCGTCAATCCGAAGATCGTGCGCGGATTGGATTACTACTCGCGCACCGTCTTCGAGATCATCTCGGGCGTGCTCGGCGCGCAGTCCACGGTCTGCGGCGGCGGTCGCTACGACGGCCTCGTGGCGTCGCTCGGCGGTCCGGCGACCCCGGCGGTGGGCTTTGCCCTCGGCATCGAGCGCTTTCTCATGATGCTCGAGGCGCTGCACGGCGAGAGCGTCGCGCCGCGCGCGGGCGTGCAGGCGGTGGCGCTCGGGGCGCAGGCGCGCGGCGTGCTCGTGCCGCTCGCGACCGAACTGCGCCGGATGCTGGCGCAGCCGGTCTTCATGGATTACGAGGATCGCAAGCTCCTCGCGCACCTCAAGATCGCCGACCGGAACGGCGCGCGCTTCGCGCTGATCCTGGGCAGCGACGAGCTCGCCGCGGGCGAGATCGTGCTGCGCGACCTCGAGGAGCGCAGCGACCGGCGCATCCCCCTCGGCCGTGCGGGAGACCTTGCGGCTGCCCTCGGCGAAGAGCGGAGCTAGATGGCACACGAAACCGAAACCGACACGATCGCCTCGCTGCTCGACATCATGCACGAGCACGACCTCGACCGCATCAAAGTCAAGGTCGGCGACGCGATCTACGAATTGGTGCGCCGCGAAGCCGGTGCCCAGCTCGTGGCCGCGCCCATGCAGGCGGCCGCCCCGGTCGCGCACGCGCCGGCGGCGCCGGGCGCGGGCGCCGATG
>JAGWSR010000007.1 GCA_028869385.1 bacterium
AAGACGTCGCTGCTCGACAAGATCCGCAGCGCCAACGTCGCCGCGGGCGAAGCCGGCGGCATCACGCAGAAGATCGGTGCCTACACGGTCGAGCGGAACGATCGCAAGATCACGTTCATCGATACGCCCGGTCACGAAGCGTTCACCGCGATGCGCGCGCGCGGCGCCAAGGTCACCGACGTCGCGATCCTCGTGGTCGCGGCCGACGACGGCGTCATGCCGCAGACGAAGGAAGCGATCGCGCACGTCAAGGCGGCCGGCGTTCCGATCGTCGTCGCCGTCAACAAGATGGACAAGCCCGACGCACAGCCCGACCGCGTGAAGCAGCAACTCGTGGAGCAAGGTCTGCAGCCCGTGGATTGGGGCGGTACGATCGAGATGGTTCCCGTCTCGGCGAAGACCGGTGACGGCATCGAGTCGCTGCTCGACACCGTGCTGCTCGAGGCCGACATCAAAGACCTCAAGGCGAACAAGACCCGTCGCGCGACCGGCGTCGTCATCGAATCGCAGCTCTCCAAGGGCCGCGGTGCGGTCGCGACCGTGCTCGTGCAGAACGGCACGCTGCGCGTCGGCGATATCGTCGTCGTCGGCGGCACGTTCGGTAAGGTCCGCGCGCTCATCGACGACAAGGGCAAGCAAGTGAAGAAGGCCGGACCCTCGATTCCGGTCGAGGTCATGGGCTTGCAAGACGTGCCCGCCGCGGGCGACACGCTCATGGTCGTCAGCGACGAACGCGTCGCCCGCGAGACGGCCGAGAAACGCGCCGTGCGTCGTCGCGACGTGCGCATCGCGGGCTCGGCTTCGCAGCGCGTCTCGCTCGAGACGTTCATGCAGATGCCGACCGAAGGCAAGAAGACGCTCAATCTGATCATCAAGGCCGACGGTCAGGGTTCGCTCGAAGCGCTGCGCGCACGCATGGAATCGCTCTCCACCGAAGAGGTGGAGGTACGCGTCATCCACGGCGGCGTCGGCGCGATCTCGCCGAACGACGTCAACCTCGCGAGTGCCTCGAACGCGGTGCTCATCGGCTTCAACATTCGCCCCGACGAAACGGCGAAGCGTTTGGCCGAGAACGAAGGCGTGGACCTGCGCTTCTATCAGGTGATCTACGAGATCGAAGACGACCTGCGCAAGGCGATGACGGGCATGCTCGCGCCGATCGAGCGCGAGGTCACGCTCGGCCACGCCGAAGTGCGCGAAGTCTTCAAGGTCTCGAAGGTCGGCACGATCGTCGGCTGCTACGTCAAGGACGGCAAGATCACGCGCGGTGCCAAGGTGCGCGTGCTGCGTGACTCGGCGGTCGTCTTCACCGGCGAACTCGAGAGCCTGCGCCGCTTCAAAGACGACGTCAAAGAAGTGGCCGAAGGCTTCGAGTGCGGTCTCCAAGTCGCGAGGTTCCAGGACCTCAAGATCGGGGACATCGTGGAAGCGTACACGACCGAGCAGGTGGCTGCGGAGTTGGTGCGGGCGTGATCTCGTCTCGCACCGAGCGACGCACGCGCGCGAGCGGCGGACGCGCGCAATTTTCCATCGTGGAAAATTGCTACTGCCCTCGCGCGGCCTCTCGCCATCCTGGCTTCGGCCGCGCCTCAGAGCCCGCCGCTCGCGCGCGTGCGTCGCTCGGTGCGAAGCAGAGCTCTGGAGGCGGCTTGTGAAGAGTCAGCGGTTGGCGCGGATCGATCATGAGGTGGCGCGCATTTTGGCGACGACGATTACGCAATCGTTGCGGGATCCGCGGCTTGGGTTTGTGACGGTGACGCGGGCTGAGGTGAGCGACGATCTGCACCAGTGCAAGGTGTATGTGTCGATCATCGGGGATCGGCACGTGGCGCGGCAGTCGATGGACGCGCTCGAGCATGCGAAGAAGTTTCTGCGTGGCGAGCTCGGACATCAGATCGATCTGCGGCATACGCCGGAGCTCGTGTTCATCGAAGATCGTTCGACCGAGCGGGCGATCGCGCTCGCGAAGACGTTGCGCGAAGACGCGGAGCGTCGGGCTGTGTCGGAGGAGAGCGAATGATCGAGAGCGAGCTGCGGAATTCGACGACCGAAGAGGTCGTTGCGGAGCTACGGCGTCGTTCGTCGTTCGTGATGGTCAGTCACGTCAAGCCCGACGGCGATACGCTCGGCGCGGGACTCGCGCTCGGCATCGCGTTGCGGCGCATGGGCAAGCGCGTCGCCTACTTTCAGCAGGATCCGGTGCCGCGCAATCTGCGGTTTTTGCCCGACACGGAGTTTGTGGCGCGCGAGTTGCCGGCGGATCTGCCTCCCGATACGCTCTTCGTGTTTTGCGACATGAGCGACTACAGTCGTGCGGGCGAGTTCTTGCCGAAGATCGAGCGCGAGCATATGCTCGACATCGATCATCACCTCGGAAACTCGCATTTCGGGGCGTTCAATTACGTGATCCCGAGCGAGTGCTCCACCGGAACGACGGTGATGCATTTGCTGCGCGGACTCGGCGTCGAGGTCGATAAGGCGATCGCGACCTGCATTCTGACGACGATCATGACCGACACGGGCGGCTTCATGCACTCGAACACCTCGCCCGAGGTGCTCGAACTCTCGGCCGAGCTGATGCGCCTTGGCGCCGATAAGGAACAGATTACCGAGGAGATCTTCGCGAACAAGCGCGTCGCGGCGACGCGGCTGCTCGGCCGCATCGTGGACGAAATGCAGTTCGCGCACGACGGGCGTTACTGCTGGTCGCACGTGGACGACGCGATGCTCGCGCAAACCGGCGCCGACGGCGAGGATACCGAAGATATCGTCAACACCCTGCGCGGACAGGAAGGCGTCGAAGTGGCGGCGCTCTTCAAAGCCTACGACGGCGAGATTCGCGTGAGCCTGCGCTCGAACGGTCGCGTGAACGTGCAGGCGGCGGCGGCGACGCTCGGCGGCGGCGGACACTTCCGCGCGTCGGGCCTCACCTACGTGGGCTCGCTCGACGACGCGTTTGCCGCGGTCGATCGCGCGCTCGTCGCGCAAGGTCTCTAACGCGGGCTCGCGCCGCGCGCATTCGTCGAGATGATCGGTTTCGTCAACGTCTTCAAACCCGCGGGGCCCACGTCGGCGCAGATCGTCGCGCGGCTGCGGCGCATCTACGGCGTGTACGGGCGCGACCGCAACATCGCCGTCGGTCATCTCGGCACCCTCGATCCGCAAGCGGCGGGCGTGCTGCCGATCGCGGTCGGTAAAGCGACGCGACTGATTCCGCTCTTGACCGATCAGCGCAAGGCCTACGCGGCGACGCTCGTGCTCGGTCGTTCGACGACCACGCAAGACGCGCTCGGCGAGACCGTCGCGACCGGCGATGTGCCGCCCGATGGGGCGAAGCGGCTCGAGGCGGCGCTCGCCGATTTCACCGGAAAGATTTCGCAGACGCCGCCGATGTTCTCGGCGGTGCATCACGAGGGCAAGCGCCTCTACGAACTCGCGCGCGAGGGCAAGACCGTCGAGCGCAAGCCGCGTACGGTCACGATTTACGGCCTCACGCTGCTCGGCACCGAGTCACCCGCGACGGCGCGCATCCGCATCGCCTGCAGCGAGGGCACCTACGTGCGCACGCTCTGCGAGGATCTCGGCGCGGCCATCGGCGTGCCGTCGCACATGGGTGCGCTCGTGCGCGAAGCCTCGGGGCCGTTCGTGCTCTACGAAGCGCGCACGCTCGAGGCGATCGCCGACGATCCGCAAGGCGCCCTGATCGCACCCGAGCACATCATTCCGTTTCCGACGATCGTGCTCGATCTGCGCGCGTCGTCGGATTTTCGCGCCGGGCGCGTGGTGGCGTTGCCGGAAGGCGCGCCCGCGCAGACCGTGTTCGTGCGCGATCACTCGCGCACGCTCGTCGGCGTGGGTGAGGCGCACGGCGCCATGCTCGCGCCGCGAAAGGTGTTCGTGACCGGTGACTGAGGCGCGGTGAAGATCTATCACGAACTCGCGCGCGAGAACGATCGCCCGCTCTCGCTCGCGATCGGATTCTTCGACGGCATGCATCGCGGGCACCGCGAGATCGCGCGCGCGGCGCTGCGCATGCGTAAGCCGGGCTGGCGCTCGGGCGTGCTGACGTTTGCAAACCATCCCGCGTCGTTCTTGCGTCCGGGCAGCGAGCCGCCGCGCCTGAGCACGAACGAAGAACGCATCGATCTGCTCGCCGCCGCCGGGTTCGAAGAGTGCTTCTTCGTGCCGTTCGGCGACGCGATCGCGCAACTCGCGCCGGAGGCCTTTTTAGCGCGTCTGGTCGATGGTCTGCAGGCTCGCGCGGTAGCGGTGGGCGCGACCTTTCGCTTCGGGCATAAACGCGCGGGTGACGCGAGCGTGATGGCGCGATTCTTCGCCGAGCGCGGCGTGGACCTGACCGCGGTCGAAAACGTCGAGGAGGCCGGAGCGCGCATCTCGAGCACGCGCATTCGCACGCTCGTGGCGGAGGGCGACTGCGAACTCGCCGACCGGCTGCTCGGCCACGGTTACGAACTGCGCGGCATCGTGGAGCTCGGCTTCGGCCGAGGGCACGATCTCGGTTTTCCCACGGCGAATCTGCGTCCGCCGGAGAAATTGCTGCCGAAGGACGGCGTCTACGCGGCGATCGCGCGCTACGACGGACGCGACTACGCCGCCCTCGTCTCGATCGGAACCAACCCGCAGTTCGCGGGGGAGCGCCGGACGATCGAGGTGTGGATGCGCGACTTTCACGCGACGATCTACGGGCGCGAGCTCGCCGTGCGCGAACTGCGCTACGTGCGCGCGCAGCAGGTCTTCGGCTCGGTCGACGAATTGATGGCCCAGATGCGCAACGATTTGGCCGCCGTGGCGTATCCTACATACGGATGAAGATGCGTATCGGATGGCTCCTCCCGCTCCTCGCGCTCGCGGCATGCAGCGGCGGCGGCTCCCGCGGAGGACAGGCGCTCGCTCCGGCGGCGCTGGGCAAGCCGGCTCCGGATTTCACCGAGCCGTTGGTGCATGGCGGAACCCTCGCGATGAGTTCGCTCAAGGGAAAACCCGTCTATCTGAACTTCTTTGCGACGTGGTGCCCTCCGTGCAACGAAGAGGCGCCGGACGTGAATGCGGTCGCCCGTATGTATGCGCCCAAGGGCCTCGATGTGATCGGCGTTGACGTACTGGAGAACGCGAAGAAGGCCGCGTCGTTCGTCGCCGAGCACCACCTCACGTATCCCGCCGTGGTGGACGACGGCGCGTTGCGCGATGCCTACAACATCAACGGCATGCCGATGCACGTCTTCATCGACCGCGACGGCATCGTCCGCAAGATCGTCGTCGGCGAGTTGAGCAAGGCGCAGATGGAAGCCGACGTCGCCATCATCCTCCCGCACTCGTAGTTCCTAGCCGGAAGGGATCCCCGGGGCCGAATTGAATTTTACCCATATGGTCTGTTTTTCAAAGTATTTTGCGTGGCGTACCTAATGCTCGATCGGCACGTGCGCGAGCAGATCGATATCGTCGAGCGCGGGCTCGCGCGGGCGGGGCGGCTCCAGCGCGCCGTTCCCCTCACGTACATCCTGTGGGGACTGCTCGGAACCGTCTTTAACGCCGCCTACCTTCCGGTGCCGTGGATAGTCGCCCACCGTGACGGACTCTTCACCTTCGGCGATGCCCTGACGATCGTCGCAATCGCGGCGACGTGGATCGAGTATTGGATCACGACTCGCGATCGGCGTACCGCGCTCGACGGCCAGGGCTTGCTCATCTTCGGGGTCGTGACGAACGTCCTGTGGATCGTCAAAGGTCCGCTCCTTGCCGATGGGGCCGTCAGCGGGCTCGCCTACGCGTTCACCTATACCTTGGGAATTGCGATCGCCCTCGTGGTGCACGGGGCGGGACCATTACGTCCGCTCATGTACGGCGGCGTGCTCTTGCTCGGATGCGTGATCTTCGCCGCGCTCCATCCCGCGTTCGCCTCGGCGGCATTCGCCGCCGGAAACTATTGCGGGCTCGTGATACCGGGTGTGTACCTCGCGTTCGTCGGAGGGGAACGCGGCCGTGGATGACGTGCTCCTCTCGAAAGTCCGACTCGCGATCGTCATGGAGCTCCTCGCCGCCGACTGGGTATCGTTCAGCGAACTCGGACGCGCGACGGAAGTGACCGCGGGCAACCTCGCGACGCATCTGGCCCGCTTGGTTGAGGCCGGGTACGTGAAGGAGCGTAAGAGCTTCCATGGGCGCCGTCCGCTCACGACCTATCACCTCACCGCAGCCGGCAAGCGTGCGCTCACGAGTCACGCCGATTGGCTCGCTCGGATGGTCGCACCGATCCGCCCTGCAGCATCGGAGACTGCATGAAACGTTCGCACCTTCTTGCCGGCATCGGCGCCGCGATGCTGATTCCATCGACGCGCGCCGCGGCGCTCGCACCTGCGCCGTTCGTCCCGTTGTATGCGGGCGTCTATGCGTGGGACGACCATTACTTCGCGTGGCTTCCGCACCACCCGATCTACGAATCGTTCGAAGTGATGACGATTCGCCGCGGTCCGATGAAGCCGCTCGTGTGGGTGTTCTTCACGGAACGCGCGGCGCCGAAGCACCAAGTGCACTTTTACAACGATGCGGATGTTGCGAAAGGGGCGTCGGCGACCTTCGCGCAGATGAACGTATCGGGCGCGCGCTTCGAGGACGGCGTCCCGAGGCCAATACGGATCGCCGGCGACTTCGCCGGAATCGGTCCGCTCGTTTTCGAGGTGCGCTTTGCGAAGGGCACGACGTTCAGGCACGCGGGTCTCACCAATCAGAGCGGTCACAACGCAGACCGATTCGTGCTGCTCTTCTATCGCGATAAAGCGTGCGTCACGTCGCAGGCCGCGCTTCGCATCGGTGGGAGGGCGATCGAGCTCGCACTCGATCCGGGGACGCTCGTCGCGTATAGTCAGGATATCGAGATCGGGATCATTCCGTTTGGAACGTTTACGGGAAAGCCCGGCGATACCGTTCGCGACGCCGCGGGTGTGCACGCTTTTGCGAGCACCGTGTACGGACACACCTTTCGATGCGACTACGGGAGCCCGCTGAAGCCGGACCGGGCGCATGCGACGACGTACGCGATCTCGCTCGACGGCTATCGCGCGCTTACGAGCGGAACGGTACACCTCGAACCCGGCGAGCGCGATATCGTTCTACGCTACGTGCCCGACATGCCCCACTGGGCGCGCGCCTACGCGTTTACGGTGAGCGTCTCGCGAGCGTCGGGGAGACTGACGATCGCTTCGGCTTCGTCGTAACCGTGCGCTAGCTACGCGCGAGCAGCCAGGCGACGCCGTCGGCGGTGACGTGTGCGTGCGGCGGGGCGGGCACGAGCGCGAGGATGGCGACGAGCAGCAGCAATGCCGCGGCGAGCGCGAGCGGCGGAATGGCGTAGCCGGGAACCTTCACGGCGACTCTCCCGAGGACGTGCGCTCGCAGCGGTCGCTTCCGCGCACGATCGTCTTGCCGCCGATGCGCTGAGCGAAGATGCGTGCGATCGAGCCGTCGGGTTCGCGCGTCCAGATCACGTCGACGCTCGGGTCGAGTGCCGCGCCCGCGGGTTCGTAGGTGCCGGTCCACTCCCAACGGTGATCGCGCGGCAGCGCCGCGTGCAGGTGCGATTGCGCGCCGTCGGCGTGAAAGTCGTCGTACCGAAACCCGTGCTCGCTCGGCGCGAAGTATACGAAGGCCATGCCGTCGGGATGCGCCGGATCTCCGTAGGAGACGTCGGCGATCGTCACCGCGGGCAGCGCGGGATTCGGATGACGCGCGATGCGCCAGCTCTCGTGATAGCGCGCGTTACCGCAGCGCCACGAGCCGGCGAAGTCGTCGAGGAACGCGGTGGCCGAACTCGTCGCCGCCGCGAGGATGAGCGCGCTCAGCATGCGGTAGATCTCCCCTCAAGCTGCCCGTACAACGAGCGTCTCCCCGTCGAGTGTGACGCTCGCGGTGCCGCCCTCACGCAATTCTCCGCGAAGGATCGCGCTCGAGAGCGGCGTCGAGACGTAGTGCGAGACCGTGCGCTGCACGTAGCGCGCGCCGCTCCCCGCCCCCATCGAGACGCGGGCGAGATAGGTCTTGGCTTCGGGGCTCAGGCGCAGGCTCACGTTGCGCGCCCCCAACCGTTCGGCGAGCGCGTCCACGTGAATCTCGACGATCGCTTCGATCTGCGGCAGGCCGAGTGCCCCGAACGCCACCAGGTCGTCGATGCGGTTGACCAGCTCCGGGCGAAGGCTGTACGAGAGTTCTTCGTGCGTGAGGTTCGTCGTGAGGACGATCAACGCGTGGCGAAAATCGACGGTGCGCCCCTTCGCGTCGGTCACGCGGCCGTCGTCGAGAATCTGCAGCAACAGGTTCGCGACGTCGGGGTGCGCCTTTTCGAGTTCGTCGAAGAGCACGACACAGTAGGGGCGGCGTCGCACGGGTTCGGTGAGCTGTCCGGGTTCGTCGTGGCCCGCGTATCCCGGCGGTGCGCCGAGTAGCCGCGAGACGGTGCTCGCCTCGGTGAATTCGGAGAGGTCCACGCGCACGAGCGCGTTCTCGCTGCCGAAGAGCGCCTCGGCGAGCGCCTTGGCGAGTTCGGTCTTTCCGACGCCGCTCGGACCGATGAAGAGGAAGCTCCCGAGCGGCTTGCGCGGATCGTGCAGCCCCGCGCGGGCACGCCGAATCGCGTCGGCGACGCGCCGCACGGCATCGTGCTGGCCGATGACGCGGCGTTCAAGATGCGCTTCGAGTTCGAGCAGGCGATTGGCTTGCGACTCGGTGAGCGATGCCTGTGGGATGCCGGTCCACTTGGTCACCACGGCCGCGACGTCGTCGGGCGTTACCTCGGGTAAGGAGACCGCGCCGCGATTCGCGAGTGCGACCGAGGCCGCGGCCTCGTCCATCAGGTCGATCGCCTTGTCGGGCAAGAAGCGATCGGCGATGTAGCGCGCGGAGAGTTGCGCGGCGGCTTCGATCGCCGCGTCGGTGATGCGCACGTGATGGTGGCGCGCGTACCCTTCGCGCAATCCGCGCAGAATGGCGACCGTCGCCTCGGGCGACGGCTCCTCCACCATCACCGGCTGGAAGCGCCGCTCGAGCGCGGCGTCGGACTCGATATACTTGCGGTATTCGTCGAAGGTCGTCGCGCCGATGCATTGCAGTTCGCCGCGCGCGAGTTCGGGTTTGATCATCGAACTCAAGTCGAGCGAACCCTCGGCGGCACCGGCGCCGACGAGCGTGTGCAACTCGTCGATGAAGAGCACGACGTCGCGCGCGCTGCGTTTGACTTCGTCGAGGATGCGCTTCACGCGCGACTCGAACTCGCCGCGGTACTTGGTGCCCGCGACGAGCGGCCCGAGCGAGAGCGAGAGCACGCGTTTGTTCTGCAGCGTCGCGGGAACGTTGCCGCTCGCGATCCGCTGCGCGAGCCCTTCGACGATCGCGGTCTTGCCGACACCGGGCTCGCCGACGAGCACGGGATTGTTCTTGCTGCGACGCGCGAGGATCGAGATCAGGCGATCGATTTCGTCGTCCCGACCGATCACCGGATCGAGTTTGCCCGCGCGCGCGAGCGCGCTCAGGTCGCGCGAGAAATTCTGGAGCGTCGGCGTGCCGCCGCCGACGTTGAAGCGTTTGGAGAGCTCCTCGCGGTTCTCCACGAGCAGCGCACCGCCCGCGATCAGGCCCGCGGCCGCGAGCGCCGCGCCGAGAAACGGGAGCGCGCTCGTCGCCGCGCGCCGCTGCGCACAGGCGGCGCAGAGCGACTGGCGCCCGTCGTGAAGGGTGGCCGGGCGCCGCCGGCAGACCTCGCAGGTCGTCGTCATGCTGGTACCTACCCGCGGCGCCCCGGCCTAGTTTCGTTCGGCTAGGGTTGCGCGTCGAAGACGATGGTCACGTTCGAGCTCACGCTCACATCGCCGGGGTTGAGCGTGGTCGGCTCCTTAGCCGCCATCGCCGACATACGCACGAGCGGCTGGATGCCGCCGCCGCCCGCATCGAGCGAGATCGAGGCGATGCGGGTGATGTGGAGCCCAGCCGCCGCGGCGACCTGCTGCGCCTTGGTACGCGCGTCGGCCACGGCCTTCGCGGTTGCCTGCGCCTTGGCCGCGCTCTGATCGGCAAGACCGAAGGAGACGCCGTTGATCTGCGTCGCGCCCGCCGCCGTCGCGGCATCGATCACGCTGCCTGCCTTCGCGATCTCGCCGACGCGAACGTCGAACGAGCGCGTGACCGTGTAGCCGTAGCGTGCGTACGGCGGCGGATTGCTCGGCATCGGATTCGGGCGAGGGTTGTAATCCACGTTGTACGAGCCGAGTGCGATCGCGCTTTTGGCGATGCCGAGTCGTTCGATCGCCGCGGCGACGCGCTCGTACGTCGCGCTGTTCTCGCCGACGGCGTCGCTCGCGCTCTCCGCGTTGCTTACGACGGCGACGCTGACGGTCGCGACGGTCGGGACGGCGTTGACCGTGGCGCTGCCGCCGACGGCGATTCGCGTGGGCTTCACGGCTGCGGGCGCGACGGCGGTCGTCGCGGCGAGCAGGAGGGCGAGGATTCCGAGGTGCTGTTTCATATCTCTCCTAACGAGCGTGCGAGCGGTTTGATTCCTGGGTTGGACGGGGACGCTAGCGGGCAAGGAGGTAGCTATGGGAATTCTTTTGTGGATCATCTTCGGCATCATCGTCGGAGCAGTGGCTCGGTGGATCGTTCCCGGGGCCGCGCCGGGGGGCATTCTCGGTGACCTCATCGTCGGCATCATCGGTGCGCTGCTCGGCGGGTGGATCTTCAACTTCTTCGGCCACGTGGGCGTCTCTGGCTTCAATTTTGGGAGCTTCATCTGCGCGGTGATCGGCGCGGTCGTGCTGCTCTGGATCATTCGCGCGCTTTCGGGGCGCCGGAGCGCCGCGTAGGACAGAAGTCTTACCGCGTCCCGCGCGGGCGCGATACGCTCGAACTCCGGGCCGTCGTTTTACGATTGCCCGGAGGGTTCGTGCCCGAGGAACCCCAATCTCTCGGGAACTTTACCCGAGTCATTCGCTCTTCTGGGGGACCAGCTTTTCCATGGCGTACATCATTACCGAACCCTGCATCGGTACGAAAGACAAATCGTGTGTTGATGTCTGTCCGGTGGACTGCATCCACGGCAAGGATGCTGACGATCAGCTCTTCATCGATCCCGAAGTCTGCATTGACTGCGGCGCCTGCGTCTCGGCCTGCCCGGTAGAGGCGATCTTCGCCGACTCCGACGTGCCGGAGAAGTGGCAGAATTTTATCGCGATCAACGCGGAGTATTTTAAGAAAGTCTCGTAAGCGTTCGCAACGCCCACGGGTTTGGACGGGTTGTCGCAGGGTGATGCGGCAACCCGTTTCTGTTTCCGACGTGCGGAAGTTCTACGGCGACGTGCACGCGCTCGACGGCGTCTCGTTCGACGTTCGCGCGGGCGAGTTGGTCGCGCTGCTCGGTCCGAGCGGGTGCGGCAAGAGCACGATGCTCAACCTCGTGGGGTGTATCGACCTGCCCGATTCCGGTGAGGTCCGCATCGACGATGTGGCCACGGCCTCGCTCTCCGACGATGCGCTGACCGCGCTGCGGCGCGACCGCATCGGGACCATCTTCCAATTTTTCAATCTCTTGCCCACGCTGCCGCTCGAAGAGAACGTGGCGCTGCCCCTCGTGCTCCAAGGGCGCCCGCGCGACGAGATCGCCGAGCGCGTCGGCGAGGCCCTGCGCGCGGTCGGTATCGCCGAGAAGGCGCGCGCGATGCCGGCGCAGGTCTCCGGCGGGCAGCTCCAGCGCGCGGCGATCGCGCGCGCCATCGTGCATCGTCCGGCGATTCTGCTCGCCGACGAACCGACGGGCAACCTCGACTCGCAGAACGGCGAGATCGTGCTGCGCATCTTAGAGGAGCTCGCGGCGAACGGTCAGGCGATCTTGATGGCGACGCATAGCGCCGAAGCGGCCGCGCGCGCCACGCGGCGCATCCACATGCGCGACGGCCGCATCGAATCCATCGCATGAGTTCCGCCGCACTCTTGCTGCGCGCGCTGGTCACGCGCTACGCGCGCTCGCACGCGCTGCGCTCGATCGTGACGCTCGTCGCGGTCGCGCTCGGCGTCGCGAGCGCCTATGCGATCGACCTCGCGAACGGCACGGCGATCGCGTCGTTCACCTCGAGCGTCAACGTCATCGCGAATCGCGTCAACCTGCAGGTCTTCGGTACCGGGGTCGGCTTCGACGAGCGCACGCTGCTTCGGGTTCAGGCGCTTCCGGGCGTGCGCGTGGCGAGTCCCGTCGTGACGGGCGAACTCGTCGTCGGCTCGCGTGGCGCGTTGCTCGACGGCGAGATCGTGCGCGTGCTCGGCATCGATATCACGCGGGCGAGCGCTCCGCCGGGCGTGCGCGACGCGCAGGCCGGTGCCGCGCAGTTCGACCTGCACCGCTTTATCGACGACGACGGCATCTTTATCAGCGAGCGGATCGCGCGAAGCTATCACGCTCCGGCCGGGGGTACGCTGCGCGCATTCGCCGGGGCGCGTCCCGTACGACTCCCGGTGATGGGCGTGATTCCGCCGCATACCGTCGGGGTCGATTCGAGCGTCGCGTTCGTCGATATCGCGACGGCGCAGCAGCTCTTTCACGAGGTCGGTCGGCTCGATCGCATCGACATCGAGGCCGATCCCGCGCACCTCGATGCGGTGCGTGCGGCCGTGGAGCGCGTGGTTCCGCACGGCACGCGGGTACTCGCGCCGCGAACGCGCTTGAGCGAGATTCGCCGCATGCTCGCGAGCTTTACGATGAATCTGACGGCGCTCGCCTACGTGGCGCTGCTCGTCGGAATGTACCTGATCTACAACGCCGTCGCGATCTCGGTCGTGCAGCGTAGCGCCGAGATCGGCACGCTGCGCGCGCTCGGCGCGCGGCGGGCGCAGATCTTTCGCACGTTCGTCACCGAGGGCGCGCTCTACGGCGCGCTCGGCTCGGTCGCGGGCCTGCTCTTGGGCTTTCTCCTCGCGCGCTTCTCGCTCGGCGCGGTGCAGCAGACGGTCAGCGCCCTCTACGTCGGCTCGCATTCCGACGCGGTCGTCTTCAGTTGGTTCGCGACGATCAAGGCGTTTGCGCTCGGCGTGCTGCTCGCGATGGCCGCCGCCGCGCTGCCCGCGGCGAACGCCGCCGCCACGCCCGCCGCTCGCATCATGCGCAATACCGGCGCGGCCGAGCGCCGCGTGCGCGGCTTCACGCGTACGACCGCGCTCGCCGGGGTCGTCGCGCTGATCCTTGCCGTGCTCGCGATGCGCCTGCCCGCAATCGGTGACGGCATCCCGCTCTTTGGGTACGTCGCGGGCGTGCTCGCGATCGCCGGCGTCTCGCTGCTAACGCCGAGCGCGCTTGCCTTCGCCACGCTGCCGCTCGGCGTGCTGCGCAACGCCTACGCCACGATTGCCGCGGCGTTTCTGCGCGCCTCGCCGCGCCGTATCTCGGTCGCGGTCGCATCGCTGACCGTCGCGGTCGCGATGATGGTGGCGATCGCCGTGCTCGTCGGCTCGTTCCGCGCGACGATCGTCGCGTGGACCAACGACACGCTCTCCGCCGATCTCTACATCACGACGCCCGGCGCCGCCGACGCCGATCTGCGCGGCGGCTTCACGCAGCCATTCGTGGATCGCATCGCGCGCGTTCCCGGCGTGCGCGCCGTGGATACCATTCGGCGCGTGGAGATCGTGCTCGACGGCAAGTTCGCCGATCTCGGTGCGACCGACGTCGCCTCGCTCGTCTCGCGCAACAAGCTGCGCTTTCTCGGGAACGTGGATGTCGCGCACCTCGCCGCGGCGATGCACGGCACCGACACGGTCGTGGTGAGCGTGCCGTTTTCGACGCACTTTCATCTGGGCGTGGGAGACTCGTTCGTGTTGAATACGCCGGCGGGCAACGTGCCCGTGCGCATCCTCGCGGTGTACAACGACTATTCGACCAGCGGCGGGACGCTCTTCATGGATGACTCCACGTTTCGTCGTCTCTACCATGACGCAACCTACGACTCGGTGGCGGCCTATCTCGCCCCGGGTGCCGACGTCGGACGCGTGCGCACGGCGATCGAGCGCGCCGTCGCGCCGCTGAAGATCGACATCAATACCAACGACGAGCTGCGCGCATACGCGCTCGGCGTCTTCGACCGCACGTTTGCGATCACCAACGCGCTCTACATCGTGAGCATCGTGATCGCCGTACTCGGCGTGGTCTCGACGCTCTTCGCGCTCGTGCTCGAACGCCGCATCGACATCGCGCTGTTGCGCTACATCGGTCTCACGCGCACCGGCGTGCAGCGCATGGTCTTCGTGCAGGCGCTCGCGATCGGAACGCTTTCGGGCGTCCTCGGCATCCTCTTAGGCCTCATCCTCGCGGCGGATCTGATCTTCGTGATCAATCGGCAGAGTTTCGGATGGCTGATCGAGTGGCACTCGCCGGGGTGGTTCTATCTGCAGGCGTTCGCGATGGTGGTGGTCGCGGCGATTGTGGCGGCGGTGTATCCGGCGGTGGTGGCTTCGCGGGTGCATTCTTCGGAGGTGATGCGGGTTGAGTAGGTTGCGGCGGGCGCGATCGCCGCAGGCGCGACGCGCATGGCTCGCGGGGACGCCCGGATTTTCACATCGTGTGAAAATCCTACTCACCGACATCGGCCTCTCGCCCATCCTGGGCTTCGGCCGATGCTCGGATGCCCCGCGTTCCATGCGCGTCGCGCCTGCGGCGCTCGCGCGACGCTTTGGGGGATGGATTGTGGTTTGCGGGCGGGCGTTTACCGACATCGGCCGCTCGGCCATCGCGGGCTTCGGGCGATGCTCGGATGCTCCGCGTTGCGTATGCATCGCGCCAGTTGCGCTGGTGGGATTGCGGAAGGGAGCATGTCGCTAATGCGCTTTGTTGTTGCCGTTGTTTTGGCGGTGCTCGTTGGTTTGTCGGGGATGGTTCCTGCGGTGGCGGAGACGGGTGGGTTTCGGGCGGCGGTGGCGCCGTATCGGTATCGGTTTCCGCGCGATCATTTTGCGCATGATGCGTATCGGACGGAGTGGTGGTATTTTACCGGGCATCTTCGGGCGAAGGATGGGCGGCGGTTTGGGTTTGAGTTGACGTTTTTTCGGATTGGGCTCGAGCCGCGGGCTTCGACGTGGGGGGCGGGGCAGAGTCAGTGGTATGCGTATCAGCTCTATCCGGCGCACTTTGCGATTACCGATGAGAAGAGCGGGCGCTTTACGTATGCGCAGACGTTTGCGCGCGATGCGCTCGGGCAGGGATTCGCGTCGGAGTCGAAGCTCGATGTGCGGGCGGGTGCGTGGCGTTTGACCGGCACGAGCGCGCTGCGGCCGCGCATGCATTTGGTCGCGAGCAATGGCGGCAATGCGCTCGATCTCGTGATGCAGTCGCGCAAACCGCCGGCGATTCACGGGCACGACGGCGTCTCGCGCAAGGGCGCGTGCGCGTCGTGTGCGTCGCATTATTATTCGTTCACGCGCCTGCCGACGACGGGCACGCTGCGCGTCGATGGCGTGACGTATGCGGTGGACGGCATCTCGTGGATGGATCACGAGTACGGCTCCGACGAACTGCAGGCGAATCAGGCCGGTTGGGATTGGTTTTCACTCCAACTCGACGACGACCGGGAGATCATGCTCTATCGGCTGCGGCAGAAGGACGGCGGCACCACCCCGCAGTCGTCGGGCAGCATCGTCGCGCCGAACGGAACGGTGACGTACGTTCCCCTTTCGGGCTTTTCGATCGCCGCGACCGGTTCGTGGCGCAGTCCGCATACCGGCGCGACGTACCCGAGCGGATGGCGCGTGCGCGTGAAGGGGTACCCGCACGAGCTCGAACTCGTCCCCGTCATGCGCGACCAAGAGCTGGCCGACGCCACCGGGACGAGCTATTGGGAGGGCGCCGTCGAGGTGCGCGATGCGACGACCGGCGCGCGGCTGGGTGTCGGATATGTCGAGTTGACCGGTTATGCGGGAGTTTTACACCTCTGACGCGAGGGCTGCAGCGCTGCTCTTTCGAACAAGGATGACCCGTTATGGATTCTACGATCTCGGCCGAACAGCTCGGAAGGTTCTTTGCTACGGCGCCGCTGGTGCTCGGCGTCGTTATCTACGCGATCGCGTTCATCGCCAAGCGCAACGAAGGCATGGAGACCGCGCCGTCGCTCGGCACGACCTACGCCTGCGCGCAGTGCGGCAAACGCTCCGTGCGCGAGCACATGGTCCCGCAAGCACACGCAGGTGCCGTGAGTTACTACTGCGCGAAATGCGCGGGCGCGCACTAAGCGCATAGCACAAAAGG
This sequence comes from bacterium, assembly GCA_028869385.1. Taxonomy (GTDB): domain Bacteria; phylum Vulcanimicrobiota; class Vulcanimicrobiia; order Vulcanimicrobiales; family Vulcanimicrobiaceae; genus REEB354. Next base: position 16,283 of record JAGWSR010000007.1, read on the forward strand.
ACAAACGCAGAAGGGCCGCTCGAACGAGCGGCCCTTCGCTTTTTCAATGGAGTCTGAATCTCAGACCTGAAGCACTTCGGTGATCTCGGGAACCTGCGCCGTCACGACCGCTTCGATCGCGCCCTTGAGCGTCATCGTCGAAGCGGGACATCCGCCGCACGCGCCGAGCATCTGCACGTACGCCGTCGAGCCATCCACGCGAATCAGCCACACCTCGCCGCCATCCGCATGAATCCCCGGCCGAACGATATCAAGCGCCGCATTCACCCGCTCCTCAACCGTCCCAATAACCCCGACGTCACTCATATCAGCATCATACCCCAAGCCGTCCCCCCAAGATGCAGCCTAGGTCCCGGACTCGCTCCCCCTTCGGCACGGGGCGTCTGAGCATCGGCCGAAGCCCGGAGGGCGAGAGGCCGATGTCAGCGAGCAGCGTTTTCCCAAGGAGGGGAAAACGCGGGCGTCCCCGCGCCGAAGGGGGAGCGAGGCCGGGACCTAGGCCCGCCTCCCAGTCCCAGTTCCTACTCTTGGCCGTAGCCCTTCATGAGCTCGTGCATGCGGGTCGACATCGAGAGCGCGTCGTCCCACGCGCGCTGCCACATGTTGCGGCCGAAGATGAGGCCGACGCAGCCGGATTCCATCGCGGCGCGCGCCTTCTGGATGGTTGCGTCGTCGCCCATTTTGGATCCGCCCGAGACGAGCACGAGCGTGCGACCGGCCGACTTCACGACCTTCTTGAGGCCCTCGACGTCGTTAAACTGCATGGTGTTGTAGGGCTTGGGCAGCACGGCGGCCTTGTCGGCTTCGTACTTCGGCTCGTTGAGCTTCACGATGTCGCAGCCGACTTCGCACGCGACGCGCGCGGCGTAATCCACGGCGTAGAGCGAGTCGATGCCGCCCTTGGCTTTGATCGCCGCGCCGCGCGGATAGGCCCATACGATGAGCGGCATGCCGTAACGCTCGCATTCGCGGCGCACGTCGTTGCACTGCGCGATGTCCACGTCTTGCGCCGGGCTGCCGACGTAGAGTGTGTATCCGACCGCATCGGCGCCCAAGCGCACCGCGTCTTCGACCGACGAGGTGAGCGGGCTGAACGCGTCGTCATCCGCCGGAACGTTCGTTTTGCCGTTGATTTTGAGGACGAGCGGCACGCGGCCGGCGTAGTTCTTCTGATATTTTTCGGCGAGGCCGATGTGCAGCGCGATGCCCGAGAACTTGCCCGCGACCGCGAGACGGTAAATCCAATCGGTGTCGATGGATTCGGGATTGTCGAAGAAATCGATCGGGCCATGCTCGAGGCCTTGGTCGATCGGCAGAATCATCAGGGTGCCGTTGGCCGGACCGTGTTCGTACATCAAACGGTGCAGGCGGGTGCGTTTGCCCGTCGAGAGGTTCATCTCGTCGAAGGTCGGGCGGCGAATCGCGGTTGCATTGCTCATGGTCCACGGCGCTTCGGCCAGGAGCGGAGCGTCGCCTGTAGGAAATTGGCGCGCGTGACGCCTCCCCCACGCATTGGATTCATCGGCCTCGGCGCGATGGGCGAGCCGATGGCCCGCTCGCTGCGCCGCAACGAATTTCCCGTAACCGCCGCCGTCTATCGCCGCCGCGAGGCGCTGGAGCGCCTGCGCGCCGACGGCGTGGACGAAGCCCCCGACGGAGCCGCGCTCGCGAGCGCGTGCGACGTGGTGATTCTCTGCGTGCCCGACGCGCCGCAGGTTGAGGAGGCGCTCTTCGGCCCGCGCGGCGTCGCGGCCGGGGCCCACGCCGGACTCACGGTCATCGACATGTCCACGATCTCCCCCGTCGCCTCGCGCGCCTTCGCGCAGCGGCTTGCGCCGCTCGGCGTTGATTTCGTGGATGCCCCGGTGAGCGGCGGTCCCATGCGGGCGGGCACCGGCACCCTTACGATCATGGTCGGCGCCGACCCGGCGGTCTTCGCACGGGTGGAGCCCGTGCTCAAGGCGATGGGGAACCCGACGCTCCTCGGCGGGATCGGCATGGGTGAGACGGTCAAGCTCGTCAACCAGATCATCATCTCGACCGTCATGATCGCGAATGCCGAGGCGCTGCAGTTCGCCAAGCGAGCCGGCGCCGATCTGGAGGCGGTTCGCAAGGTCATCGCAACTGCGACCGGGTCGAACTACGTCCTGGATCAGTGGCTGCCGAAAACGTGGTTGGCAGGGACGTTCGAAGGCGGGTTCGCGATGGATCTGCTGCGCAAGGACGTCGCCGCCGCTTTGGATGCGGCGCGCTCGATGATGATGCCGATGCCGGCAACGGGGCTCGCGTACCAACTCTACACCGCTCGCTCGTCGGAAGGGGACGGCGCGCTCGATTACAGCGCGATCGTGAAATCGTATGAACGGATCTCTGGAGACGAAACCGTCTAGAGGCACCTTCGTCAAGAGCCCGGACTTCAACAAGAAGATTCTGGTCGTTGACGATGAGTCGGCCATCCTGCAGACGCTGCGCTTCAATCTCGAGCGCAGCGGCTACACGGTCGTGACCGCGAGCGATGGTCGCAGCGCCGTGGCGATGGCGCAGCGCGAGACGCCCGATTTGGTCGTGCTCGACATCATGCTCCCGGTGCTCGACGGCATCGAGGCCTGCAAAGAGATTCGCAAGTTTTCATCGGTCCCGATCATCATGCTCACCGCGAAGGATCAGGAGATCGATAAGGTGCTCGCGCTCGAGCTCGGCGCCGACGATTACGTCACCAAACCGTTCGCGCTGCACGAATTTCTCGCGCGCGTCAAGGCGCGGCTGCGTCGTCAGGCGCCGCTGCAAGGCGGACACGAAGAGGCGATCGCGCTCGGCGAGATCGTGCTCGATCCGTCGCGCCAGCAACTGACGGTGCGCGGCAAAGAGGTCGCGCTCGCGCCCAAGGAGTTCGCGTTGCTTCGCGTGCTCATGGAGAACAACGGGCGCGTCGTCACGCGTCAGACCTTGCTCGATAAGGTTTGGGGCTATGATTTCGAAGGCGAGCAGCAGACGGTCAGCGTGCACATTCGCTGGCTGCGCGAGAAGATCGAAGAAGACTCGCGCAATCCGCGGCACATCCTGACGGTGCGCAGCCGCGGCTACATGTACAAAGCCTAGACGACGGGCGAGCGACGATGCTTGAGCGATGGTCGCAGCGGCTCTTTCGCCGCCGCGACGCGCAGGACGCGGCAGCCGAGCCCGACCGCCCGGAACCACGCGCCGACGCCGATTTCGTGCGCCTCGTGCGCGCGCTGCCGCTCGGCGTCGTCTTCGTCGATTCGTCGCTGCGCGTGCGATTCGCCAATCCCGCGTCGGGTACGATCTTCGACTTCGATCCCGCGCGCGCGGTCGGCGCGCACGTGATCGCCTCGATTCCGAACGTGGAATTGGAGCGCCGCATCGACGACGCGCTGCGCGGCGAAGCGTCGGTCGCGTCGATGACCTTCAGCAGCGGTCAGACCACGCGCATCTACCGCGTCTCCGTCTATCCGATCGCCGGCGGCGAGCAGATCGGCGGGGTCGCGGTCGTTGCCGAAGATCAGACCGACGTCGCACGCCTCGAACGCGCCCGCAAAGAGTTTCTTTCGAACGTCTCGCACGAGTTGCGCACGCCGCTCTCATCGATCAAGCTGATGCTCGAGACGGTGATCGAGTCGCCCGACGAAGAGGCCGCCGATCTCTTTCTGCCGCAGGTGCTCGCGCAGGTCGATCGCCTCGCCGCGCTCGTGCAGCAATTGCTCGATCAGGCGCGCACGGAGTCGGGGCAGATGAAGCTGCACCTGCGCGAAATCGATCTCGAAGAGGTCGCGCATCCGATCGTCTCGTCGTTCGAGCCGCAGGCGTCGAACAAGGGCGTACGCCTCTCGCTCAAAGCGATGCGCCCTGTGCGCGTCGAGGCCGATCCCGATCGTCTGGCGCAAGTCTTCGTGAATCTGATCGACAACGCGATCCGCCACACCGCCTCGGGCGGTTCGGTGACGCTCGAACTCGACGCCAACGGCAACGACGCGATCATGCGCGTGCGCGATACCGGCGTCGGTATCCCGTATCGCGATATGCCGCACATCTTCGAGCGCTTCTACGTGGTCGATCGCTCCCGCACGCGCGAATCGGGTGGCGCCGGGCTCGGCCTCGCAATCGTCAAAGGCATCGTCGACGCTCACGGCGGCGCGATCTCGACCGAATCGATGCTGGGCCGCGGCACCACGTTCACCGTGCGCCTCCCGATCATGCGCACCGGACCACGATCTTAAAGGGGCGATAAGCAGAAGCTAATCTCGGTATGCGAGAGTGGTCGCATGTTGCGATCGATCGGTACCGAGCTGGACGAGCGCACGATGCGTCGCCAGATCCTGGCCTTTCTCGAAGAGTACTGCCGAGGAATGACGCTCGCGGACGTGCGGGAGTGGTATGCGGACGCGTTCGCCGACACATCGCCGCCCATCGCGCTCCACGACGCGGCGCGTTCTTAATCACCTTAATGACGCGTTAATCACACTCGCGTGCGCGGGGGTAGGAGCCGCTCTGCCCGGGGCTCAATTCAGCACGCGACCACTCTTCACGGGATCCAGCTGTACAAACCTGATGATCGCCACCAATCCGGAAACGACGAGCGCTACGACCGCGACCAAGCTCGAAGCGCGCGACCTGAACATCTACTACGGCAATTTTCACGCCATCAAGAACGCGAATCTCAGCGTTCCGCAGAACTGCGTCATGGCGTTGATCGGCCCGTCCGGTTGCGGTAAGTCCACGTTCATCCGCGGGCTCAATCGTCTGCACGATCTGACGCCCGGCGCGCGCGTCGAGGGACACGTGCTGCTCGACGGCGAGGATATCTATGCGGGCGGGATCGACCCGGTGACGATCCGTCATCGAATCGGCATGGTCTTCCAGCGCCCCAATCCGTTCCCGAAGACAATCTTCGAGAACGTCGTGTACGGGCCCAAGATCCACGGCGAGCGCAACAAGAAAAAGCTCATGGATATCTGCGAAAAGAGCCTTCGCGGCGCCGCCCTCTGGGACGAGGTCAAGGATCGCCTCGACCGCACGGCGCTCGACCTTTCGGGCGGCCAGCAGCAGCGTCTCTGCATCGCGCGCTGCCTCGCGGTCGATCCCGAGGTGATTCTGATGGACGAGCCGGCCTCTGCCCTCGACCCGATCGCCACGAGCAAGATCGAAGACCTCATCGACGCGCTCAAGAAAGAGTACACGGTCGTCATCGTGACCCACTCGATGCAGCAGGCGGCGCGCATCAGCGATTTCACGACCTTCTTTTTGATGGGCGAGCTGATCGAGACGGGGACCACTTCCTCGATCTTCACCAAGCCGCGGGATAAGCGGACCGAGGACTACATCACCGGCCGGTACGGCTAAAGCGGTTTCCCTGCCAGGCGCATCCCCGGTACAACGGACGGGGTCTTTGACCTCGGGCGCCTCGTGGCGCACCGCAGAGGCTTAAGACGGGGTTAAATGGGCCTTAATTTTGCCCAGGTACCCTAACGTCGTAACCTCCTGCCTTCTCTATCTCGATGGGAGATTTTTTCACGTGTTGACCAAACTCGCACGCCTCGGCATGGGCCTTGCGGCGATCGTTTTGGCGGGCACCACCGTCGCGCTGGCGGAAACATCGGCAACACCGGCGCACACGACGGTCGCTCAGGCTTCGGCCCAAGCGAAAGCCACGCCCAATCCGTTCTCGTACAAGGGCTATGTCCGCGCGTATGATTTCACGCGTCAGAACGCCAGCGGTAACACGCCGGGCGTCAACCAGCAGTCGTTCAACGCGGCGCTGAATCTGCACGGCGAGTACAAGTTCACGAACTCCGGCTTCTCGGTCGGTGCGACGTACCTGTACGCCAACCCGCTCAACAACTGCACCACGGCGCAGTCGCACTTCACGCCGCCCTGCGGTAACAACAAGGCGCCGGGCATCAACCCCGACGACACGCTTCCGGGCTACGAACTGAACACGCTGTATGAAGCGTACCTCGGCTTCAACGACAAGACGACGCACGGCAAGCTCGGCTATCAGGTCTTCAACTCGCCCTGGGCCAACGCGTCGGATTCGCGTCTGAAACCGGTCGCGTTCCTCGGCGGCGATCTCGGCTTCAAGTTCAACTCGAACTGGAACGGCGAGATCGGCTACTTCGACGGCTTTGAAGATCGTGCGAGCTCGCAGTTCTTCCGCAGCACGCTGCTCACGTACTCGCCGGTCGATGCCCCGGGCTACACCTCGCTCGCGAGCTCGACGACGACCAATAAGTACGTCGGCCTCGACAACAGCGGATTCTTCTACGGCCGCGTGGGTTACACCGGACCGAAGAGCTCGCCGCTCGCCGCGAACCTCTACTACTACGGCGTCTCGGACATCGCGAACATCCTCTGGCTCGACGCGAAGTATCCGTTCGCCGGTAAGCTGCATCCGTTCGTTGCCGGCCAGTTCGGCACCGAGAAGAGCACGGGCGCCGCGCAGGTCGGTCTGATCGACTCGCAGGTGTTCGGCCTTCAGGGCGGCTTCAATCCGATGCAGAACGTCACCGTGACGCTCGGCTACAACCACATTCCGTCGAAGACGGCGAACGTGACGCTGCCCGCAGGCGTGATCTGCTCGGCGTCGCACACCCTGCCCAACGGCAAGGGCATTCCGTACTTCATTCCGGCCGGCGGCACGCCGAGCTGCGTCGCCGGTGCGACGCCCGGAACGGCGACCATCTACTACGGCGGCTGGGCGTCGCCGTACACCGACAGCTACGCGACCGATCCGCTCTTCACGACGGCGATCAGCCAGGGTATGGCCGACCGTCGCGCGTTCGGCGACGGCGCCAAGCTCGCGGTGACCTTCACCTCGAACGATAAGCGTTTCGTTGCGACCGTGGCTCGTGCGCTCTACGCGTACGGCAACAGCGCGGTCGGCGTTTCGCCGACGCAAGAGACCAACTTCGACACCATGTACTACTTCAACAAGATGCCGAAGTCGGGCGGATACAAGGGCTTCATGGTTCGCTACCGCTACGCCGAGCGCACGCAGACGTTCACGTACGCGGGCGGCCTGCCGCTCTTCAAGTACAACCGCTTCCAGGCCGAGTACGACTTTTAAGTAACGTTCGGTCGCGAAAGCACGAAAAGGGGCTCGCGCCGCAAGGCGCGGGCCCTTTTTTCGTGCAATATCTAGCCCCCGACATGGCTTCCACGATGAAATCGCTCTCCAAGCTCCGCCCGGAGCCCGGCTTCACGCTGCACGAGGTGCCGATCCCCGCGATCGGGCCGACCGACGTCCTGATCAAGGTCGAGAAGGTTGGCGTCTGCGGCACGGATTTCCACATCTACTCGTGGGACACGTGGGCGCAGAACCGCATCAAACCGCCGCTCGTGATCGGCCACGAATTCATGGGCACGGTCGTTGAGGTCGGCGCCGCGGTGACGCTCGTGAAACCCGGCGACCGCGTTTCGGCCGAAGGGCACATCGCCGACCTCACCTGCGTGCTCTGCCGCACCGGTCAAGCGCATATCTGCGAGCACGTGAAGATCATCGGCGTCGATCGCGACGGCGCGTTCGCCGAGTACATCGCGATGCCCGAGTACAACGTGTGGAAACTCGATCCGGCGATTCCCGACGAGTTTGCCGCGATCTTCGATCCGCTCGGCAACGCGGTGCACACGGTTATGGCCGCGGGCGTGAGCACCAGGAGCGTGGTGATCACCGGCGTCGGCTCGATCGGCCTTATGGCGATTCCCGTCGCGCGCGCCGCGGGCGCCGCGTCGGTCTATGCAATCGACGTGAATCCCGCGAAGCTCGAGCTGGCCAAGCGCCTCGGCGCCGACGAGATCTTCGATGCGCGCACCCCCGGCTTGGTCGATGAGATCAAGCGTCGCACGAACGGCGACGGCGTGGAGGTGCTGCTCGAGATGTCGGGCAGCGGCAGCGCGATCGACATGGGGCTGCAGATGGTGCGCAACGGCGGTACCGCGGCGCTCCTCGGCATTCCGAGCGACAACGTCAACATCAATCTCGCCGAGCGCATCATCTTCAAAGGTTTGACCGTGCTCGGCATCAACGGGCGCAAGATGTTCGAGACGTGGTATCAGACGCAGGCGCTCGTGAAGAGCGGCCGCGTGGACCTGCGCCCGATCATCACGCACGTGCTGCCCTTCCACGATTTCGACCGCGCCTTCGATTTGATGCGCAGCGGCGAAGCCGCCAAGATCGTGCTCGACCTCAAAGGAGACCTCGCGAAGTGAACACCGCCTTCGAAGCACGCCTGCGCAGCGAACTCGACGAACTGCACAAGGCCGGCACGTACAAGCATCTGCGACACCTGACGACGCCGATGGCGCCCGAAGTGCACATGGAAGAGGCGGGCGACGTAATCGTCCTCTCTAGCAACAACTATCTCGGCCTTTCCGATCAGGCCGAAGTGATCGAAGCGGGCATCGAGGGGCTGAAGAAGTACGGTGCGGGCACCGCGTCGGTGCGCTTCATCTGCGGCACGTTCGATATCCACCGCACGCTCGAAGAACGCATCGCGCAGTTTCTCGGCACCGAAGCCTCGCTTACGTACGTCGCGTGCTGGAACGCGAACACCGGCCTCTTCGCAACGATCTGCGGCGAAGGTTCGGCGATCATCTCCGACGAGTTGAATCATGCCTCGATCATCGATGGCGTGCGCCTCGCGAGCAAGGCGAAGCGCTCGGTGTACAAGCACGCCGACATGGCCGATCTCGAAGCGCGCCTTCAGCAGGCCCTGGCCGACAACTTGTCGCCGATTCTGGTCGTGACCGATGGCGTGTTCTCGATGGAAGGCTCGATCGCCAAGCTCCCCGAGATCGTCGCGCTCTGCAAAAAGTACGGCGCGGTGAGCGTGGTCGACGATTCGCACGGCACCGGCGTGATGGGCAAAACGGGCCGCGGCACGATCGAACACTTCGGATTGACCGGCCAAGTGGACATCATCACGGGAACGCTCGGCAAGGCACTCGGCGGCGCCGCGGGCGGTTTCGTCGCGGGGAGCAGCGCGCTCATCGAGATGTTGATCCAGCGCTCCCGTCCGCAGCTCTTCTCGAACGCGCTGCCGGCGACGGTCGCGGCGAGCTCGCTCGCGGCGCTCGACTACCTCGACGCGCACCCCGAGATCGTGGAGCGCCTGCGGGAGAACGTGGCATACTTCCGCGCGGGTCTGCAACGGATCGGCTTCAAACCGCTCGACGGCCCGAGCGCGATCGTACCGATCATCGTCGGCGACACGGCTTTCGCGATCGCGATGAGCGACAAGCTGCTCAAGCGCGGCATCTTCGTGACGGGCTTCGGCTTCCCGGTCGTCCCCGAAGGTACCGCGCGCATCCGCACGCAGCTCTCGGCGAAACTGACCAAAGACGAGATGGACCGCGCCCTCACCGCCTTCGAATCCGTCGGAAAAGAAGTCGGCCTCCTGAAGTAAGCCCTCCCTGTGTCAGGCTGAGCTCTATGTGTCACCCTGCGCCCGACCGTGTCACCCTGAGCCCCACTGTGTCACCCTGAGCCCGACCGTGTCACGCGGAGCCCCACTGTGTCACCCTGAGCCTGTCGAAGGGCCGCCATCATGAAACGAGCCCGGCGTGCAAACGCCGGGCTCGCTGTCCTTCGACAAGCTCAGGATGACACATAGACACCGTGCTACGCTGCGCCCCACCGTGTCACCCTGAGCCCTACTGTGTCACCCTGAGCCTGTCGAAGGGGCGATACCGTCCTTCGACAAGCTCAGGATGACACGTAGACACCGTGCTACGCTGCGCCCCACTGTGTCACCCTGAGACCCACTGTGTCACCCTGAGCCCTACTGTGTCACCCTGAGCCTGTCGAAGGGGGCGATCCCGTCCTTCGACAAGCTCAGGATGACACATAGGAGCTCATCGTGACACGGAGCGCTCATCGTGACATGGAGCGCGAGGCGCCGCTAGCTGAGAACGACCCAGTCGCGGATGCGGCCGGTGGCGCCGGAGGTGTAGTCGATCACCCCGTTGCCCGCGTCGTCCACCTGGATGGTCGCGAGTGTTTGCCCCGACGAGTTCGTAACGGTACCGCTCAGGTGATGGTCGCCCTGCGAGGTGAGCGTGATGGTGTAGCCGTTTTGCGCATCGGTGAGCGTGACGTTCGCGTGGCCGATCGAATCATCGTCGCCGAGCACGAGCGTACCGGAACCCGTGAGCGTAGAAACCTGCGTCCCGCCGGTGAGCGTCCATGCGGGCGGCGTTCCGGGAGCGATGCTCATCGAACCCACGGCGCCCAGGTAGCCGTTGCCGGCGATGGTCAACTGCAGTTGCTGCGCGCCTTGGTTCCATGCGCCGCCGTCCATCGGGATGGCGGCCGGACTGGTGGACGGCGCGGCGCTCGGCGAAGCCGACGCCGAGGGCGCCGGTGACGGCGTCGCGATCGTACCCGTCAGCGTCCCGTTGAAACCGACCTCGAACGGCGTGGGTGACGCCGTCGGTGAGGCGCTGGGCGAAGCACTTGGCGATCCGCTCGGTGACGCGCTCGGACTCGGCGACGGGCTTTCGCCTTCGCCATCGTCGTCGTTCGGGTCGATCTTGGGGGCGTCGACGGTCGCAACGTTTGCATCGCCGCAATCCACCGCATTCGACCCGCCGAAATTGCAGGTGAAGCCGTTTTGCGAGAACGGTGCCGCGCTCGGGCTCACCGCGACGGTCTGTTCGACGCTGATCTGCGTGAGTTGGTGCGTCGTGCTATCCACGGTGAAGCTGAGATTGTCGCTCTTGTAGTCAACGATGGCGCCCGTTTGATCGTAGAGCGTCTCCGTGCCCTGCGACGTGCCGCCCGTCGAGGTGAAGGTGATGTTCATGACGATCAGTTTGCGCGGCTGGGTGCAGAGCTGATCGTAGAAGAACTCGATCGTCTTCGTAATCGCCCCGGTGCCGGAGCCGGTCTGCGAAAACTCGACGCCGTTTTGACAGGTCGGCGTCGCCGACGCAAACGGAAGGCGGGCCCCACCGAGCGCGGCTTCGTGCGCGGCGACGGCGGTGCGAATAGCAAAGACGGTGGCACCGTTAAAGGTACCAAACTGATTGACGTTGAGGCTATTGCCGGTCACGTTGAGCGCCGATGCGGCGCTACTGTGGCCGTTGGTGACGGCGGCGGGCGCGGTGGTTCCCCCGCTGCTGCCGCCGCTTCCGCTGCTCGGGAGCGCCGAACTGCCCCCGCCTCCGCCGCCGCAGGCGACGAGAGAGGCGATGGCAAGACACGCTGCCAGCGAGCGGAATGGGTGTGCGATCTCCATAATGCTCTCCAGGAAAAGTGCAAGGCCCGATGGTCCCCTCTCTCCCCATCTCCTGACCCGGTAAAACCGAGCGTGGCAAAACTTTACTTTCGATACTCGGCGATGAACGCGGGCAAATCGACCGCGTTGATTCAAGTCGCACACAACTATGAAGAAAACGCACGTCATGTTGCGCTCTACACCGCCGGCATCGACGATCGCTTTGGTGCCGGGGTCGTCACCTCGCGTATCGGTCCGCAGCGGCCGGCGAAGACGTTCGACGGGGCGCTCGACTTCTTCGCGGAGATCGCGAGCTTGCGCGGCGTTTCGTGCGTGCTGATCGACGAAGCGCAGTTTCTGCATGCCGAGCAGGTACGTCAGCTGCATCGTGCGGCGCACTTGCTCGACATCCCGGTGATCTGCTACGGCATCCGCACCGATTTCGCAGGCGAGCCGTTTCCGGGCAGCACGTATCTGCTCGCGCTCGCCGATAGTCTCGAAGAGCTCAAGAACATCTGCTCGTGCGGACGCAAGGCGACGATGAACCCGCGTTTCGACGAGCGCGGCGAGCGCATCACGAGCGGCGCGCAAGTCGCCATCGAAGGCGCGGTCGAGTATCGCCCGATGTGTGCGCGCTGCTTCTACGCGGGGCTCGTACACGTCAATACGGGGGGTGCGGGATGAATCCGTACGCGGTTAAGGGGCTCATCGCCGCGACCAGAAATGCGTTGCTCCTCTTCGTGGCGCTCTCGGCCGTCTTGTGCGGATCGTTGTACGCCTGGAAGAGCGCGATCGTGCCGCACCGCGAACGAGCGGGCGTGGTATGCGCCCCGTACGTCTCCACGCATCGCGCGTTTCACGCGTCGCCGCTCGAACGCGCACACGCCGACTGGGTTCCGGTGCGGCGTTTCGATAGCTGGACGGGCGAGATGGCCTACCTCTGCGAGCGCAGCGAGTCTCGTTCGTGAGCATCCGCATGAGTGATCCTCACGACGAACAAGAGCATTTCATTCGCACGTTCGTTGCGGAGAACGTGCGAACGTCCGTGCCCTTTTCGGTCGGACAGACGACGGCTACACCGGTCGAATTCGACATCTGGATGTATTGGAATCCGTTCGTTCGCTACCAAGACACCGTAAAGGCCGGTCGATTCGCGGGAGATTCCGAGAGCGTCTTTGTGGGGAACGAAGATGAGCTCGACCTGCTCGTGGAGGAGTACGTCGAAGCATTGCAGTCGCAGACCCCGACCTACGCGGCGGTCCATCGGGCGACGAGCGCGCTTCCCGAGTATGGTTTTCGGCACCAGGGCGAACTGAAAATTCGAGACGAACGACGGCACTTCGTCTGGATTCGTTCGTGTCATACCTGCGCAGGCCACGGAGAAGTCGAATGCAGGGACTGCGGAAGATCGGGTCGCGTATCCTGTACGCCCTGTAGCGGAAGCGGGCGTACCATGTGCACGCGCTGCGGAGGCATGGGCTATGTAACGCGATACGAGACGCGGTACGTGGGCTCCCAATCGCAGAGCGTACAAGTTCGCGACAACTGCTCGTGCTATGGGGGGCGCGTGTCGTGTCTTCAGTGTAGCGGCAACGGCAAGGTGACGTGCGGGGTGTGCGGCGGACGCGGCTGGGTGCGTTGCCGCACCTGCGCGGGCACGGGGCTCCTTTCGACTATCCGAAGCATGTCGCTCGTCGCCGCTTCGCGGCACGAGTACGCCTTCGCACCCAACGAGACGCCGTTCGTCGCGAGCGTGCTTCGCCGCTACGCGCCCGCCGCATTGCCGACGAGCACCTACCAAGGCTCGTGGCAGCCTCCCGCGTTTGACGTTGCCAACCACGTCGTCGCCTACGTGTTGCACGCCCAAACGCGATTTCTCTCTGCCGACGTCGAGGTGAACGGCAACGTCTTTTCATTTCGAACGTTTGGCAAGACGCTTCATGTGGCCGATGGCGGCGGCCTCGTCGAGCACCTTCTCGAAGACGATCGTCGCGAGCTCGTCAATACGGTTTCGCAAAGACTCGGAACAATCGTGCGGAACCCGTTGGGCTGGATTGCAACGCTTCTACGGGTGCAGCGAACGGCCGTCGCCTCGAAGATTAACGTCACACTCCTCGAGCGGGCTCACGGAAACCGCCACAGCGAGCATATCGCCCACAGCGTAACGGCCGAGTATCAGCGCGACGTGGTGCAATCGCTCGACCGAGGCTTTCGGCGCATACAGTCGCTCTTCTCCGCGAGCTTTTGGATCCTGGCCTATGCCCTCGTTGTGATGGCACTTGCACTCGATGCACAGAAGCTGCTTGCGATGCGCGCGAGCGCTCACACCCTTCACCTCGCCGTTCTCGACGCACCCTATACGATCGGCATCCTCGCCGCCGGCATCGTGGCGTTCACGTACCTGGTCTCTCGTATCGGACCGATCCTGCCGTTTGCCGATCGGAACGGATTGACGGGGCTGCGTTGCCTATCGCTCGTCCGCGGGGGCGTCCGTGCCAAGACGCTCCTCTCCGTTACGTTCCTCGCGTTAGCGCTCGCCGGCGCGTTCATCGCACACGCCGCGATCGCTCTGCTCAACGTGCGATAGATCGAGCCTGATGGTCGCCGCGTTCGCGTGCGCGTCGAGCCCTTCGGCGCGTGCGATGATCTCCGCGTCGCGGATCATCCCGGGATCCACCGCGCCGCCCGCGCGTTCGAACGTGCGCACGGTGAGGAACGTGAGGACCGAGAGGCCCGAGCTGTAGCGCGCGCTGCCATTCGTGGGCAGGACGTGATTCGGGCCCGAGCCGTAGTCGCCGAAGACCTCGCCGACGGCGCCGCCGATAAAGAGCGTGCCGTACGTGCGGAGCTGTTCGGCAAGGGCTTCGGCCTGCGCGCCTTGCAGCGAGAGATGCTCGGGCGCGAGTGCATTGCAGAGTGCCGGAATCTCCGCGAGCGGTACGACGACGGCAGCGCCGTTTGCCGCGAGCGATGCGCGCGCGGTCTGTGCGGTGGAGAGCTCGTCGAGCTGACGTCGCACTTCGGCTTCGACGGCGTCCGCGAACGCGGCGCTCGGCGTGATGAGGATCGCGCGCGCTTGCGGATCGTGCTCGGCCTGGGCGAGGAGATCGGCCGCAACGATGCGCGCATCGGCATCGTCGGTCGCCGCGACCACGATCTCCGATGCTCCGGCGAGTGCATCGATACCGCACGCGCCGTAGACCGCGCGCTTGGCGGCGGTGACGTAAGCGTTGCCCGGACCGACGATGAGATCGACCTTTGGCACGAGCGCGGTACCGTAGGCGAGCGCGGCGATCGCCTGCGGTCCGCCGAGTTCATAGAGTTCCTCGATGCCGCAGAGTGCGGCGGCGGCGAGGATGACGGGTGTCACGCGCGGCGTGCACACGGCCCGCGACGCCACGCCCGCGACGCGCGCGGGAATGGCGCCCATCAGCAGCGATGAGGGCAACGGGTGACGCCCAGCGGGCACGTAGATGCCTACGCGCTGGATCGGAATGAGGCGATGCCCCATCACGATGCCGTGCGCTTCGAACGATAGATCGGCGAACGCGTCGCGCTGCGCCCGTGCGAAACGCTCGATGCGCTCCGCAGCGCGCGTGAGCGCGTCGCGCAGCGTCGGCTCGATGGCGTCGAGCGCCGTACGCATCTCGCTCGTGGGAACGCGGCGCGGAGCGGGGTCGCCGAAGCGCGCGGCGCACTCGGCGAGCGCGGCGTCGCCGGCCTCGCGCACGTGCGCGACGATCGCATCGACGTTCGGCAGCGCGCTCGTCATTTCGCGCGCGAGCACCTCACGCGCGCCGACGCGCGCGAGCAACGCTTCGGTCTGATTCATACGGCCCTCGATGCGAGCTGTGCCATCACGTCGCCGACGCCGATTCCGGCGGCCT
The DNA here is from genome assembly GCA_028869385.1 of bacterium. Classification (GTDB taxonomy): domain Bacteria; phylum Vulcanimicrobiota; class Vulcanimicrobiia; order Vulcanimicrobiales; family Vulcanimicrobiaceae; genus REEB354. The sequence continues at coordinate 31,401 of JAGWSR010000007.1, forward strand.
GCATCTTGACGGTCATGAAGTAGAGGAGATCCGCGCACTCCCACGCGACCTCATCGCGCGTGCGCGCCTCGACGACCTCGGCGGCCTCCTCGGCGATCTTCTCGGCGAGCAGCATGGGCTCGGCGAGCAGGCGGCGCGTGTACGAGCGCACGTCGCCCTGCGCGGCGCGCTCGGCGATGCGCCGCTGCAGCGTGCTCCAGTGAAAGCTTGGCTGGCCGAAGCACGTCGGCGCGCCGGTGTGGCAGGTTGGACCCTGCTGCTCGACGATGAACTGCAGCGCATCGCGATCGCAATCGAGCTCCACGCGCACCAGGCGCTGCGTAGCGCCCGAGGTTTCGCCCTTGCGCCATAGCGCTCCGCGACTGCGGCTGAAGTAGGTGCCGGTACCGTCACGCAGCGCCGCGCGCAGCGATTCCGGCGACGAATAGGCGAGCATGCGTGCGGTGCCGTCATCGAGATCGCTCACGATCGTGGGAATGAGGCCGTTCATCTTTGAGAAGTTCACGCAGGCGAGCAGCACCTCCACCGGATCGATGCGTCCGGTATAAATAGCCATACCCGCTTGCACGTCGATGCGCTCGCGGTCGAGGGCGACGATCTCTTCGACGCTCGCGACGCCGCCCGCAACGGTGAGCGCTCCGCCGATTTGCGCGCGCAGGCTGCGGGCGCGCTCCAGGTCGAGCCCGCCAAGCATACCTTCGCGCTCGATCTGCGTGAAGAGGAAGCCCGCGCACAGCGCTTCGAGCTCTCGCGCGCGCTCGAGCGGCGTTTCGTCGCTCGAGCGACGCCAGCCGTGCGTGGCAACCTTGCCGTCGCGTGCGTCGAGCGCCACGATGACGCGCTCGCGCGGGAGCTTTGCGAGCAACGCCGGCGTGGCCGCGGTGCCGATGATGAGTGACTGGGCGCCCGCGCGCAGGTAGCGGCGCGCGGTCTCGACGTCGCGGATACCGCCGCCGACGCGGCAACGCGCGCGCTTACAGAGCGCCTCGATGAGCGCGCGATTCTCTCCCGTTCCGCGCGCCGCGTCGATGTCGATCACCGCGATCTCACCACAACGTCCGAAGCGATCCGCGAGTTCGAAGACGTCGTCGCGTTCGATCACGAGGCGTTCGCCTTGCTGGAGTTGGACGGCCTTGTCGCCCACGATATCGATGCTGCTGACGATCATGCGCGCACTCGCACGCCGCGCGCGGCGCAGTAGCTCTTGACCTCGGCGATGCGCAGCATACCGTCGTGAAAGACCGATGCGGCGAGCGCCGCGTCGGCACCGGCCGCATACGCCTCGGCAAATGACGCGAGATCGCCCGCGCCGCCGGAGGCGACGATCGGCACGCGCAATGCCGCGCGCGCGGCGGCGAGCAGATCGGTGTCGAAGCCCCGCTGCGTGCCGTCGCGATCGATCGAGGTGAGCAGCACTTCGCCCGCGCCGAGTTCCTGCGCTTGCAGCGCCCAGGCGATCGGGTCGCGTGGCACCCGCACGGCGGCGCTATGCGTGGCAATCTCGTAGCCCGCGGGCGTGCGTCGCGCGTCAACCGAGATCACGACGCATTGAGTGCCAAAGCGCTCGGCCGCGCGCGTGAGCAGCGACGGATCGGCGACGGCCGCGCTGTTGATCGCCACCTTGTCGGCTCCGGCGTCGAGCAATCGCGCAACGTCGGCGACATCGCGTACGCCGCCGCCGACGGTGAGCGGAACGTCGATGACGGCCGAGACGGCGGCGACCGTGTCATACGCGGAGGCACGGCGGTCGTTCGTCGCCGTCACATCGAGCAGCACGAGTTCGTCGACGCCCTGCGCGCAGTAGGTGCGCGCCGCCTCGACCGGATCGCCCGCATCGCGCAGCCCAAGAAAGTTGACGCCTTTGACGACGCGCCCGTTCGCAACGTCGAGGCAGGCGATCACGCGCTTTGCAAGCATGCCGTCTCCTTCGCGAGCGCGACGAACGACGCGAGAAACGCGGCGCCGTACGCACCGCTTCGTTCGGGGTGGAACTGCGCGCCGAGGATGCCGTCGCGTCGCGCGATCGAGGCAAAGCATTCGCCGTCGAGTTCGGTGGTCGCCACGGTGCAACGGCTCGACGCCGGTGCCGCAAAGCCGTGCGCGAAGTAGGCCCATTGCGGCGCGCGCTCGCGCTCTTCGACGAGGTTCCATCCCATGTGCGGAAGGCGCGGCGCCGAGAGCGCGCGCACGACGCCGTCGAAGAGGGCGAGCCCGCGCGCGTTCGGCGCCTCGTCGCTGCGCTCGAAGAAGAGTTGAAAGCCGGCGCAGATGCCGAGGAGCGGAACGCCACGCTCCGCCGCGCGAACCAGCGGCTCGCGGAGCTGCAAACGGTCGAGTTCCGCGGCGATGTACGCGACGTTCGCTACGCCGGGAACCACGAGCGCGTCGCAGCGCTCGATGGCGTCGGGCGTGGTTACGAACGTCGTGCGCGCACCGCAGCGTTCGAGCGCCCGCGCGATGTTCGCGCGATTCGCGGCGCCGAGGTCGAGGATTCCGAGCGTTGGGCTACCCATGCGGTTAGAAGCATCCTTTGGTCGAAGCGATGGGGTCGGCGTTCGGGTCGAGCGCCCAAGCGAGCGCGCAGGCGCGTGCAAGGGCTTTGAACGCCGCCTCCACCACGTGGTGCGGATCGTCGCCCGCGAAGCGATCGATGTGAAGGGTCATGCGCGCGTGCTGGGCGAGGCTTGCGAAGAAGTGCGGCACGAAGACCGACTCGAGATCTTCGATGCGTTCGCAGCGAAGGTCGAGCGCGGTGCGCGACCAGGCGCGCCCGCCGAGATCCACGACGGCGCGCACCAGCGCGTCGTCCATGGGAATCGTGCGTTCCCCGTAGCGCACGATGCCGCGCCGCTCGCCGAGCGCCGCGTCGAGTGCCTGGCCGAGCGCGATCGCGGTATCCTCGACGAGGTGGTGGCGAATGCCGTCGAGCGAGCGCGCCTCGATGCGGCAGCCGATGCGCGCGTGGAACGCGAAGGCGAGAAGCAGATGATCGAACATGGCGCTGCCGGTTGAAATCGAGCGAGATTGCGCGTCGTCGAGCGAGAGTTCGACCGCGATATCGGTCTCGGTCGTGGTTCGTCGAATCGCTCCGCTACGCACAGACGGCTCCTTGCAGCAATGCTTCGAGCGCGGTGACCACGCGCGTGGTGGTGCCGTCGTCGGCGGCGCAGAAGCGCAGCATCGTGGCGAGTTCGGGCGCGTCGTAGCCGCGAACGGCGATGCCGCGCTCGCCGAGCGCGCGCACGATGCGCGATGCGTCGGGTCCGAGGTCGGCGAGCAGAAAGTTCGCGGGCCCGCGCCAGATGGCGCGCGCCCCCGGGCGCAGGGATGCTTCGAGTGCGTCGAGGCTGCGGCGCACTTGCGCGCGCAGCGCTCGCTCGAACGCTGCCGTGGCCTCGCCGCCGCTCAGGTAGGCGTTGGCCGCGGCGAGCGAGGCGACGCCGATCGGATAGGGCCCGATGGAGCGGCGAAATGCGGCCGCGAGCCGCGCATCAGCTACCGCGTATCCCACGCGAGCGCCCGCGAGCGCGGCGCTCTTCGAGAGCGATCCGATCGCGACGACGTTCGGCTGTTCGGCGCAGACGCTGCCTACGAGCGAGCGATCCGAAAAGGCGAGGTACACTTCGTCGATGGCAATGAGGGTTCGCGGGAGCGCGGCGGCAATCGCGGCGATGGCTTCGACGCTCGGCGCATCGCCCGTCGGATTGTTCGGATTGCCGATGATGAGGAGTCGCGTGCGTTCGTCGGCCGCGGCTATCAGCGCCTCGGGATCGAGACTCCAGCGCTCGGCATACGCGACGTTGCGAATCTGCGCACCCGCGCATGCCGCGACGCGCGCGTACATGCCGAAGGTGGGCGTGGCGGTGAGCATCACGTCGCCGGGTTCGAGCACCGTGCGTGCCACCGCGTAGAGCAATTCGTCGGCTCCGTTGCCGAGCGCGAGTTGCGCGGGCTCGCATCCCAGGCGCCGCGCGAGGCTCTCGGCCGTCGCCCGCTGCAACTCGGTCGGATAGGTGCGCAGCATCTCGCCGTCGAGCGCGCGCACCGCGTCGACCACGAAGGCGGGCACCGGCAGCGCCGCTTCGTTGCGGTGCATGCGCACCTCGATGCCGCGGTCGTCGAGATCGCGCGCGGGATAGTCGGCGAGCGCGCGAATCGCGGGGCGAATCAGGTCTTCGATCATCGCGTCACCAGCATCGCGAGATCGCTGCGGAAGATGACCTCGAGTACCTCAAGGTCCATCGCGTCGATAGTACTGCCGGTGAGCACGATGTCGATCATCACCTCCGCCATGCCGTAGGCGAGGGCGTTCTCGACCGTGCCGCTGATCGCAATCGGCTCGATGCTGCGTTCGGACGTGGCGAGGGTTGCTAGGTACTGCTGCGCGAGCGTGGGATAGCGCGCACAGTATGCGGCACGCACGACCCCGCGCTCCGCGAGCCGGTAGCCGCGCGGCGCGATTGCACAGAGCGCGGGTTTGCCGAAACGCGCGCGCGGGTCGTTCCAGGGGATCGTCACGACCCCCAGGCGCGGGTCGAGGCGATTTCCAGCCGCGAGCCATTCCTCGAGCAGATCGGATCCGGTATAGGCGACGACGTCGCGCCCCCGCCGGGCGAGGTCGCTTGCCAGCAGCGGAATATCCTCGCCTCGGGCGAGCGTGCGCTGCGCGTCGGCTTCGCCGGGGCGCGCGTCGTACGCGGCGGCGGCGGTCGCTGCGAGGCCTCGATTTTTCGGAAGGATCACGACCGCGCTTGCGGGGCGGTCGCTCACGGGCTGGTACACGGCAAACCTTTCGGGCGAGAGAACAAAAAAAGACGGGGTCGCGGTAATCGCGACCCCGTCTTCGTGAGCTGAACAGCTACTTCGAACGCGTCAAACGATCATCCGCACGAGACCCTGCGGTCCGTGATGGTGATGATGGTGAACGACGTGCGCGAAGGCGTACGACATAGTGGGCCCTTTATATCAGGAGGCTTCCGGTGCTGTCAACACTCCTCGTGTTAGGGATCGGCGATTTCGGATACAATCAAGTCCATGGCCATACCGTCGGGTAATCCGGCGCTCATCGTGGAACTCGGCGCCGTCTTTGTATTGGCGGCGGCGATCGTTGCGAGGACGCTCTCGCGTCGCGTGGGGATTCCATCCATTGTCACCCTGCTCGGGTTCGGTCTGCTCGCCGGGCCGAGCGGGATCGGACTCCTGCATCTCGACCTCATGTCGCCGGGGCCGCGCGCGCTGCTCTCGCTCGCCGTCGTGATCGTGCTCTTCGAAGTGACCCTGCGCGTGGATCTGCGCCATACGCCGAAGGTGACGATCGGATTGCTCGCGGCCCTTGGCGCCGGGCTCGTGCTGTTGATCGTGCCGATCGTCGCCCGCTCGTTCGCATATCCTCCGCTCGTCGCGTCGCTGGTTGCCGCCATCTGCGTCGTCACGGGGCCGACGGTCATCGGGCCCTTGATGGCGCGCCTGCGCCCGCGCGCTGCGCTCGCCCATCTCCTCGAGACCGAAGGTCTGCTGCTCGATGCGATCGGGGTGATTATCGCCGCGGTGACGTTCGCATCGTTCACGACGCGCCCGACCGGCCCGATCGACGCAGCGTGGCACGCCGTCTTGCGCGTTGCCTTCGGCGTTGCGATCGGCATTGGATGCGGGTTCGCGGGGCGCTACCTGATGCGCGCGATGGTGCGGGCGTCGAGCGATATCGTCAAACTCGTGGTGTTGCTGCTGGGTATCGGCACCTACGCGCTCGCCGAATTGGTCTCGCACGAGAGCGGACTCTCCGCCGTCGTCGCGTGCGGGTTGCTCGTGGATCTCAAATCGCTGCCGCACGAGCGCCTGTTACGATCGTTCAAAGAAGACCTCTCGATGCTCGCGCTCTCGACGGTGTTCGTGCTGATGGCATCGCAGATTCGCGTGCAGTTGCTCGGACCGCAACTGCTGCCCGCGCTCGGGATCGTGGCCACGCTCGTCGGCATCCGCGTCGTCTCCGTCCTGATCTCGACGGTGCGAACGCCGATTCGTTGGGGCGAACGCGTGCTCATGGCGGCGGTGTTTCCACGCGGAATCGTGGCCGTTTCGCTCGCCATCTATTACGCGACGCAGATTCCCGCTTGGGGCTTGCACGGAGGAGATCGCCTCGCGGGCGTGATGTTCCTCGTTATCATCATGACGATCGTCATCTCGACCGTCGCCTCGGTCGTCGCGTCGCGGGCGTTCCGTCTGCAGATGCCCTCGCTCATCATCGCGGGGATTACCCCCGCCTCGATCGCGAGCGCGCAACGCCTGCGCGATCGAGGCCACGTGCCGGTGCTCGTGGATACCGACGATGCCGTCGTCATGTTCGCGCGCTCCAACGATCTCGATGCCGAGTACGTCGAGAGCGGTGCCGATCTCAACGCGATCGCGCGCGAGCGGAAGGCGCGCGCGATCATCGTGGAAGAGGCCGAGCGTTGGCGCGATGCGATCGCGACAATCCACGCTCGCTACCCGATCCTGCGCTCGGGATCCGACGAAGAACGTCGATTTTTCGAGGAGTACGCCTCGTAGCCGTCGCTACTTGTGACGGTGGAGGATAAATTGATTGCGGTCGGGATCGCGGCCGAAGGCCATATAGCAGACGGCCGTTTCCGTGACCGCGTCGTCGTCGAAGGTGATCCCGCGCGCTTTGCACTCGGCCATCGCCGCGGCGACGTCATCCACGGCGAACATCACGCTCCCCGACTGCCCGCCGGTGTATCCGGCCGATGCGTAGAGCCCAAATGAGGTTCCGCCGGGGAAGGTCCACTCGCTGTAATATCCGTGCGCAGCGGCAGTCGGCGGCACGCCGAGGAGCTCGGCGTAGAAGGCGGTGGAGCGTTCGAGGTTGGTCACCGTGTAGTAGACGGCATCGATATCGCGTACGTTCATGCGCGCTCGTTCCGCGAGCGGCCGCCCCACCCTGCGGCACGGCTCGCGTACGTCGTCAGCGCTCGGGAAAGACGACGACGAACAGGTACGAACCCGCGACCGGCTTGCACTCGATCAACTCGGGCGTATAGGTCGCGCGCCGCGCGGCCTGCAGCGCTGCCAGATCGAGATCTTTGTTGCCCGTGCTCTCAAGGACTTTATGCGTGGTGACGGTTCCTTCGGCCGAGATGTCGAGATGCAGCACGACCGTGCCGTGAGCGGGCGAGGTCTTGGTCGTCGGAAAATCGATTTTCGGAATATTCGACACGTCGACGGCCTTGTTCGGGACCGGACAGGTTGCGGCGGCAGCGGGTGCGCTCAGTGCGCCGGTCAACGCGGCGATGCATGCGTAGGCAATGACTGGTTTCATCAGAGTCCCCTTTGCTTATGGAGGGTGCCAGCATACGTTCGAGCCGTGAAATCATCGTGAAGATGCACGGAACGATCCAACGATCGCGAGCGGCGGGAGGTCGACAAGCAATCTAGCGAACGTACTCTCACGCGAACATTGCTGCATCGGTGGAGGTTTAGTCACATGCGGATGTCATTGCGCCTTGCGGTACTCGCGAGCGTATTAGCGATTGTTGGGTGTGCGGGCCGTGAGGGAGGGGGGTGTACGTTCGTCGGTTCGCCCGCATCGCTCGTCGGGACGCCGCTTCCGCCCCAGGCAATTCCCTCCGGTAGCGGCATCACCACCGCCGTTACGGTAAGCGTTAGCGTCACGGTCGATTCAAATGGGGCGCTGACATCGGCACAGATTCAACGCAGTTCGGGCGATATGGCGGTGGATGCGGCGGCGCTCGCGCTCGTTCGCACGCTCCATTATCAGGCTGGAACCCCGAGTTGCGGTTCGCCGGCGATCGACACAATCGTGGTGAGCGTGCCGTTTAGCCCGAGCGCGTGAGGACGATGCCTGCGCTCGCGATAACCTAGGTTTTTATGCGGCAAATGCCTGCATACTCGAGGGAGGAGCATCGTAGCGGCACGTTCGACAACGTGATATGAAGCGAAAAGATGCCATCGTCACCATCGGCGCTACGGTCGTTGCCGGAGCTGCAGCGGTTGGCGCTGCGCCCGCGGCGGCGGCGCGTGCCGAAGCTCCGCACGCGATGCGCGCGCTGCTCGAACGGGTGGTGCCGAAGCTCTCGTCGCAATTCTCACTGCGTCTCTTGCCCGCGCGCGACGATGGGCACGATGCCTTCGAAATCTCCGGATCGCGCGGGGCTGTGGATTTGGCTGGAACCAGCATCTCGGCGCTCGCTTGCGCGTTCAACTGGTACCTGAAAAACGACGCAGGCGGACAGATCACGTGGGCCGGTCGCAACCTGGAGATCGGTTCGGTCGCACCCGCGCCCACGAAGGTGCGGCGCGCCACGCGCTTCGCGCGCCGCTACGTATTCAACGAAAACGTCTTCGGCTACAGCGTGCCGTACTGGGATTGGGAGCGTTGGGAGCGCGAGCTCGACGTGCTTGCGATCAACGGGTTCAACACGGCGATGCAGCAGATCGGCATGGAAGCGATCTGGCTCGATCTCTTCACCGAGTTCGGATACAGCGAAGAGGAGATGCTGAAGTGGATCGAACCGCCCGCGCATCAGAATTGGCAGTGGCTCGGGAACATTCAGGGCTCGCTCGGCGGCGTGTCGCGCGAGTTGATCGATCGTCGCGTCGCATTTGGGCGCCGCATCATTCAGCGCATGTTCGATCTCGGAATCTCGCCCGTGTTTCCGGCGTTCGGCGGCTTCGTGCCCAGTGATTTCGCGGAGCGCCATCGCGGCGCGCCGGTCGTGCCGCAAGGCGAATGGTACGGCTTCGAACGCCCGGCCTGGCTCGATCCCACGAGCGATCTCTTCGAGACGATGGCGGCGCACTTTTACGAGCATCTCCACGCGCGCTTCGGGTTGCCGGCGGGCTATAGCGTGAACGTGCTGCACGAAGGCGGCGTAGCGGGTAACGTGGCTCTGCCGCAGGCGGGCAAAGCGATTCAAGACGCGATGCTGCGCGCGAACCCAAAGGCGTTCTGGCTCTTGCTCGCGTGGCAAGAGAATCCGCGTCGTGAAGTCGTGGAGAAGCTCGATCCCACGAAGCTCTTGATCGTGGACAGCGTGGCCGACGATCACGGACAGTGGCTGCAGAAGGATGCATTTTGGGGCATTCCCTGGACCTGGGGCTATATCAACGACTACGGCAGCACCACGATTGCCGAAGGACGTCTCTCGGCAATCGCCCATCTGCTTCCCCAGGCCGAACGCCTCTCGCGCGCCTCGCGCGGCAACCTCGTGGGCGTGCACATCTACTCCGAGGGCATCGATCACAACCCGGTGATGTTCGATCTGCTGACCGATTCGGTGTGGCGCAGCGGTGACGTTGATTTGGCGAGTTGGCTGCGCGGATACGTGCGGCGGCGGTACGGGGCCGATGACCCGCACGCGGTTGAGGCCTGGGATATCTTCGCCCGCACGGCTTACGGTGAGCCCGAGCGCCCGGAAGAGGGAGGGCAACAATCCATTTTCAACGCGCAGCCTGCGCTCGATGCCAAGGGCGCAAGCCCGTTCATCGACGCCGACTGGTTGTACGATCCGCACGAGTTCGAGCGCGGATGGCATAAATTGCTCGCCGCAGCCGATGCGCTGCGCGCGCACGATGGCTACCGTTTCGACGTGTGCGATATCACTCGGCAGGTGTTGGTGAATCGGGGGCGTCGCCTGCTTGGGCACATCCGCAGTGCCTATCGCCGCAAGAATTCCGATGCCTTCACCGCGCTGACGACCGAGTTTTTGCATCGGATGGACCAGTTGGACGAATTGCTCGGAACTCGCGTGGAGTTCATGCTCGGCCCGTGGATCGCATACGCGCGCGCATGGGGCGCGACCGATGCCGAGGCGGATCGATTGGAGTACGATGCGCGCACGATCATTACGACGTGGGGACCGGATCGCAAGACGTACGACGCATTACGCGACTACGCGAATCGCGACTGGAGCGGCCTCATGCGTACGTTTTACAAAGATCGCTGGTCGCATTACTTCGGCTCGCTTCGAACCGCCCTCGAACACGGAGCCGAACCAGAGCCGATCGATTGGTTCGAGCACGACCGCGCCTGGACGCTGCGGCGCGATCCCTACCCGACGGAGCCGCACGGCGACACGATCGCCGTAGCTCGCGCGATCGCGAAGGACGTTGCCTAGGCCGCTATTTGGGCTTCCCAAGCATGACGACGACGCCGTGAACGATTGAAACCTTGACGGTCTCACCGGCGGTGAGTTTGTCGAAGAGAATCGCTTCGCGGTCGGTGGTCAACGACGTGTCGAGACCGTTGTCGAGCTTCACGACGATGTTCTTCGCGTCAACGACCGCCCGCACGTGGACGACGTAGGTGCCGTCGGGAATGAGCTTGGGGTTGATAATCGTCGCTGCGTGCGCGAGACCCGTCATCGCGAGAAACATGGCTGCGGCGATCCATCGGCGCATCTTCGAATCCTTCTCCCTATGAAGTGTGATGAGGCAGAGCCCCCTCTACTCTAGGAGAGAAGTATTTTCTCAAGATTTGCGATTTGTTATGGGAGCTTTAGGACGCAGCGTGCGAAGTGGCCGAGGCGCTTAACTGCAGGTCATACGCCTAGTGTGAAATGACGTGAATCCATCCGAGCGTGCCCATCACCGCGCCTAACAGCATCATTACGAAAGGTCCGGCCCAAGCGCGTTCTTCATCCGGACGTGGCGACGCAAACAGCTCCGAACGACTGCGGATGGGGATCCGTGCGATCGTCAGCACCCAAGGCTGCGTAGCGGCATCATTGGATGCGACGCTCATGCGCGCGTAGGTCATGAGAGCGCCGAAGAGCGCCATGCCTGTACCGAAGAACGCTGCAAGCCAATTCGCCACGATGTTCATGCCATCGAACATTGGACAAGCTCGATACCGCTTCCGCCGCCGCGATCGGCGGGTTGAATGCGAGCCGCGACGAAATCGGCGTCATGAGCGACTCGGGTAAGAAGGTGACGCGCCTGTTGCTGCCTGCCTTCGCGCTGCTTTGGCTTGCGATGGTCCTGGTCGTTGAGATCGGACCGGACGCGTATCATCCGCCGTTCGAACTTGCCAAGCGTAATGCGCGGGGTTCGACGGTTACGAAGGCTAGCCCCGAGTTGCAAGCACTCGGGATCGTGCCGGGGGCCCACATTCGCGTGGATCGCATCCCGTGGGCAGACGGCATACGGCTGATCTACGCGCCCAAGGGCGCGCTCGTAAACGTACCCCTGGAGACGCCATCAGGAATTCGAATGGTTGCCGTTCGCGCAACGGTCCCGCGCGTGTCTGGGCTTTCGAATCGGATCTTTGCCGTGCTGTCGGCGGCATTCGCGCTCCTGCTCGTCGCCTATCTCGGATATCGGCGCCCGAGTGGGATGGTGTTCGCGTTGATGCTCTTCATCGGCGGCGGCGGCTTGAGCTGGTCATCGTTTGCCGCGCAGATCTCCTGGATGCCGGCGGCGGCGTTCACGGTTGTCGCGTGGGTGCTGCGCGATCTCTGCAATATCTTTCCGGTATTGGTGCTCGCGTCATGTGCGATACGCTTGCCCGGAACCGCGCCTTCGCCGCAGCGCACCCGCGCAATACGCGTCGTGGATGGAATCGTCGTTGCGGGGTTCATGCTTGACGTTTTTGCCGAGAAATCGTCGATTGCTTATGCCGTGATGTGTGGGCTGTGGGCGCTCGTGCTGCTTGGCGCGTCCTTGCTCTCGTTGCGGCTGGCGCAAGCCGAAGATCGCGCTCGCGTCGGCATCGTCTTTGGTGCGATCATGATCGGCGGCGTCGGCTATGCCGTAACGATGATCTCGTTCGTGTTAGGCATCTTACCGTTCACTTTCTTCTTGGTATACACGACACTGTCGATCGACTTGATTCCGATTGCCGTGGCCTACGCGATCCTCAAGCATCGAGTCTTCGACGTTGAGTTCGTTCTGAATCGCACGGTTGTCTACGCATTGACTTCGGCGATCCTGCTCCTCATGTTTGCCGCCCTCGAGTTTTTTGCCGAGCGCTCAATCCTGGCGCTCACGCGAGTCGAGAGCACGATCGTGGAGTTCATCATCGTCCTCGTCGTCGTCGTCAGCGCGCGGCTGGTGCACACGCGAGTGGACCGAGCCGTCGATACGATCCTGTTCCGTACCCGACATGCGCAGGAAGTGGCCCTGGCCAGATACGCGACGACGGCCCAGTTCTATACCGCGGCGCAGCCGCTCGTACGAGACACGATGGATGTTGTTGTTGAAAATGCGTGTGTGAACGGAACCGCCGTGTATTTGCTGACGAACGGTGCGTTCATGAAAGCGGGATCATCGTGGGTGGAAGCGCCCGCGGAGATTGAAGAGAACGACGCTGCTTTAACCGATATGCGGGCGCACCAGGAGCCGCGGGATCTCCATGCTTCAACGACGGCCTTGCCGGGCGCGCGTGC
>JAGWSR010000032.1 GCA_028869385.1 bacterium
CGAAAAGGAAGCCGCGAGGCGATCGCCCATTCATGCGCCCCTCTTCTTGCCCGCACCTAAAGGGCCTCGTGATGCGAGCGGCTCAGAGCGCCTTTGCTTGCGCGAACGCCTCGCGCAGATACGCTCGCGCGGTGCGACCGTCGCTGCTCGTAGCCCAGCGGGTATAGGCCGTGCGGAAGACCGCCATGCCGACTTCCGATGCGAGACGTGCCCGTGTTTCGTCCACGCCGCGTTCGCGCAACCCGTCGGCCACGGAATCTGCGAGCAGTGCGAGTTTGCGGCGCTCGCGTTCCATCAGCTCAGGATTGGCGTCGATGACGGCGTGACGCGTTCGCGAGAATTCGCGCCGCTCTTCGAATGCGTCGGCGAGACGCGAGAACGCGGCCTCCGCGACTTCGAGCGGCGTGGCATCCGCGGGGGCGTCGGCGATGCCGGCGCGCAGATCGGTCGTGACCCAGTCGCCGCCGACGAACAGCACTTCGCGCTTGTCCGCAAAGTGGCGAAAGAACGTCCGCTCGGTAAGACCTGCCCGTTCGGCAATCTCGGCAACCGACGTCCCGTCGAAGCCCCGTTCCCGGAAGAGTTCCATGGCCGCCTGCTGCAGGCGGGTCTGTGCGTTGGGTTCCCAGCGAGCCACAGCTCTACTATACGCCTGATGTCAGCGGTTGACATCCCATGCTACGCTGATGACAGAGACTGACGACAGTAACTGACAACGCTTTCAGGGAGCTTTTGAGGCAATGCACCTTTTCATGACCGGAGGGACGGGGTTCATCGGATCCGCCGTCATCCCCGAACTGCTCGGTGCCGGGCACCGGGTGACCGCGCTCGCGCGCTCGAGCGAGGCAGCGGCGAAGCTCGAAGCGATGGGGGCGACCGCGCTCCCGGGCTCGCTCGACGATCTCGCGGCGATCGAACGCGGGGCGCGGGACTCGGATGGGGTCATCCATCTCGGCTTCGATCATGACTTCGCAAACATGGGACGCGTTTCGGCAATGGATACCCGCGCGATCGAAGCGATGATCGACGCACTCGCAGGCTCGGATCGGCCGTTACTCGTCGCTGCCGGCTTGGCCGGATTCACGCTCGACCGTCCGATTGCCGAGAGCGATGCTCCGACGATCCCAGAAGCGAGCTTTCCTCGACTCACGAGCGGACGCGTGACCCTCGAGGCGGCGCAGCGCGGCGTTCGATCGATGATCGTCCGCTTCGCTCCGACCGTTCATGGCGCCGGCGATCGCGCGTTCATCCCGCAACTGATTCGGATCGCGCGAGAACGCGGCCTGGCCGCCTACATCGACGACGGCGCGAACCGCTGGGCCGCCGTTCATCGCTTGGATGCCGCACGCGTCGTGCGCTTGGGCATCGAATTGGCCTCCGCGGGCTCGGTGCTGCATGCCGTCGGCGAAGAGGGCATCACGACGCGCGCGATCGCGGAGTCGTTCGGAGCGCATCTCGGCGTTCCGGTACGTTCGATCGCACGCGAGCAGGCGCACGAGCACTTCGGCTTCCTCGGAATGTTCTTCGGTGCGAATCTTGCCGCGTCGAACGAGTCGACGCGATCGATGCTCGACTGGACGCCCATGCACGCCGGACTGCTCGAGGATCTCGCGGACGCGCCGTATTTCGCGCCCGTCGGCTCACGCTAATCGCCGCCGAACGGCCTCTCCCCGAAGCACGCGGCGCGTTGCGAGTTTGAGCCGATCGTTCACCAAGAACCAGGCGAGGGCGTACCCCCACACGCCAAGCGCGAGGCGCCAATCGAGCGGAGTCATGAAGAACCCGCCGATGGCGATCACCGTAGCCAGCACTTGCGTGACGATGACGGCGCCGAGCAGCACGCCGGCCGGACGAGAACTCCAGAACGCGCCGCGCGTACGGGTGACGAAAATTGTCAAGTGTCCCGCGACCGAAAGCTTGAGATACATGAGGCTCTGCAGTACGTCGCGGCTCAGATGAAGCATGCGCGCGCCGAGGTAAAAGAGGCCGAACGAGGCGATCACACCCGCAATGCCGAGGACGGTCGCAATCGTCAGTACCTCGCGCATGTTCCACTTTTCCGGCTCATTCGAATACCGCACGCGATCGTAGGCGATCGAAAGAATCGCCCCGTCGTTGAGGAGCGCGATGAGCACGATCATCACGACGGTGATCGGATAGAAGCGAAAGACCAAAATCGAGAGCGTCATGAAGAGCAGTACGCGGATCGTCTCAGCGATGCGATAGGTGGCGTAGCTGATCATCCGCTGAAAGATCTTACGACTCTCTCGGATCGCGTCGACGATGACCGAAAGCCCCGGCGTCATCAACACGATCGCCGCCGCCGCGCGCGCCGCGTCGGTCGCACCGGAGACGGCGATGCCGGCGTCGGCCTCCTTGAGGGCGGGCGCGTCGTTGACGCCGTCTCCGGTCATCCCGACGATGTGCCCGTGCTTCTGCAAGACTTCGACGATGCGGAATTTATGCTCCGGGAAGACTTGCGCGAACCCGTCCGCGGCTTCCACGTTCGCCTCCGACAACTGCGCGGCGTCGAAGAGGCGATCGCCGAGGCCGAGCGTCTTTGCCGTCTCGCGCGCAATCGGCAATTGGTCTCCGGTTACCATCGTGACGCGCACGCCCATCGCGCGCGCAGCCTCGATCATCGCCTTGGAATCTCCGCGTGGCGGATCGTAGAGCGAGAGGATGCCGAGCAAGCGCCACGAGCCGTCATCGTTCGTGCGGGCGACGCCGAGCGCGCGATACCCGCGTGCCGCGAACTCGTCGATCGCGGCTGCGACTCGCGCCTCGTCGGCATGGCCGCAGAGATCCATGATGACCTGCGGCGCACCTTTGGTAACGCGGTACGATCGCGCACCGTCTTCGAGCTCCGCTTCGCTGCGCTTGCGAACGGGGTCGAACGGATGAAAGCGCGCTACGCGAACCTCACCCGGCGAGAACGCGTCGGCCTGCTTGGAGCCCGCGACGACGGCGGCATCGATGGCATCGGCGCTGGCCTCCTGCGACGCGCGTGCGGCCGCCCAGAGCACCTCGTTCGCCTGCACGCCCTCCGCGCAGAACGTCTCACCGAGGGTGAGTGCGTTCCCGGTGAGCGTGCCCGTCTTATCGGCGCAGAGTACGTCGATGCCGGCCATCTCCTCCATCGACGACAAGCGCGTGACGATCGCCTGACGCTTCGCAAGATTCCGCGCCCCGACCGCCATGGTGACCGAGAGCACGGCCGGCATGGCTACGGGCACCGCGGCGACCGTAAGCACCAGCGCGAACTGCAGCGTTTCAACGAGCGACTCTCCGCGAACGAGCGCGACCGCGAGAATGAGCGCGACGAGCAGCAGCGCGATGACGATGAGATAGTTGCCGATCTTGAGGACCGCACGCTGAAAGTGGCTGACCGTGTGCGCGCTCTCGACCAGCTTCGCCGTTTTTCCGAAGTAGGTGTGGGCGCCCGTTGCGGTGACGATCGCATCGATCTCGCCCTGCCTGACGATCGATCCCGAATAGACGATATCGCCCGGCTTGCGTGCAACGGGCAAAGACTCTCCGGTCAACGTCGATTGATCCACCTCGATCGGATCACCGTCGCAGAGCCTCGCATCCGCCGGAACGATATCGCCGAGTCTCACGTGGATCAGATCGTCGGGGACGATCTGCGCTGCCGGGATCGACGTCCAATCTCCGTCGCGCTTCACGCGCGCCTTCAAGGCGAGTGTCCTCTTCAGCGCCGCCACCGCATTGCCGGCTTGAAATTCTTCCCAAAAGCCCACGCCCGCATTCATGAGCAACAGCGCGAGGATGATGACGAAGTCTTCCCAATGCCGTACGAGAGCGGATAGCGCCGCGGCGGCCTCGATCATCCACGGGATCGGCCCCCAGAAGTACAAGAGGAAACGCAGCAACGGATTGGCGGCTTCTTCCGGAAGCGCATTGGGGCCGAAGCGCTGCAACCGCGACGCGACCTCGTCGCTTCGCAAGCCGCCGCAAACGCTCGATGTGGAGACCTGGCCCATACACGCACTCTACCCATACGGCGCGACGCCACGAGGAACGCCATTCACATTCCCTTCGCATTTACGGGGTATCACGGAATACAATGATTCAGATCATCAGCGGCTTTCCCGAAGACGTCGTCGCGTGCTCCGCGCAGGGCCGCGTGACGAAAGACGACTACGAACGCGTGCTCATTCCCGCCATCGAAGCAAAGCTTCGCGATCACGCGAAGATCAAGTGCTACTACGAACTCGGAGCGGCGTTCTCGTCGTTCGATTTCGGCGCTGCCTGGGCGGACGCGATGATCGGGCTCGGGCACCTCACCCGCTGGGAGCGCATCGCCCTCGTGAGCGACGTGGAGTGGATTCGCCTCGCCACGAACGCGTTCCGATTCCTGATGCCGGGAAGCGTGCGCGTCTTCAGCACATCACAGGCCGCAGAAGCGAAAGCCTGGCTCACCGGCGCGTAGCGACATACTCGTATAACTGCAGGTTTGAACGATGATCGTTGTGACCACACCGACCGGACAGATCGGGTCTCAGGTTCTGGATCGGCTGCTTGCCGCGGGCGAACGCGTTCGCGTCATATCCCGTAATAAGGGGCGGCTTGCGAGCGCCCACCTCGAACGCGTCGAGGTCGTCGAAGGTTCGCACGGCGACGCAGCTGTGGTTCGCCGTGCGTTCGAAGGAGCCGACGCGGTTTTCTGGCTCGTGCCGCCCGATCCAGCCGCTGCGAGTGTCGACGAGGCGTACGTTTCGTTTACGCTGCCTGCGTGCGAGGCGCTGCGAAGCCAAACGGTGCGGCACGTTGTGGGGGTATCGAGCTTCGGACGCGGCGACGCTCGCGCTCGAGCGGCCGGAAACATCACGGCATCGATCGCGATGGACGACGCCATCGCCGACACCGGCGTGCACTATCGCGCGCTCGCCAACGCGAGTTTCATGGATAATATCCTTCGGCAAGCGCGGACCATCAACGAGCGCGGCGTCTTCTACTCTCCGACTCCCGCGGATCTGCCCCTCGCGAGCGTCGCCACGCGCGACATCGCCGCCGTTGCCGTGTCCCTGCTCACCGATCGCTCGTGGACCGGAACGGCCGACGTCGCGCTGCTCGGCCCCGAAGATATCTCGTTTCGCGAAATGGCCGCGATCATCTCTGACGCGCTCCGAAAGCCCGTGCGCTTCCAAGAGATCGCAGATGATGCGATGGTGGAGGCGATGCTCGCGCGCGGCTGCTCGGAAGCGATGGCGCGCGCGCACATCCATATGATGCAGGCAGTCCGAGCGGGCATCTACACAGCCGCTCCGCGCACCTCATCCGCGACGACACCCACGACGTTTCGTCAGTGGTGCGCTGAGGTGCTCGAACCCGCGATTGCCGCGTTGTAGGCGTTAGCGCCGACGCGCGATTACCAACCGCCGCTCGCGCCGCCGCCGCCGAATCCGCCGCCGCCGCCCGAGAAACCGCCTCCTCCAAAGCCGCCGCCGGACCAATGCGAGGAACTACCGCGACCCGCCACTTCGGCGGCACTCCCGAACATCCACGCATCCATCCAGTCGCCCTTCGGTTTGCCGCGCCGGCGAATCGTAACGATCGCGGCAAAGATCAAGCCCCCGAACACGAGCAAGACGATCAACAGCGTGACGATTGCCGCGGCGGTGTCATCGCTACTCGAATCCGCGGTCGTGGTTGCGTGCGACGGCGGCACGAACGCCGGATCGATGGTCGCGAGCATTGCGTCGACGCCGTCCTCGACCGCTGCATCGGTCTCGCCCTGCTTCATGTGCGGCACGATTGTATCGCGGATGATTTCGGAGGAACGCGCGTCGGTGAGCACACTCTCCAAGCCGTACCCGACCTCGATGCGCACCTTGTGATCGCGCATGAACATGAAGAGTGCGGCGCCGTTATCTTTGCCCTTTTTACCGACGCGCCACTCTTGCGCAGCGTCGACCGTAAACTGTTCGAGCGGTTCGCCGCCCGTCGTTTCGCCGATCCACACGATCACTTGATCGCCGGTTTTCTGATCGAACGCCTCGAGCTGCGTCTCCAAGCGCGAGCGCGTATCGGAACTCAACGCGTGCGCGTTGTCGGTAACGTACTGCGTCGGCGCAGGGGGAATCGCCGTCAAAAGCAGGGCCGTAAGGAGAGCCATCATGATGGAAAGTGCCTCTTCATCTCCGCTCCCAAGCGATGCAGCCCAAGCACAACGGCATCGCCGATGGAGCCCTCGCGGAAGTGGGGCTGCATCGCTGCGACCGTGTCGGTCCAAAACGCATCGCCGACTCGCGCGTGCAACTGTTCGTCGCCGATCACCGCAAAGCGCTTGGCCTTCGGCGCGACGAGGATGAGTGCGGCATTTCGAGTCTCGTGCCGATGCATCCCGATCGCTTCGAATTCGGCTTTGGCCCGTTCGAATGCGTCGACGCTCTCATCGGCAACGAATCGCACGCCGATACGGGCGGTCGTTCCGCGTTCGGCTTCGGCCACGGCTTCGTGGATGCGCTTACGATCCGCCGCGGTCATTTCGAAAAGTCGACCGTCGGGACGTTCTGCGCGCCCGGCTGCGCTTCGAAATAGGCCTTCTCGTTAAAGCGCGAACCGAAGAACCCAACGATAAAGACCGTCGGCACCGTATCGCGCTTGGTGTTGAATGCGCGGGCCACATCGTTGTAGCGCCTGCGCTCCACCGTGATGCGATTCTCCGTTCCCTCGAGCTGCGATTGCAGCGTGAGGAAGTTCTGGCTCGCCTTAAGATCCGGATAGCGCTCCGAAACGGCGATCAAATGCGAGAGCGCGAACCCGAGTTGATCTTGCGACTGCGCATATTGGGAGAACGCTTGCAGGTTGTTGGGGGCACTCGCGATCGCTTGCGGCGATAGCTGCCCGATCTTCGAACGCGCCTCGGCTACGGCGAGGTACGTGCTCTTCTCAAAGTTCGCCGCACCCTTGACGGTGGCGACCAAATTCGGAACGAGATCGGCGCGGCGCTGGTACACGTTTTGCACCTGTCCCCACTGCGCCTGAACCGACTGGTCGAGGGTGACGAGCGAGTTATACGTCGTGCCGACAAAGAAGCCGAAAACGAGGACGATGCCGAGCACGATCCAGAGGGTGTATGACCGACGTGCTTCCATCGAGACCTCTTCGAGGCCGCCCAAGCGAGCGCCTAGCTCCCCTTGGCTTTCCAAGCGCTCCGACCGCCGATGAGCCGAATGGCGAAGGGCGTGTAGGCGCTGAACGTAGGCGGCATCTCGCCAGCGACAACTTCCGCCGTCGATGAGTTCCAATGCAAACGCCTCGCAGCGATGCGAGGCGTTTCATCAGCAACCGAACGAGGCGATCGTGTCACCCTGAGCCTGTCGTGTCACCCTGAGCCTGTCGAGTCACCCTGAGCCTGTCGAAGGGCGCAGCATTGCTGCGGGACGGCCCTTCGACGCGCTCAGGGTGACACGGACGTATCAGCAGCGTGGATCTTCACATACTATGGAATTACGGGGTGTGCCAGAACTTGTATTTACCTTTGGACCCCGTGACATAATACGGCGTCTTTCCGTCGTACCCGAGCTTCCGGTCCAACATCACCGGGTGGGTGCAGTTCTTATGCGTGACTTCGGCGCGCACATCATGCACGTCTGTTTTGGTGATCAATAAGATCTTGTTCTTATGGGGAGCCACGCAGCTGGCGAAAGTCGTTCTGGTGATGGTGATGTCATTCTGATAGGTCGTGATCCAGGCCCACGCGTCCGACTCATTGTGGACTACCACCTCTTGTAACCGGCCCTGCGCCGGTGACGGCTTTGGTGACGCGACAAATCCCATGGTGACGATAAGTGACACGACCGCGAAGCGAAGAAATGTACGCACGGAAATTGGCCTCCTTCGAAGCTGCGCTAAGTTGCTAGCAAGCGAACGGTACTCACCCAAGACCCTCATATAAAAAATGGAGCGCGCTACTTGGGCGTATGCCGGAAGGCATATTTACCATTGGACCCCGTCACATAGTACGGCGCCTTTCCGTCCCAACCAAGCGTACGGTCCAACATGACCGGATGCGTGCAGTTCGCATGGGTGACTTCGGCGCGCACTTCGGTCACGGGCTGATCGAACATATAGGCCTTCTCCGTATTGGGGCCCACGCACCGAGCGAAGCGGACCTGCTTAATAATTCCGCCCGCATCGTATGTCGTGATCCATACCCACGCATCCGAATTATTGTGGATTACCACTCGAGGTAGGTCGTGTCGAGGCAGGTCCTTGGAATCGGACGGTCTTGCGGCTGCAACAACCCCCATCGTAACGATCAGCGACACGAGCGCGAAGCGAAGAAATGCACGCAATGGAATGCCCTCCTGCGATGCAGTACAAAGAAACTAGCAAGATACTAGCAAGCAGGCGGTACTCCGCTCCACAGCCGACGCCCTCCCGCAGAGCCCAGGCACTAAGCAGAGCAATGCTTCCTTACCTTTGGGCTCGTTGCCCCATCCATTTCATTGGGAGGCCCAATGGAAAAGGCCCGAGTGGAGCTCCACAATCAGTCCGACGCCTGGATTTGGATCACGGCGTACACCGTTAATGGAGCCACACGTCATCCCTACGACTCGTTCTGCGTGGGTCCACATCGTAACGAGGTCCACTTCGTGAAGCGTGGCTACTTGGAAGAGATTCGGGGGCTACACCACGGCGAGGTTACTCAGCGGAACTGCACGCATCCGGTCATGTTGGACCGGACGCTCGGGTGGGACGGAAAGACGCCGTACTATCTGACCGGGTCCAAGGGCAAGTATAAGTTCTGGCATACGCCCTAACCCCGACGTTACTGGAGTTATCTCCCGATAAGTTCGCAAAAGAAACGCTTCGCAGCGATGCGAAGCGTTTCTTTATGTGCGATTCCATCGAGCATACGAAGGGCGCTCTGCGATGTGGAGACGTTTCTCTGTAAGAGCGAAAGTCTCCACGAAACTGGACCGGCATCGGTTCTTCTTTCGCTCCGGCAGGGTGAATGCGCCCATCGGCAAAGCGCTCGATGCATGGCCTTTCCGAAAAGCTCGTTGACAGCCGCGATCCTTAGCGCTTGCGTACTCCTTACCGGAGGCGCGCCGGTCGCGCCGCTGATCCACACGTCGTCTGGTTGGGTTCGCGGAACGTCCGAGCACGGCATCGACGCATTCAAGGGGATTCCGTACGCGCAGCCGCCCGTTGGACGCTTGCGTTGGCACGCGCCCGAACCGGCCACGGCATGGACTGCAACACGCGATGCATCGCGCTTCGGCAACGCCTGCCTGCAGCGGCCGCGGGCAGCGCTTCGAGCGACGCCGTCGGAAGATTGCCTCTACCTCAATGTGTGGCGCCCGCACCCGCTGCGAGCGCCGGCACCAATCTTGGTGTGGATTCACGGCGGTGGCGACGTTGTCGGTGCGGCGTCGCAAGCCGTTTACGATGGATCGTCTTTCGCAAAGCGCGGGCTCGTGTTCGTGAGCTTCAACTATCGCCTCGGCCGCGTCGGTTTCTTCGATCACCCCGCGCTCGAGAACGCCCACGAGGGCCCCGTCGGCAACTTTGCGATTATGGACATGATCGCCGCGCTGAAATGGGTGCAATCGAACGCCGCCGCGTTCGGCGGCGACCCTCGGCGCGTGACCGTGATGGGCGAGTCGTCGGGTGCCGCATCGGTTGTGGCGTTGCTGATCTCGCCCAAGGCGCATGGACTCTTTTCGCAAGCGATCGTGCTCTCCGGCGAAGGTCGTGACTTGGGCTTGGGCGGTTTGACGAGCACGACTGGACCAGACAATGCGTCCACGCGCGGCGCGCGCTTCGCCCACGGCTACGGCATCGACGGAAGCGATGCTACGGCGCTCGCACGCCTACGCGCGCTCCCGGCCAGCGATCTTTTGAGCGATGTGGGTATCGGGTTAGCCGATCGCACCACCTACACGGGCGGTGAAATTGTCGACGGTTCGATCATTCCAAGCGATCCGCAAACCGCGTTCGCCAGCGGGTCGGCAAACTATGTGCCGATTCTCGTTGGATCGACGAGCGACGAGCTGGCGGCCATCGGCCTTCCGTGCGTCGCCGATCCGTTCTCGTTCTTTGGCGCCGACGAAGCGCGCGCGCGCGAGCTCTACGCCGACGTTCCCGCGACGGATCCCAATCGCAAGAGTACCGATACGATCGTTGTCGCGAGCGATGCCGGATCGACGATCTCTGCGAATATCACGATGAACGAGAGCGAACGCTACCTGGCGGGCGTCATGACGGCCCACCATCAGGTGGCATGGTTAGACCGCTTTGGGTACGTACCAACGGCGCGCCGCAGTCATCAACGTCTTGCACCGCACGCTTCCGACAACCCATTCACGTTCGACACCCTGCCCAATACGGCGAGCGCGCAAGACCACGCGATGGCCGACAGCATGAATGCGTACTTCGCCAACTTCGCTTTGCACGGAAATCCGAACGCCCCCGGGCTTCCCGCTTGGCTTCCGTATGCGCCAGGCGATGAGCGGCTGATGGACTTCACCTCAGACCGCGGCCCCGTATTCGAGCGCGATCCCATCGCCGATCGCCTCGACTTGATCGCCAAGGTGCGAAACGCGAAGCACATCGTCTATCGCAGTGCGCTGCCTTCGACAAATTTCGTCTTCGGATGCACTCCGTAGCGGCAGTTCACAACCGCGGGTCGATCGGTTCGCTTTCGAGCGCGAGTACGCCAAAGGCACATTCGTGAATGGAACGAAGCGGCTTGCCCTCGACAAATCGATGCAGTGCCTCGATGCCCAGAGTGAACTCACCCATCG
The DNA here is from genome assembly GCA_028869385.1 of bacterium. Taxonomy (GTDB): domain Bacteria; phylum Vulcanimicrobiota; class Vulcanimicrobiia; order Vulcanimicrobiales; family Vulcanimicrobiaceae; genus REEB354. Next base: position 10,782 of record JAGWSR010000032.1, read on the forward strand.
CAAGGCGCCGCTTTCCGGCAACGGCACGCTCGCGAAGGCGCTCCATATTCTCGGGCAAGGCGTACTCCGGCCCGTAGACCATGCGGAGATATTCGCGACCACGAACCTTGAGCGCGGGTTGCACGAGACCACGCTTGTCACGCGCTAAGAATGTCTCGGGCTTCACGACCATCCCCTCGCCACCCGCCGAAGTCAGGGATTCCCACCAGGCAATAGCATCAGCGACCTCCCGCTCATTTTCGAGCTCGACTTCACGAAACGGCGTCGCGGTTAAGATCGCGTCGTACTCGCATATGCGTGCCAATTCGTCCATGTGCCAGCGATGCGTTTTATCCGTATGGACGGAACCTTCCGTAGCGAGCAGGTGAAAAGGGGCCAAACGCAAGTCATCGACGCCGTCGACCGGGCGAACGTAACGCTGATACGCCGCCACGTAACGTTCGGCGGCGGCTCTTCGCGCGGTGATTCGATCGAAGCTGCCGTCCGATTCGACGCCACGGGAAGCTGCGACATCCAAGAGATCGGCAACGGCACTCAAGCCAGCAACTGCCGCTTCCCCAACCGGTGCGTATTGCTTGTCGACTAACTCCTGCGCCTTCGCGGACCATGGCATGAGCTCCGCGTCCAAGCAGACCCAATCCGTCGCCAGGCGATTCCAGAAATCTGCCTTATCCAGCGCAGCACGAACCCGTCGAATCAGCGCCGCGCCAAGATTCGCCTCGGAGCCGGCGAAGAACGCGCGTCCCGTCCTCGACATCACGACGCCGTCACCCGAGGTAACTCCAAAGCGACGACGGGCGGAATCTTCATCGCGAGCGATCACGAGCACGGCCCGGCTTCCCATGTGCTTCTCCTCGAGCACGACCTTTTGCACCCCCGCGTTTCGATAATAAGCAAATGCTTCATCGGGATGCTCGAGCAGCGCTTCTCGCTTGCTCGTCTCGGAGGGCGACATCGTGGGTGGAAGATAGATCAACCAACGAGGATCGACACAAAAACGGCTGATGACTTCTAGCGCGGCAGCAGCGTTTTCAGCCGGAATCATGACGGGTCGACCAAATCTCGTCTCGATCCGTCGCTTACCGAGCACATCCTCGATGTCGAGCATGGCATCGGCCAACGACTGTGCCGGAATCTGCGAGCTCTCGGGCTGCACGAGCGGACGTACGGGCTCCACATAGGTGCGCAGCGCTGCCACCGAGACGAACTCCAGCTCTGGGTAGCGCATGGCGGTCAACGAGCCGCCGTAAACGCAGCCGGTATCCAGACACACCGTCTTATTTACCCACTCGACTTCCGGAACGGGAGTATGGCCATAGGCAACGATTGCCGAGCCGCGGTACTCTTTCGCCCAATCGTACCTTACGGGCATGCCGAACTCATCGGTTTCGCCCGTCGTCTCGCCATACAACGCAAACTCACGAACTTCGCGCGATCCTCGACCCTGCATATCGGCGCGAAGCCCGGCATGAGCCACAACGAGCTTTCCGCCGTCGAGCCAATAGTGGCTTACGAGTCCATCGATGAACTCGCGCGTCTTCGCGGCAAACGCCTCTCGTTCGCCGTCCGGCAGCGTATCGAGTTGCGCCAGCGTTTCTGCCAACCCATGGGCTACCGTCACGTTCTTGCCGTTCAGTTTGCGCGCGAGCTTACGCTCGTGATTCCCGGGCACGCAGAGGGCTGTCCCAGCCTCGACCATCGACATAACGAGGCGGAGCACGTCGAGCACTCCAGGCCCGCGATCCACGAGGTCACCCAAAAAGATCGCTCGACGGCCATCGGGATGTGCCCACGTCGCCTTGCCGCCAAGGGTGCGCTCCGCGTATCCGAGCTTTACGAGCAGCGCCGTCAGCTCTTCAAAGCAGCCGTGGACGTCACCGATGATGTCGAATGGACCGCTCTCGCCTCGGCGATCGTTATAGAGGGGCTCACGAACGACCGTTACATCGTCGATCGCGGCTGGGTCGTCGAGCACGTAGATCGTGCGGTAACCCTCTCTCCTCAGGTTCTTGATCGACTTTCGCAGCAAGCGAACGTGATCGTACACGACCTTGGCTCCGAAGGGCCGATTCGCGCGCCCCTTATTTCTCTCAACGCTCAATTCGGGCGGAAAATCGAATACAATTGCGACGGGGAGTGCGTGGTACTTGCGCGCGATATCGATGCCCTTCGCACGATCCTCCGGCCGAAGATTCGTCGCATCGATGACGGTCAAGCGCCGAGAGGCCAAGCGTTTACCGACAATAGTGTAGAGCACGTCGAATGCATCTCGCGTGGAACTCTGATCCGCTTCGTCATCGGCAACGAGTGCGCGACAGCGATCCGACGACACGATTTCCGTTTCGAGAAAATGCTTGAGAGCAAACGTCGATTTACCGGAGCCGGAAGCGCCGATCAGCGAAACGAGGGCAAAATCAGGGATGCTTAGGCGCACTGAAACACCGCCATCTGCGTTGGAGGGCCGACCGTTGCATCTTCGTCACCGATCGCCTCGAATGTCACGGCATAGCCGTGTCGCGCCGCGACATGCTCCGCCCAGGTCTGAAATTCGCTCCGAGACCATTCGAAGCGGTGGTCGGTGTGTCGCAGCGCATTTGCCGGAAGCGACGCGAACATCACATTGTATTCCCGATTTGGGGTGGTTACGACGATGGCACGCGGCTTGTTGGCTCCGAAGATGACCTCTTCGAGCGCCCCGAGGCGATCGGGCTCGATGTGCTCGATCACCTCGATCAGCGCAATTGCGTCGACATTATTGAGTCGACGGTCGAAATAGAGCGCGGATGACTGGAACAGCGCGAGGCATTCCCTGCGCGAGCTCGGCATCGGCACGTGCTCGAGGCGCGCCTTACCCCGCTCCATCTCACGCGCCGACACATCCGTCCCGACGATTCGCTCGAAGTGAGAATCCCGCACGAGTGCCGTAAGAAGGTCTCCTTGGCCGCAACCGACATCGACAACACTTCTCGCGCCAACGTTGCGCAACGCAGAAACGACGGATGCCATCCGACGTTCTTGGAGTCGCATCGGACGCTCCAGTGCAGGCTCCTCGATGGCCACGCGCGTCGGCGCGACGTCGGGGTCCACACGATCGTCGGCAGCAGCGAGCCTCGAGACAGCCTCCCGCGCGAGACTTGGGGCGCGCTTGAGATAGCGCTTCGTGATGAATTCGCGTTCGGGATGTTCGGGGAGCCACTCTTTGCCGAATCTGAAGAGTTTGTCCACTTCCTCTTCGCCAACCCAATAATGCTTGAATCCGTCGAGCACCGGAATGAGCACGTAAAGATGGTTGAGCAAGCGCTGCAACGTGGTCGATGCGGAAATCGTCAACTCCGCATGCGCGGTTCCAACGGGCCGCGACCGCACCTTGTACCCGAGAGGCTCGAAGAGCCGTTTGAGCAGCGCCTCGTCGTCACAGCGGACGGGCATCGCGGTCGCGGAGAGATCTCTGACCGCCTCGGCCAAGCCGGACTCGTCGCAACGTCCGTTCAGGCCCTGCGTGAAGACACGCGCGATCGCAACCGAGAGAAACGAAGAAGCCACATACGGTCGATCGTTGACGTATGCGTCGACGAGGCCGCCGTCCGATGAGGCCGGCTTTCCGCGCACGAGACTGACGGTGTCTACATCGAGATAGAGGGCTACGGTGCACTCATCATCACTTGCTGCCGGATAGAAAACGCACGCGACTCCGAAGGAGAGTTCAAATGACTGAAAGCGATCCGGATGCTTTCGAAGGAGATAGCCAAGATCGCGCGCTGGCCGCGTCTTCGAGGTGATGGTGAGCAACATGGTAGCCGTTCTTCATATCACCGAATGCCCCGCATGACCTCCTTCGGAATCACACGAGTAGTCCGTTCGGACCAACCTGCGAGAACCCGAACCACGTGCCGGAAGATGTTCTTCGATTGTCACGCGCGCTTTGCGCTTAGTAACTAGCTCCTCGTAGCACGAGGCTGCACTGTAGAACCCAATCGACGCGATCCGTGGATGTGGATTCATCGAAGCCTAATGATCCCCGTGCATCGCACGCGTGATACTTGAGAGCGATGAAGCGCCCACCGAACGCCTATGCTGCGGTTCCCTTCGTATTCGTTCTTCTCGCTGGATGCGGCGGAGGATCGACGCCGCCCACGTCTCCTGCATCGACGGTTCCCGCGCCGGTGCCGACATCGACTCCCATCGGCGGATCCGGAAGTTCATCACCCGCGGCCATCGTGGATTTCGGTGCGAGCGATCAGATCATTCGCGGCTTCGGTGGGTCAACCGCGTTTCTCGGCACGCTCACGACGCAACAGGCTACGGCGCTCTTCAGCCCCACCAATGGTCTTGGACTCAGCATCCTGCGCGTCCGCATCGATCCGGACGGCTCTGCCGCCGGCAATTGGGTGACGACTCAATGGTCCGAGGAATTGCTAAACGCTACCGAAGCGCGCGCGGCTAATCCGAACGCCATCATCTTCGCCACGCCGTGGACGCCGCCGACGATCTGGAAGGCGAGTTCCAGCAGTCAGCCTTATTACAGCGGTTCCTGTAGAGCGCCCGGGTTGTGCGGGGGCTACCTCGATCCATCCCACTACGCCGATTACGCTGCGTATCTCGAGGACTTCGTTCAGTATTTTCAGCGCAACGGGGTGCCGCTCTACGCCGTCTCGATGCAGAACGAACCCGACTTTTCGGGTCAGGATTACGAATCGTGCAGCTGGACTCCGGCCGAAATGGATACGTGGGTCGCGAACGATGGCGCCGCCATAACCACGCGCCTGATCATGCCGGAATCCTATCATTTCGATCCGGCGCAGGCCGCTCCGACGTTGAACGATCCGAACGCCGTCGATAAGGTCACGATCGTGGGCGGGCATCTCTATGGCGCGCAGCCGTCATACGACACACAAGCCGAGAGTCTCGGAAAAGACGTCTGGATGACGGAGCACCGGATCACGCCCGCGGCAGGCGCCACCACGTTACCGACGATGGCCGACGCGATCAACGCCGCCGAGGAAATTCACAACTCTATGGTCACCGGTCGGTACAACGCCTACGTGTGGTGGTGGGTGTGGAACGACCCGAATGACGGGAACACCCGCGGGCTTATCGATTCCGATACCACCAATCCGAGCCCGACATTTTTTGGCGACGCGATGGGGCAGTACTCGAAGTTCATCCAGCCCGGCTACCACCGCTACGATGCCACCGCTAATCCGTCGGGAGCGATCTACGTCTCGGCGTACTCGGGCAGCGGCCATTACGTGATCGTGGCGATCAACGGCGGCAGCTCGGCGGTCAATCAGACCTTCACCATTCAAAACGCCACGCTCGACGCGATGACGCCGTGGCAAACGACAGCCGCCGGCGGCCTGCAGCAGCAATCCCCGGTGCCCGTAAGCAACGGCAGCTTTACCTATGCCTTGCCCGCGCAAAGCATCACGACGTTCGCAGAGTGACGGCAATAACGGGGTGAAGGTACCGATGTCGATGTGCGAGGAGCACCTGGATCGTTCTGGTATATACGCCGGAAGGTTAGGCGCATGTTTCCACACGGCAATCTTCCACGGCACGTCGTCGTGCTCGCCTTCGAAGGCCCCGATCCGTATGCGACGGTCGGCGGTCTCAGCGTTCGCGTCACCGAGATCTCCCGCGCACTCGCGGAGCGCGGACATTCGGTCGACCTAATCTTCGTCGGCGATCCCAGGCTTCCCGAATCGGAGGAACGCGGCAACCTCACCCTCCACCGCGCATGCCGAAGGATCTCGGACTCGCATCCGCGCGACGTCTATGACGGCGAAGTCGAAAAGATCGACGGTTACGCGCACGATGTCCCACGGCTCGTTACCGGAATGGTTCGAGCAGCAGCTGAACGCGGCGAACGGGTTTTGGTGCTCTCCGAAGAATGGCAGACCGTCCCCGCGATCATCGGTCTCCATCGCGAGCTATGCGAAGCAGAGGTGCGCCGGGCGGCGACGCTCGTTTGGAACGCGAACAACACCTTCGGATTCGAGACGATCGATTTCGCCGAACTCGCTCGAGTCGCTCACATCACCTGCGTGAGCAAGTACATGAAATTCGAGCTGGCGCGGCGCGGTGCGGAATCGCTGGTCATCCCGAACGGCATACCGGAACGCATCTTTGCCGCGGTTCGAGCGGACGACGTCGCCCATCTCCGGCGCATCCTGGCGGGGCGCAGGCTCCTTCTCAAAGCGGGACGATTCGATCCCGACAAAGGCTGGATACAAGCGATCGAGGCCGTGGCGCATCTGCGCCGCGCAGGGACGAACGTTCAACTCATACTGCGAGGCGGATCCGAGCCGTATGCGGATGTCGTTCTCGAACGCGCCGCCGCTCGTGGGCTCGCGATCGAGCACGTGACGCTCGAGGCGCCGGATGTCGCTGGAGTCGGGGACATGCTCGCGGCGTCGCATGCGGATATCGTGAACGTCCGCAGCTTTCTTCCGGATGACCTTCTCTACACGCTGTATGCGTGCGCCGACGCGGTGCTCGCGAACAGCGGGAGAGAACCGTTCGGCCTCGTTGGCTTGGAAGTCATGGCATCCGGCGGCATCCCGATCTGCGGTTCGACCGGTGAAGATTACGTGCGCCCGTTTCAGAATGCGCTCGCCTGCGATACGGGTGACCCGCGCGAACTCGCGATGCATCTCGAGCGACTCTTCGGCGATCCCGTCATGCGCTCGCGCATGCGCGAGCAGGCCGCGGATACCGCACGCGGCTTTACGTGGGACAATGCGCTGCGCATCCTCGACGCGAAGATCGCGTTCATGAACGAACGCACCGGGGATCCGCTCGCTACGTATGCGTCCCACGCCTAGGCACTTTTCGTACCGGACGTCGTGGGGCGCGACCATGCTCGATGGCGACCGCGGCGTGCGTTATCGCCTCTGGGCGCCGTCGGCAAAGAGCCTCTCGCTCGTCGTTGCGAGCGACGGCGACCGCAAGGTGCGGATGCAGCGCACGGCGGACGGATGGTTCGAATGCGTGGACCTTCACTCACGAGCGGGTACGCGCTATTGGTACGAACTCGACGACGATGCGCGCGTGCCCGATCCGGCGGCGCGGTTCATGCCGCACGGCCCGCACGCGCCGAGTGAAGTCGTCGATCCCGCATCATTCGCATGGCAGCCCGGCACCGAGACGTGCGTACGTCCGCAACGCGAGTACGTCTTCTACGAACTGCATGTCGGCACGTTTACCCCCGAGGGCACGTTTGCGGCGGCGGCCTCCCATCTGGAATATCTCGCCGAACTCGGCGTTACCGCGATCGAACTCATGCCCGTCGCTCAAGCGGCGGGATCGAAGAATTGGGGCTACGACGGCGTCGGCTTCTACGCACCGTCGTGCGCCTATGGGCGCCCGGACGATCTCAAGGCATTCGTCGCGCGGGCCCACGTGCTAGGGCTCTGCGTGATCCTCGACGTCGTCTACAATCACTTTGGCCCCGAGGGAAATTATCTCCATCGCTACGCTCCATCGTTCTTCGACGAGCGATGCCCGACGCCGTGGGGACCCGCGCTCGACCTTACCTCGCGTTCGAATGAGCCCGCGCGCGCTTATATTATCGAGAATGCGTGCTATTGGCTCGCGGAGTATCGCTTTGACGGTTTACGCCTCGACGCCGTATCCGCGCTCCATGAGGACGCACGGCGGCCGCTCCTCGAGCAGCTCTCCGTGCGCGCGCGCGAAGCTGCCGGACGCCCGGCCTTCATCGCAATCGAGCACGAGCACCTCGACCCGGAGCTCGTAAGCAACGAGAAGGCGCCGTGCGACGCCGCATGGAGCGACGAGGTGCATCACAGTCTCCATACGGCGATCTCGAGCGAGCGCGACGGCTACTATCGCGAGTATGCTGCGAGGCCGATCGCGCGACTCGGGCGTGCTCTCGCGGAAGAACGCTCGCGCTTCGTGCAATGCCTGCAGAATCACGATCACATCGGGAACCGGCCGTTCGGCGAGCGCATCACCGCAC
>JAGWSR010000033.1 GCA_028869385.1 bacterium
ACGTCAACGTTCAACTACACGATGTCGCACAGTTAAGCCGCGCGTCGTTCTCGCAAGGCGAGGACGAACGCGACGAGCACGAAGAGAAGCGCGCTGCCGTACACGGCGCTGCTCTGCCGGTGAAGCGCTTCGTACGCCGGTGTGAGCAGCGCCGTTCGTTCCATCTGCGGGACGATCGCCGCCGTCTCGACGTAGCCGAGCAGCACCGCAAGAGCCAAGCATGCGACGATCGCGGCCGCAACGCGTCGCGATTCGAGGCGCGTCACGACGGTGATACCCGCGCAGGAGATCGCGATCCAATCGCCCACCATGACGAGCTCGCGCACGCACGCGCCGATCGTCGCGGCGAAGGGCGCCGTCGGCCCGACGTGCGCAAACGCCGTCGGTGCGAAGAGAAACGCAAAACTCACGAGCGCCCCGAGCCACAGGCCGAGGAGCAGGCGCCGTAGGAGAGCGGCCACCCGTTCGCTACGGGCCCGCGAGCGCGGGATCCACGCGCTCGATCGTGTCGGCTGTCGCGGCCGCGTAGATCTTGCCGTCGCTCCCGACGACCATGCTGCGGACGCCGGCTAGTCCCGGATACTCAATGAACGCGCCGGTCGCGAGATTGTAGCGAACGATCCAGCTCGCGCTCTGGTTGTCGGCGTCGGCGGCGAGGTAGAGGTCGCCGTTCGGGCCGGCCGCGAGTGCGTCCACGGTGATGCCGGGAAGTGCGAGCGTCGCGAGCGCGTGCGTGATCGGATCGAAGCGGACGAGTTGATCCACGTTCCCGAGGTAGATCGCGCCGTCGGGACCGGTGCCGATCGCATTCGCGCCGTTCGCGGTGGCCGATGCGGCGAAGGTCGAGAAGCTATTGCTCGCGGTCGCGTACTCGACGATGCCGCACGTAGCATCGCTGAACCAGAGATTGCCGCGCGGATCGGCGGCGAAGGCGCTATTCGTGTTGAGGTTGGTGCAGGCTGCTGGGAAGGCGACCGGGGCGCTCGCGACGCCGTTCGAGAGGCGTACGAGATCGTACGTGGCCGTGCCGAGCGAGTCGGGCGTGACGACGTACGCCGCGCCGTTCGCGGCCGTACCGTACGCATAGGCCCGCCCGGTGACCCCAACCGCGGTGACGGTGCCCGAGGGCGAGAGCTCGAGGATGTTTGCGATGGCCTTGCCGACGCCGGCGGGAGCCGCACCCGTGAAGTAGGCGTTCCCGGCCGCGTCGAGCGCGAGCTGCGTCGAGCTCAAGCGCGCGATCGGCTGACCGATGCCGATCGAGACGAGCGAGGCGAAGCTCTGCGTCGCGAGCGAGAAGGTGCTGAGGGAACCCGCACCGTTGCCCGAACCCGCAATGTCGAGGGCGCCGTTCGGGGCGCACGCGAGCGCCGCGGGCGCCGAGGCCGCCGCGCCGTTGGTGAACGTGGTGATGAAGCCGCTCGCGGCGGTACCGGCGGTCGGCACGGGGCTCGGGGCGCTCGCAACGGCCGCTGCCGTGCCCGCGTACGAGAGGCAGGCGCCGATCGCGCTCGGCGTCGGCGTGGGTGTGGGCGTCGGCGTCGCGTTCGGCGTCGGCGTGGCGAGCGGTACGTTCGAGCGCACCAGGTCGAAGCGGTAGCGCGTGTGCGCGTCGAGGACGAGCGGGGCGTTAGCGGCGGGGAAGGCGATGCCGGTCTGCTGCACCGTGCCCGGGCCCGTGACGAAGAGCGTCACCGCGTCGTCATCGTCGTCTCGGCGCACGCGCCCACCGCGGTGCGGCGTCTGCTCGGCGCGTTCGCGAATGTAGTAGTATGCGCCGTCATCTTCGTGCCCGTGGCCGAATCGGCAGCGCGCGCGATCGTCATCGTCGTCGCCGCGCCGTTCGCTCGCGCACGAAAGCACGAAGGCTGGAACGGGGACCGTGCCCGGGGCGACGGAGCGATCGCGGCCCCGCCCGTGAGCGAAGATGAAACGGCCCGTGCCGTCCGCCGCGATCACGAGTTGCAGCGGCGCCACCTCATCGATGTCGGCCTGCGCTCCGCGACCGTGCATCGCCGTAACGGTGTGGGCATTCGGGAGCGTGCCGCCGCCGGAGGCGGCTTGTGGAAGCGCCGAGGTGGCATGACCGCCGCAGGCGGCGAGTCCGAGCGAGAGCGCGGCGGCACAGAGCGCCGACTTGCGAGATGCGATCATCCACGAGCTCCTTGGTGGCGGGGCGGCGAATGTGAAGAGTTAGTCGGTCGTCTGCTTGAGTCTTGCCCCGCTGCTGAAAGAGGTCGTCGTGCATCCGGATCCCCTGACCATAGCGCTCGAAGCCGCCCGCGAGGGGGCCGCCGTGCTGCTGGCGCACGCGAACCGCCCGCTCGAGATCGCCGAAAAAGGGCGCCGCGCCGATCTGGTGACCGCGGCCGATCGCGCGAGCGAAGCGGCGATCCTCGCCGTGCTGCGCGCGGCCTTCCCGAGCGCCGCGGTCCTTGCCGAAGAGAGCGGTGCGGCGCCCGGTACGAGCGACGAGCGCTGGATCGTGGACCCGCTCGACGGAACGACGAACTACGCGCACGGCTATCCGCTCTACTGCATCTCGATCGCCTTCGAGCGTGCGGGCGAGCTGATCGCGGGCGTCGTGTATGCTCCCGCGATGGGCGAGTGCTTCGCCGCGGAACGCGGCGCGGGAGCGCGCCGCAACGACGCGCCGATCGCCGTATCGACCATCGAACGCGTCGGCGACGCGATGCTCTGCACGGGATTTCATCCCGCCGATTACGAGCGTAACGCGCGCTTCTTCGGGCAGGCGTCGCATCGCGCGCAGGCGGTGCGGCGCGACGGCTCCGCTGCGCTCGATCTCGCTTACACGGCGTGCGGACGCTTCGACGGCTTCTGGGAGTTCGATCTCCATCCGTGGGACGTCGCCGCGGGAACGCTGCTCGTACGCGAAGCGGGCGGTCGCGTCACGCGCGTGGATCGCGGCGAGGCGCGCGTGGACGCACGCTCGATCCTCGCGAGCAACGCCCGCATCCACGACGAGCTCGCAGACGTGCTCGCGTAGGCGCTTCGGTCGTCTGCTAGTATGCGGCGTAGTAGGCGTAGGTGAAGTCGCGCATCGCGCGCGCGGTCGAGATCGTGGTGAGGAGCGCGAAGACGATCGCCGCTGCCACGAGGCCGTCGGCCATCGCGACCGAGCCGAAGCCGCGCGCGAGTGCCCAGCCGCACCACACGATCGTCGTTGCGAGCGCCGCGCCCGCCGCGATGAGCAGCGGTGTGGGACGGCTCAAGAAGAACAGGATCTGCGCGTTCAACAGACCGACCATGACGATCGCGTAGCCGACGGTCGCGGTCTGCAGCACGGCGAGTGCGCTCGGATCGCCGCCGCCCAGATGCTCGGAACGCACGAGCCACGTTCCGCCGACGATGCCGAGGGCGATCGCGGCGAGGATCGCGAGCGCGAGCGCGCCGAGCCCGATGAGATAGAAGCGCAGCATCCCGCGTTCGAATGCGCCGATCTCGTTGACGCGCGCGGTCGCGCCCTCGAGAATGCGGCGCGGGAGCGCTTCGAGGATCACGTTCGCGACGCCCGTGATTGGAAGGATCGCGAGCAGCGCGATGTCGGCACCGAGTTCGTAGGCCGAGGCGTAGGCGTACGCGCCGTGCCCCACCGCAAAACCCGCAAAGAGCCGATCGCAGAGAATCGCGGCGAAGTAGAGCGCGCCGAACGCCGCATACGGAAGCGTCGCTTTCACGATCGAACGCGCGCTCGGCGCGACGAGCTCGCCGTGCGAGCGTCGCGCGCTCGCCGCGAGCGACCGATGCGTGACGGCGAGCACCAGCAGACCGATCGCTCCGATCTCGAGTGCGAGCGTCGCGGGCTCCCACGGCAAGTCCACGTGGCGATGAAAGAAGAGTACGAAGGTGAGCCCCGTCGCGAGCGTCGCGCCGGCCGCGATGCCGATGATCCAGGCAAAGCGGCGCAGCGTGTAGAGCGGCGCGAGCGAGAGCTGAAAGATCGCGCTGCCCGCGCAGAACGACGCGGCGAGCCACGCGTCGGGATCGCCGTACCCCGGACGCAAGACGAGCCAGAGCGCGCCCGCCACCGCGAGCGTCGTCGCGAGCGCGAGGAGCGTGAAGCGCTCGAAGGTCCAGCGCATGAGCGGCGCGTTCTCTTGCAAGAAGTAGAAGGTGAGGCGCCGCGCGATCGCCTGCGCGTAGAAACCGCTCACGATCTGCGCGAGATAGACGCCGAGCGCGATCGCCGTCGCGAGATGCAGGGGCGTCGAGAGGCTCGACCAGAGCGAGGCACCGAACGCGGCGAGCCCGATGACCGCGATGACCCAGGGCCCGGAGTAGAGCGAGCCGATGGCGTAATCGCGACACGCCAACCGAAACCACGAGAGATCGCGCTCCTCGGCGCGTTCTTCGTCGCTGATGTACTTGTCGATGAGCGTCGTGACGTCGCGGGCGAGCGCGAAGAGGTCGGGGTACCAGAGCTCGTGCACGATGTCGGCCGAGAAGCCGAGAGCTTCGAGCAGAATCGCGACCTCGTCGACGCCTTTCGGCCGCCAGCCGCGGCCGAAGCGATCGTTGCGGCACTGCGCGATGATGCTGCGTGCGGCTCGCTCGAGTTCGCGGTCGCGCCGTTCGAACGGCTCGAAATCATCGTGCGGCGTGAACGACGCCATGATAGAGCTCCCGATAGTTGGTGAGAAAGGTCGCTTGCGTGAAGAGTTCGAGCGCGCGCAGCCGCGCCGCTTTGCCGGTCGCGCGCGCCATCGCGGGATCGCGCAGGTACGGCACCAGGGCTTGCGCGAGACGTTCGGGGCGTTTGGGCGGAACGACCGTACCGCACGTGCCGATCGCCTCGCGAATGCCGCCGACGTCGGTCGCGACGACCGGCTTGCCGCACATCATCGCCTCGATGATCGTATAGGGAAATCCCTCCGAGATGCTCGAGAGCGCGACCACGCTCGAGGCCGCATAGGCGTCGGTGGGATTGCTCGTCGGCCCCATGAAGTGCACGCACCCGTCGAGCCCGAGTTCGCTCACGAGCGCGCGGCACTCCGCCTCGTAGGCGCGGTCGTGGACGGGGCCCCACAATTCGTAGCGAACGTTCGGCACCTCGGCGCGCACGTGCGCGGCGCTCGCGATCATCGTGAGCAGATCTTTGAGCGGATCGATGCGCAGCACGGCACCGACGGTCGGCACCTCGGGCCACGTGTCGCGGTCCTCGAAACGCGCCGCATCGACGCCGTTGTAGATGACCCGCACGCGCTCTTCGGGGACGCCGTAAAAGCGCTCCCAGGTCGTGTTGTAACTGCAGACCGGCGCGATCACGTCGGAGGCGGCGTACGTGGCGCGCGCGATCGCCGAGAAGAGATTCTTCTTGATCGAACGATCGCTGAATGGAAAGCCGGCTCGCGCGAGGGCGAGCACGCGTTCGCGCAGATAGACGCCGTGCTCGGTGAGGATGAGCGGCGTTCCGCGCACGGCCTTCGCCGCGATGCCGGGGAGCGCGCAGAGTCCGGCGACGCTCGCATGCATGATGTCGGTTTCGGGAAGTTCGAGCGCGAGCGGCGAGAGATAGCGATAGAGCGTGCGCACGAGTTCGATCGCTTCGAGCGAGGTCATAAAGCGCGCGTGCCACGCTTGCGTGCGGAAGAGATCGAGCGCCACGTTCCACGTCTCTTCGCGGCGCATCGTCCAGTCGTAATCGTGCACGCGAAAGTATCGATAGAGCGCGCCGATATGCTCGATGAGTGTCGCGGCGGAGGCGTACTCCATCCCGCGCAGCACTTCGGAGAGAAATCCGGTGAAGAGCGGCACGAACTCCGCGCGCAGCGCGCGCGCGTCGCGTCGCCCTTCGGAGCGCACGTCGTCGGCGTTGTACTCCGTAAGCCGCTCGTGCCCCCAGAGCGGGAGGTCGAGCACGCGCGCGCAGTTGGCCGGTAAGGCGTACTCCAGTCGGCTCGCCGGGTTGCCGACCAGCGCGAAGATCGAGAACTCGATCTCCGGCAGACCAACGAGCAACTCGTGACACCACGTCGAGACGCCGCCGCGTACGTAGGGGTAGGTGCCCTCGGTGAGGAGGCAGACGCGCATCGTTCGTTTAGCCGAGCGGTGACGGGCGGTCGTCGGCCATGACCGAGTGCATGGATTCGGCGATCTCGACCGACTTGCGCGCGAGTTTTAGGTTGCCCGCCGAGAGAAACGACCGCGCCGCGTTCACGTAGGCATCTTGCATCGCCTTCGCGTCGTTCGACGTCTCCGCCCAGCACAGATACATCTTGCCCGAGAGGCGAAGCAATTTGTTCGCGAGATCGAGATTGCCGAGCTGTCCCGCGACCACCGATGCGCTGCGAAAGGCGATGGCGGCGCGCGGAAATTGCTTGGCGCGATCCTGCATCTCCGCCTCGCGCACGTAATAGGCGAGCGCGTGGCGCAGCTTGCCGACGTTCTGCGCGGCGACCGCGGCGCTCCAATAGTCGCCGTCGGCCGGCGTCGGCGGTTCGCCGTCGCCGTCGTCGCGCACCGGCGCCGCATGGCTCGTCGGCGCGGGCGTCGCGACGGGAGGCGGCTCCGGATCGTCGGCGAGCAGACGCCGCCAACGCAACTGTTGCTCGATGCGCGCGACCAACTCGCGCGAGTCGAAGGGCTTGGTGAGGTAATCTTGCGCGCCCGCTTCGAGTGCCGCGACTTTGTCTTCGGTACGGCTCTGGCTCGTGAGCATCACGATCGGAATGTGTCGGGTCGCGGGATCGCTTTTGAGGCGCTGCGCCGCGCTGCGTCCGTCGAGAACCGGCATCATCCAATCGAGCAGCACGAGATCGGGGCGTACCTCGCGCGCACGCTCGCACGCTTCGAGCCCGTTGGCGACCGCCGTGACGGAGAAGCCGTTGCGCGTGAGCAGCGTTTCGAGCAGACGGCGGATCGACGCGTCGTCGTCGGCGAGCAGCACGTGTCCGCGCGCGGGCGCTTCGAGTTCGTTCGTCGCGGCGAGCGACGAAAGCGCCGCGCCGAGTTCGCGTGCCCACGCTTCGATCTTCGCTGCGTCCGCGAACGAGAGGGCTCCGTCCGCATAGCATTCGAGGTAGCCGTGCACGCCGCGCTCGCTGCGCAGCGGCGTCCCGAGGAACGCGCCGGTGGGAAGCGCGCCGTCGCAGTCGTCGCGTTGCGCGTGCGGCAAGAGCACCGGATCGGCCGCGAGCATCTTCGCCACGAACGCTTCGCGCAGCCCTCCGTACGTGACGTTGCTCTGCGCGGTCGCGGTTCCGGCGAGCGTCGGCGTGTCATCGCCGTCCGCGAGCCACACGCGCACGTGAGCGAGTCCGAAGGCGGCGAGCGCGTCGCGCGCGGCGTCGCTCGCGATGTCCATCGCGGCCTTGCTCTGCATTAGATCGAGACTCCGTAGGCGATGGTGGGGCGAAAATCGAGATAGGTGCGCGCGACGTCCGGGGGCAGCAGATCGCCGCGCAGGTAGGTTCCCGCGGCCTCTTCGAGCGCGAACGTCGGGCCACGCGTGCCGAAGGGGTGGAAGCGAACGCCGGCCGTGATCTCCGCGACGTTGTCGTAGTAGTACGGATGGCTGTCGAACGTCAACACCGGACGCACGTAGTATTCGATGCGATGCGCGCCGCCGGTCGCCGTTCCAAGTTCGAGTTGGTTGTAGAAGACCGCGTCGTGGTAGCGGCTATAGTACGTGCCGCTGCCGTAGAAGTTGCCGTAGGCGCCGCGTGCGCCGCCCCACTCGCGATAGAGCTGCACGCCGCCGCGCAGGTCGCCTCCCGACGGTTCGCTCGCGATGCTGCCGATCGTCGTGGTGGCGCCGACCTGCGCGAAGAGGCGCAGGCCTTTCTCGTTCGTGAACTGGAGGCCGAACGCGCCGCCCGCGTAGTTGTCGCTGTAGATGCGCGGCACCGCGCCGTTCGCCGTCTTCGAATCGTCATTCGCGAACACATCGACGTAGGGGCGAAGGCTCGCATCGGGCGAGCCGAGCGGCTTGTAGGCGTCGATCGCAAAGACGATATCGCCGTAGCGGCTTTCATCCACGCCGTAGCTGTAGAGGTAGCCGGCCTGATCGGCTCGCGCCGCGAGCGGGAGCAGCGCGAGCGCGGCGACGAGTATGGCGATGATCCGGCGATTCATGCGTGCGGGGCCTCCACGACGGTGTAGATGCGTAACGAGCGGCGGTTGTTCGTCCACGAGCTGACCAGCAGGCGAGAGCCGTCGAACGCGAGATCGCGTGCGTCGGGATCCATTGCCGCGCGAGCGACGATCGCGCCGTCGGGCGTGAATGCGATAAGTCTATGTTCGGCGCGATCGAGCGTGTAGAGGAGGCCGTCGTGCGCGGCGAGCCCGGCAAAACGGTCGCTGCGCTGATGCGCGGCGTCGAGCACCGCGAGCGAGCGCCCGGTGAGTACGTCGAAGATCGTGCCGGAGTCGTCGATGCCGTAGAGCGTCGGGCCGAGCTGCGCGATTCCCACGAGCCAATTCATCGCGTGCGTCAACGGCTCGTGTGAGACGAGCGCGAGCGTTCCGTCGGCGGCGCGGCGGAAGCGGTCGAGATAGGGCTGCGGTGCGGGGTCGAAGCCCGCTTGCTGCACGGCGACGAGGTGGTGCGCGTCGCAGTCGAGCGCGGCGATCGCGGCGCTGCCGCTCGGACGATCGCTTGCGAGCGCGCCGAACGTCGAGGCGCCAAGCTCGGAACCGTGCGCGTCGAGCCGAAAGATCGTCGGACGATTCGTCGCGGCGACGTAGAGCGTGCCGTCGGCCGCGCAGATCGGGCCGGGATCGGCGATGCGTCCGTCGGCGACCTCGGGGTACTCGACGCCGTGCTGCGCGCTCAGATTTTCGAGAAACGACTCGCGAAACGCCGCGCCGACCCCGATGCGTGGAAGTTCCCAGCGCGAGTCGCCGCGCGACGCGAGGTGATCTTCGTCGGGCAGCGAGACCGCGAATGCGGCGACGTATCCCGCGTCGTGTAGCGCGCGTTGCAGCAGCGGGGTGAGGCCCGACGCATTCGAGTGGCCCGCCTCGATCGAGGTCGAGGGATCGGCACCGGGCGGGAGCGGCGGATTCTGGCCGTACTCGCCGCTCGGGTAGGCGAACACGTCGATCGTCGTGCGCAAGAGCGGCTCGAAGGTCGTGCGCATGCGGTGGAGATCGCCTTCGACGCGTGTCTCGAATTCGGCCGGCGTCTCGAGGCGGCTCTCGCTCGGCAGCCACGCGAGGTTTGCGTACCAGTACGGCGATGTGGTTCCGCGCGCGTCGATCGTAAGGTCGCTGTGTCCGGCCCAGCCGTGCGATTCGAGGGTCCAGATCCTCGAGCGCTGCATGGCGAGCAGATCGTTGCGGTCGAGGCGCCCCGGCATCGCCGGATTATCGGTCGCGTGCCCTTCGAAGAACATCGTCGCCACGTCGTGATGGGCGCGCAGGATCGGCGTCGCGACGGTCAGCGCGCTGCGGTAGCCGTCGTCGAATGTGAGCAGGAGTGGCTTGGTCGGGAGGGTGTCGGCCGCGCGCGAACCGTCGAGGTAGGCGAGTGCCTCCGCGAGCGGGATCACGTGGTAGCCTTCGCGCGCGAGATCGCCGAGAAGCGCATCGAAAGCCGCCGGCGTCGTCCAGGGCTTCTGCACGTGATCGACGCCGGCGAGGCTCTCGATCGGCGAATCCGAGACCTGGTGAAAGAGCAGCACCCCGATCTGCCGGTGGTGCTCGAGCGCGAGCACAAGCGACCCTCCGGGCGCGGCGCCGAGCGTCGCGAACGCGAGCGCGAGGCAGGCGGAGAGCAATCTGAACATCCCGGTCATATAACGCAAGAGCCTACGCGCCGGATGCTCGGGACGCAAGGCATGGTCGCCTGCCATAAGGAGAAGTTAGCCACGCCTGCACAGAAGTTCCGCCCATGAACGCTCCGACGATCTCGCGTATCCTCGGTCTGCTCTTTCTCGTTGCCGGCATTGCGGGGTTCATTCCGTGGATCGCTCCCGCGGCGCCCTTCGACGCGCCGGTCGTCACGTGGGATACCGCATATCGCCTGATCGGTGGCATCTTTCCGGTCAACATCGCGCACGACGCGCTCCACATCCTCTTCGGACTCATCGGCCTGCTCGCGGCGGTGCGCTTCTCGAGCGCGGTTGCCTATGCTCGCGTGGTGACGTGGGTCTATCTCGTGCTGATCGTTCTCGGGTTGATCCCGATCACGAGTACGCTCTTCGGCGTCGCGCCGATTTACGGTTGGGATGTGGCGCTCCACGCGGTCGTGCTGCTCGTCGCCCTCTATGCGGGGTATGGCCGCGGCTCGCAAGAGGAAGTCGAGCCCGCGACGCTCGCGCCGTGATCGCCTAGGCGGCGAGCGGCTCGCGCGTGGCCCACGATCCGCGCCGCAGTTTGAGCGCGGTGAGCGCCGCTCGCGCGCTCCACGCGGCGATCCAGGCGATCGGCACGCTGTAGAGGCCGAGTCCCAAACGCTCGATGCAGAACCACGCGATCGGGAGCACGAGCGCGCCGCACACGATGCCGAGCATCATCGAAAACCGCGTATCGCCCGCGGCGCGAATCGGCGAGAGCGCGATCATCGCCCAGCCTTTGATCGGCATCGTCACCATGTGCAGCGCGAGCGGCAGCGCCGCGAGCGATGCGACGCTTGCGTTCATCGTGAAGAGAAACGCGAGCGGCCACGCGCCGATCGCGACGAGCGCGCCGGTCGCGAGCGTGACGACGGTGCCGACGCGCAGCGCGCGTCGTAAGAAGAAGCGCGCACCCTCGGCGTCGCGCGCGCCGAGTCGCTGACCGATCACGGTCTGCGTTGCACTCTGCAGCGGGCCGGGCACGACGAAGGTGAGGTCGGAGACGACGTTGAGCGCGCGGAATCCCGCGATTGCGGCTGCACCGAGTGGAGCGAGCATCCCGACGATCGCGACGTCGGGTGCGACGAGCGCAAAACCGAAGACGCTCTCCGGTACGCCGAGCCACGCGCAGCGCCACGCGAGCGGCCAATCGAGACGCAGGTCGTGAAAGACGCGATAGACCGGCTTGTGCGCGACGTAGATCACCGCGGCGATCGCGGCGATCGTCTCCGACGCGAGCGTGCTGATGCCGGCTCCCACGATGCCGAACGGATGGTGCGTGAGCCAGCCGAGCGCGAGTACCGCGAGCAACGGGATGTGGATCAGGTTGATGATGCCGAGCAGGTAGATACCGAGCTTGCGATTGCCCGCCGCGCCGAGCCCGACGATGAGCGTCGCCGAGATGTTGATCGGTACGAGCGACGCGCAGCGCAGCACGAGATAGACCGCGCTCGCGGGCGCCGAGGCGAGATGCCCGATCATCGTGCCGATGAGCGGATGCGCGCCGACGAGGCTCGCGAGCGTGATCGCGATCGCCGCGAGACCGGGTACGATGGCGCCCGCCCGTACCGTGCGCGCGAAACCGTCCACGTCGTGCGCGCCGATGCGCTGCGCCGCGATGATGCTCATGCCGCTCCACAGGCCGCCGAGCGTCATGATGAGCGTGAAGAAGACGGTCGTCGCCGCGGTGACGCCCGCGAGTGCGACCGCGCCGAGATAGCCGATCGCGATCGTGTCCACCACACCGAGCAGTTGATCGCCGAGCATCTGCACGGCGAGCGGAACAGAAAGGCGCCGGAATGCGGCGCCTACCTTGGTGTGATCGACGACGAGCGAGGCGGTGCTCATCTACGCAAGCGGTCGACCGCCGCGAAGAAGCGGTCGATCTCCTCGTCGGTCGTGTAGAAGTGGGGGCTCATGCGGATCCCGCAACCCGGTCGATAGTCGGTGAAGATGCGCTCCTCGAGCAGGCGCGCCTGGACCGCATGCGAGCCCTCGAAGTCGATGCCGATCCATCCCGTTCGCCGCGTGGGTTCGAGCGGCGTGTTGACGCGCAGCCGGCGCTCGAGCGCCATCTCGGCGATGCGCGTGGTCAGGCGCACGTTGTGCTCGCGAATGTTCGCGATGCCGACGCGGCGGATGAGGTCGTGGCCCGGACGCGCGACGACGTAGCCCGGGATCGTCGGCGTACCCGTGCCGAAGCGCGCCATCGTGGGCGCGAAGCGCATCGGCGCGGCTTCGAACGCGAACGGTTCCGCGTGCGCCCACCATCCGGTCACCGCGGGACGAAAGCGTTCGAGCAACGCGGGCTTGACGTAGATGAAGCCGCAGCCCGGGCCGCCGAGCAGCCATTTGTGCGAGCCGCCGGTCACGATGTCGAGATCGAGATCCACGACGTCGTACGGATAGACGCCCGTCGTTTGGTACGCGTCGACGCAGAGGATCGCGCCGACCTCGCGGCAGCGCGCCTGGATCGCCGCGACGTCCACGATCGCGCCCGAGACGTAGTACGCGTGCGAGATCACGACGAGCGCGGTGCGCTCGGTGATCGCGGCGACGATGCGCTCGGTCGGAATCCCGAAACCGTCGTCGGAGGCGACGCGGCGCGGCACCGCGCCGTAGCGTTCCCATTCGTGCCACACGTAGGTGAGCGACGGAAACTGCAGCGCTTCGTACACGACCTCGTTGCGCTCCGAGCGAAAATCGAAGCACGTGGCGAGCGCCGCCTGCAGCACCGAGACGTTCGGGCCGAGAAACACGCTGCCCGCGGGCGCGCCGAAGATGCTGCCGAGTCCGTCGGCGATTCCTTGGATCTGGGGGAACCAGCGATCCCACGCCTCCGGACCGTCGGTCGCCCAGTCGTCGAAGTAGGCGTCGAGCGCGGCCTTCGCGCCGAGCGGCGCGGCGCCCATCGAGTGGCTCACCAGATAGGTCGAGGTCTGCAGCACCGGAAACTGGTCGCGCTCGCGCGCGTGCGTCGTGGCGATCACGATGAGGCGTAACTCCCTTCACCCAAGAGCGTGCGGACTTCCCAGAGCTCCGGGAAGCACCGATGAACGAGCGTCTGCTGCAGATACTCGGCACCCGACGATCCGCCGGTGCCGCGCCGATGACCGATCATGCGCTCGACCATGCGAACGTGGCGTCCGCGCCAAAGCAGCAGGCGTTCGTCGAATTCGATGAGGTCTTCGCAGAGCAGATAGAGATCGTACTGTTCTTCGGCATTCGTATAGATGCGTCGGAACGATTCGAGCAGCGTTTCGGGCGTTGCGGTCGCGTACCCGCGTCGTTCGAGGAGGCGCTTGACGTGATCGTAGAGCGAGGGCTCTTCGAGACGCCGTTCGAGTCGCGCGCGCTGCGGGTCGCTCATCTGGATGTGGCGCATCGTCTCGACGCGCCGAATGCCGCAGAGAAACTCCATCTCGCGAAATTGGATGGATTGAAAACCGCTCGCGGGATTCAAGTTGTCGCGGAATTGATTGAACTCTTGCGGCGTCATCGTCTCGAGTACGTCGATCTGCTGCTCGAGTAGCCGCTGGATCGTGTGGATGCGTCGAAAGTACTTGGCGACGCGCAGCAACTCGTCGCGATCGAGCGCGACGAGCACGGCCTGCAGTTCGTGCATGAGCTGCTTGAACCACAGTTCGTAGACTTGATGGATGATGATAAAGAGCATCTCGTCGTGATGCTCGGGGCGCGAGAGCGGCCGCTGCAGCGCGAGAAGATCGTCGACGCGCAGGTACGATCCGTAGGAGAGACGCGCGTCGTCGCTCATCGAACCGTCACGAAGAACGTCAGCACCTTGGCCGGCAGCACCGCCGGTTCGAAGGGGCGCGCGTAGGCGAGCTTGATCGCGGTCGTGCCGCTGCGGTTGGCGTGGTAGATGAAGATTTGCTGGCCGCCCGCGCCGGGTTGCGGGTTGGAGGGCGGCTGATACACGTTGCCTTCGTAGGCGGCGACCTTCGCATCGGCGAGCGACTGCGTCCACGCGAAGCCCGTCGTCGTGTTGGATGGAAGCGCGATGAAGAACTCTTCGCCGGCACTCACGACGATCGGGTGCGCGGCGTCGGCGTCGGTGAAGACGGGCGAGTGCGGGCGCAGCGCGAGCAGCGCGACCGCGGCGAGCGCGAGGATCGCGCGCCTCACGCGGAGATGCCCCCGGCGCGCGCGATCTCGTCGTTGATGCTCCCGCGTAAGACGTGCCACGCCATCAGATAATCGGCGCGCAGCGAACTGAACGGCGCGCGAAACGTCTCGGGCTTGTTGTGCTCGATCGCGGCGTGCGAGTACCACGCCGGACCGTATCCGGCCACGAGCGCCGCGCCGACGAGCCAGGGTTTGCGCAGCGCGACCGCGCCGAAGACGATGGCCGTGGCGGCGATCGTTCCCGCGACGTGGAGCGCGCGCGTGCGCGGATCGCTGTGGGCGCGCAGATAACGCGGCCAAAATTCCTCGAACGACATGGTCTCCTGGCTTACGGGGCGCGCGAGCCTTCTCCTCGAATGGGGCCGCCCATGAAGCGTTTCGTCATCATGGCCGTGCTCGGCGCGGCACTCGCCGCGTGTTCGCACACGTCGCAGACCGCGCAGCCGGGCGCGCAGACGACTGCCGCGTCGCCCGCGCCCGCCGCGACCAACACCCTCGACTTTCCGGTGTACGACGGCAGCACCGTGCTCGTCGCGCAGCCGTGGCATCAATCGGTCGGCGGCCACATGGTCGGCGGCACCGAGGTGATCGCGCAGACGCCCGCCACGCTCGCGCAACTCGGCGATTGGATCCACGGCCTCGCGGCAAAGCCGCCGGCGGGCTACACGGTCGCGGCGACCGGTTCGGGCGTCGAGATCGCCAAACGCCGGGCCGCGGCGATGGGGATCGATTTCGAAGCCTTCACGCACGACGTGAAGGGCACCAAGCGCGCGTTGGTCGTCATCGCGATCGACCCGAAGAATTTCGAGGCGAAGGCGGGCCCGGTGCTCGCAATGATCGGGAAGTACAAGATGCTGCCGCAGAGCCTACGCGATCCCATCGACGCGCAAGCGAAAGCGCGCACCGGCTACACGGTGAGCGAGGCGCTCGATCCCGCGACGCCGCTCGGCGCGGCGATCGTGGCGGTGGACAAGCTCAAAGATACCGGCGAGCGAGGCGTGCTGCTGCTCGACGGCGCGAAGACCCCATAGTGCGCCGGATCGCCGTCGCGCTCGTCGCGCTCCTCGCGCTCACCGCACAAGCCCCGCATTCGTACGTCGGCGTGCAGGTTCTCACCGTGATCGGCGTCCACCGCGACGTCGCCGGAAGCCAGTCCGGCGTCGGTGCCGGCCCGCTGCTGCAGGCGCGCCTCGGCGGACGACGATTCGCCGCGCAGATCGAGGGCATTCCCGTCGTCGGGATTCCGCGTCAAGGCTCGTCCGCGGCCTACGGCCAGGCGACGCCGTCGATCGGCATCTTCAACGGCGAAGTGCTGGCGGCGGTGGATCGCGATGCGAAGCTCTGGTTCGGGCTCGGCGAGACGATCTACAACCAGCGCACGCCGCTTCCCGCGCAGAGTCAGGTCGTCTCGTCGCGTCTTGCGGGTCTGCGCTACGCCCTCTCGTATCATGGCCAAACGCGCGGTACGCACTTCATCGAGGCGTTCCTCGGCGCCGCGCCGATGCTCTCGGGCACCGATCACTACGTCTCCTCGATCGGTGCGGCGAACGTGGATAAACCGGAGCGCGCGTCGGAGATCGATGCATCGCTCGCCTTCGGATGGCAGCGCAATGCCTCGCAGTGGCTCGTGGGCGTGCGTACGCTGAATTTTGCGGCGCGTTTCATCAAAACGGGTGAGGCGGCGGATCGCAACGTGGGGATCGGCCCGCTCGTGGAGTGGCGACACCTCTTCCCCTAGCCGCGTTAGGGCAGCACGATGCCCTCGAAGGCGAGCAGACGGCGTCGGACCGAGTTGGGTCCGGCGCCTTTTATTCGGCCGTCGGCACCGATGACGCGATGGGCGGGCACGAAGAGGTCGTGCGGCGTGCGCCCCATCGCCGCCGCGACGCCGCGGTGCGAGCGCGGCGCGCCGACGGCGCGCGCGACGTCGCCGTACGAGACCAACTCGCCGACCGCGAGGGCGGCGACGAAACTCCACACCGCGAGCTGAAAACCGGTGCCGTCGAGCGCGAGCGGCAGGTCGAACCGCCGCAGCCGACGCGCCCCATACGCGCGCACTTGCGCGCTCGTCTCGCGAAGCAGCGCATCGCGCGGTGCGCCCCGCGTCGCCGCGTCGCCGGTGAACTCGCTGCGGACGATCCGCTCGCCGTCGCTTTCGACGAGCAGACGACAGCCGATGGGAAGCGCGAGGCGGACGGCGGCGTTCGACACGGGGCAAGCTCCTTCGCGAGTGGGCAGGGAAGGCCTAGCCGGCGCGCAAGCAACCTTCGTCACCAACTACCATCGCTGCCACGTAGGGGAGGTCACGATGAAGTCTGTACGCTACGCGCTCGTATTCGGGGCGATCGTCGCGCTCGCAGCCTGCTCGCACAAAGCGACCGTCATGACGAGCGAAGGCCCGGCGAGCGTCTCGCAGTCCGACGACGGCAAGTCCATGACCGTCACGACCAAAGACGGTACCGTGAGCATCGACAAAGCGGTCGATGCGAGCACGCTCGGCGCGCCGGTCTATCCGGGCGCGACCTCGGCCGGCTCGTTGTCGGGAACGACCGAGAAGGGCACCGGCGCGCTCGCGACCTACACGACCAAGGACAGCTTCGACAAAGTCTACGCATTCTACAAATCGAAGCTCCCGGCGGGCAGCGAGAAGATGAAGATGGCGACCGGCGATTCGCAGATGGCCGTGTTTCAAGTCGGCGCCGACTCGGCACCCGAGCAGACGTCGGTGACGGTGAACGCCGAGAACGGCGAGACGACGATTCAGATCGCACACGGAACCAAGACGCAAGGAAACTAACGTGAATCTCAACGGCAAGACCCTGTTCATCTCGGGCGCGAGCCGCGGCATCGGTCTCGCGATCGCGGTGCGCGCCGCCCAGGAGGGCGCGAACGTCGCGATCCTCGCGAAGACGACCGAGCCGCACCCAAAACTTCCCGGCACGATCTACTCCGCCGCCGAAGCGGTGGAGGCGGCGGGCGGGAAGGCGCTCCCGATCGTCTGCGACATTCGCTACGAAGAGCAGGTGCTCGACGCCGTGCGTCTGACGGTGGAGCGTTTCGGCGGGATCGACGCCTGCATCAACAACGCGAGCGCGATCTCGCTCACGAACACGCTCGACACCGATATGAAGCGCTACGACCTGATGAATCAGATCAACGCGCGCGGCACGTTCCTCTGCTCGAAAGCGACGATTCCGTATCTGTCGAAGGCGAGCAATCCGCACATCCTCAACATGGCGCCGCCGCTCGACATGAAGTCTCGCTGGTTCAAAAACCACGTCGCCTACACGATGGCAAAGTTCGGCATGTCCATGTGCACGCTCGGCATGAGCGAGGAACTGCGCGGCGCGGGCATCGCGGTTAACTCGCTCTGGCCGCTCACCGCGATCGATACCGCCGCGGTGCGCAACGTGCTCGGCGGCGAGGCGATGGCGCACGCGTCGCGCAAGCCCGAGATCGTGGCGGATGCCGCGATCGAGATTCTCAAGCGCCCGGCCGCGGCGACCACCGGCAATTTCTTCATCGACGAAGAGGTACTGCGCGCCGCGGGCGTGACCGATTTCGCGCGTTACGCGAACGATCCCGACAAGCCGCTCGTGCCCGATTTCTTCGTGCCCGACGACGTGCTCGCGCGCTCGTCCACGCCGCTCGTCCCGCTGCCGTGGTGATGCGATGAGCGATCATATCGTCTACAGCAAAGAGGGCGCGCTCGCGTCGCTGCGATTCAATCGCCCCGAGAAGAAGAACGCGATCACGATGGCGATGTACGCCGCGCTCGCCGCGGGCTTGCGCGACGCGCAGGACGATCCCGACGTGCGCGCGCTCGGCATCTTCGGCGGCGAGGCGTTCACCGCCGGAAACGACATCGCCGGTTTCATCGCGGCCGCTTCGCTCGGCGGCGCGATCGAGGATCTGCCGGTCGTCGCGTTTCTGCGCGGGCTCGCGGCGTTTCCGAAGCCGGTGATCGCCGGCGTCAAGGGTGTCGCCATCGGGATCGGCACGACGCTCCTCATGCACTGCGACGCGGTGGTTGCCGGCGAGTCCGCGCGCTTTGCGATGCCGTTCACCAAGCTCGCGCTCGTGCCCGAAGGCGCGTCGAGCGTGCTCTTTCCGCTCATCGCGGGGCGCATGCGCGCGTCGTGGTATATACTCTCGGGCGAACAGTTCGACGCGGTGACCGCGCGCGAACTCGGCCTGGTCACCAAGGTCTGCGCCGACGCCGATGTGGATGGTGCGGTCGCGATGATGTGCGGTGCGCTCGCGGAACTTCCGCCAAAGGCGCTCGCCGCGTCGAAGCGTCTGCTGAAAGCGCCGTTCGCTCAACTCGTCGATGCGGCGTTCGCCGCCGAGTTCGAAGCCTTCGGTACCGCGCTGCGTTCGAGCGAGGCAGCCGAAGCCTTCATGAAGTTCATGCAGCGCTGAGTCGCGCGCTCAACGCTCGGTCAGGCAGTACACGCGCAACGCGTCGATGATCGCGAGGCGCGTTTGCTTGTAGAGGGCATCGTGCGAGCCGTTGCGGGCGTGCTCGTGCGCGCGGCGTAAATGCTCGTCGAGCGGGGTTCCGTGCAGCGAGCGCTCCTCGACGAAGCGTTCGACGGCGCTCGTGTGCTGCGCGAACTCGTCGCGTAGATTCGGCCAGCGTGCGAGCTCGCTCAGTTGGAGATCCCAAAGCAAGTAGCCCGCCATCGCGCCGAGCGCGGTGCGCGGCGCTCGCACGTCGACCGGATAGCGGTACGCTTTGTGCCATGCGGCGAGCTCGCTCGCGGGCATCGGCATCGCGATGCCGTAGCCTTGGCCGCGATCCGCGCCGAGGAGCGCGGCGGCCTCGATCATTCCCGGATGCTCGAGTCCTTCGACCGTCGCCGGAATGGAGAGCGCGTGCGCGAGGCGGCTGAGGTAGAGGATGAACTCGAGGGCGCGCTGCGGATTGCGTGTCGCACCCCGCACGAGCGCTTGATCGATTTTGACCCCGTCGAACGGATACTGATCGAGTCGCACGAGCGAGCTGTGCGCGGAGCCGAGGTCGTCTTGTTCGATCTCGACGCCGAGATCGCGAAGGCTTGCGAGAAAGCCCTGATGTTTGGAGACGTCGGTGGTATCTTCGGAGGTTTCCAAGACCTCGAGCGTCACGCGCTGCGCATCGAGGCCGTGCGCGCCGAGCGTGTCGAGGAGCATCGCGCGATAGCGTGTATCGCCGAGCGCCTGGGCGGGGATGTTGATCGAGACGCGCGTGCGGATACCGCCCCGCTCGAGCGTGCGCAGATCGCTGCACGCGCGCCCGAGCACGCGCTCGAAGAGTTCGCGTAGATCGGCCTCGCCGAAGGCGGGCAGAAATCGCTCGGCGGGGATGAGGTCGTCGTCGTCGTCGAGCAGGCGCGCAAGCGCTTCGACTTTGACGAGTTCGCCGTGTTTGAGCGAGACGATCGGCTGATAGAGCACCGCGACCCGTTGCGCCTCGAGCAAGCCGCGATAGGTTTGGCGTTCGAGCAGCGGGATGACGGGTGCGTGCATGCGCAGCGCGACCGCGCGGCTGAGCACGTGGTGCAGATGGCCGAGAAATTTGCCGATGCGATTGGTCGAGAAGAAGCCCGGGAACCCGCTGTAGAGCGTGATGAGCGCGACCGTGCGCCCCGATTCGTCGGAGAGCGGGATCGCCGCGCTCGAACGGAAGCCGAGTTCACCGCCGACCGAGCGCCACGGCGCGCGATCGGGTTCGAGCATCCACGCATTCGAGACGACGACGTGTCCCGTGCGCCACGCTCTGCCGCTCGGTCCCTGGCCGGCCGGAACGTTCGGCGCGATGCTGATCTTCGGGATGACGCCGGACTCCATCGCCTGATAGTAGCGATCGGCCACGCCGAACGTGGCTTCGAACTGCAGGTCGCCCTGCGCGTCGGCGCGGCCGAAGAATCCGGAGACGTCGCCGTCGAGTTCCGCG
Source organism: bacterium (assembly GCA_028869385.1). Lineage (GTDB taxonomy): Bacteria > Vulcanimicrobiota > Vulcanimicrobiia > Vulcanimicrobiales > Vulcanimicrobiaceae > REEB354. The sequence goes on from JAGWSR010000033.1 coordinate 19,882, forward strand.
AGCGATGCGAAGACCTCGCGCACGAGGTCGGAGAGATTTGCCGCGCTCAGGACGTGGCGATCGACGGACGCGAGAACGCTCGCGACGCCGCGGCTCACCGCATCGTAGCTCGTCAATTGCTCGCGCAAATCGTAGAGCGCGCGGAGATCGACGACGCGCTGCGTGCGCTCGCGTCGCTCCGAGAGCGGGAGAAGATCGCGCAGCATCGCGTGAATGCGATGCTGGAAGAGTGCGTACGATTCGATGAGCCACGTGGGCGCGACGCCCACGAGCGCGTGCGTGGTGCCCGCGCGATGCGCCTGGGTGGCGTGGCTTTCGGCCGTGAGGTCGGGCGCCAGCAGCATGCCCAGGTATTCGGCCTGCCTGGATTTGAGGTGATCGAACTCTTCGGGGCTGAGCCGGCTGATGACGTCGGCGATCGGATGCGCCCGCGCGAGCGTCTCGTAGAATTCGTTCGAGAACGCCTCGGCGACACCGCGAATCGCCTGCTCGATGCCGCGCAGCGAATCGGCCGCGGCCGCGCCGTAGATGTTGGCGGAATCCCAATCGTGGATTTCCACGATGAGGAACTTATCCTCGCTGCCGTCGGGTTCCCACTACGCCGCTAGCGTCCGTCGAGAACGTGCGCGCGCAGCGTACGCACGATCTCGGAGCGCGTCGCGCGATAGCCGTCGTGCTGCGCCCCCAGGCGCGCATCGGCGCGCGCGCGCTCGACCAGTTGCTCGAGGGTCGCGTCCTCGCGCGCTTCGCGGCGCGCGTAGCGCTCGAGGAGCGAGTCCGCGCCGACGAACTGCTCGGCGAGATTGGGCCAGCGCGCGAGTTCGCCGAGTTGAAGATCCCACAACAAGAATCCGGCGAGCGCGCCGAGCGCCGTACGCGGCGACTGCACGTCGACCTCGTAGCGGTAGGTTGCGAACCACGCGGGCAGCTCCGAGACGTGCATCGGCATCGCGATGCCGTAGCCTTGTCCGCGATCCGCGCCGAGGATCGCGGCGGCTTCGACGAGTGCTGCGTCTTCGAGCCCTTCGACCGTCACGTGAATGTTGAGCGCGTGCGCGAGTCGCGTGAGGTAGAGGACGAATTCGAGCGCGCGCTGCGGTTTGCTGCGCGCGCCGCGCACGAGCGTTTGATCGATCTTGACGCCGTCGAACGGATAGCTGTCCATGCGCACGAGCGAACTGTGCGCGGAGCCGAGATCGTCTTGCACGATCGTGACGCCCGCCGCGCGTAATTCGGCGGCGATCGTGTCGTGCACGGTCATCTCGATGTTGTCGAGCGGCGTCTCCAACACTTCGAGCACCAGGCGATCCGGCGGCAGCCCGTGCTCGTGCAACGTGCGCATCACGGCGTCGCGATAGCGCGTCTCGCCGAGCGCGTGCGCGGGAATGTTCACCGCGACGCACGTGCGGATCCCGTCGCGTTCGAGCGCGCGACAATCGTGCGCCGCGCGCGCGAGAACGACTTCCGTGAGCTCGAAGAGATCCTCTTCGCCGAGCGCGGGGATGAAGGCGTCGGCCGCGATGAGCTCGTCGTTTTCATCCAAGAGGCGCGCGAGCGCCTCGACTTTCGACGGCGATCCGTCGCGGAAATCGACAACCGGCTGATAGAGCACGGCGACGCGCCCTTCGCGCAGGAGCGCGCGATAGGAGGCGCGCTGCTGCAGCGGGATCACCGGCGCATGGATGCGCATCGCGACGTCGCGCCCGAGCACTTGCTGGAGATAGCCGAGGAACTTGCCGACGCGGTTGGTGGCGAAGAACCCGGGAAAGGCGCTGTAGAGCATGATGAGCGCGACGGTGCGCCCCGAGGCATCCACGAGCGGTACGCCCGCGGCGGCTCGATA
>JAGWSR010000002.1 GCA_028869385.1 bacterium
CGGGCGCGTGGTGCGCGTGTTGAGCGCGATCGACAACCTCGGTAAGGGCGCGGCGGGACAAGCCGTGCAGAACATCAACCTCATGCTCGGGCTTCCCGAGCACACCGGATTTGGAGTTACGACCCGTGTTGCTTGAAGACGAACTGCGGCTGATCGAGATGCGCGGCGGCCTCGGCGCCGTCCCGGGCGTGCGCCTTGCGGGCGTGCATGCAGGCATCAAACCGCGCAAGCGCGATCTCGCGCTCATCGTCTTCGACGAGGCGCAATCGTGTGCCGCGGTGACGACGACCAACGAGATCAAGGCGGCGCCGATTCTCGTGAGCGCCGAGCACCTGGCGGCCGAGCGCGGCGCGATGCGCGCGCTTGCGTGCAACTCGGGTTGCGCAAATGCGTGCACGGGCGAGCGCGGCGATCGCGACGCACGTGCGACGGCGCGGCAGGCCGCGGCGCTGCTCGACGTGCGCCCGGAACAGGTGCTCGTTGCCTCGACGGGCGTGATCGGGGTGCCGCTGCCGATGGATCGCGTGCAGCGCGGCATCGAGCGCGCGCACGCCCAGCTCGAACGCGGCGTGAAGGCGAGCCACGACGCGGCCGAAGCGATCATGACGACCGACCGCGTGCCCAAGCTCGCCGCGTACGCGTATTACGTGGATGGCAAGAAGTACGTGGTCGGCGGGATTGCTAAGGGCTCCGGGATGATCGCCCCCAATATGGCGACGATGCTCGCGTTCGTCGCGACCGATTATGCGATGAGCGCGGCCGCGCTGCAGCGCGCGCTCGCCGATGCGACCGACGAAAGCTTCAACATGATTTCGGTGGACGGCGACATGTCCACGAACGACGCCGTCTATGCGTTCGCGCCCGCGAGCGATGCCGAGGCGCCGCCCGCCTTCGTGCGCGCGCTGCGCGCGGTTTGCTTGGACCTGGCGCGCGCGATGGTAGCCGACGGCGAGGGCGCGACGAAGCGACTGACCGTGAACGTCACCTCTGCTTCGAGCGTGACGCAGGCGCGCGCGATCGCGCGCGCGATCATCAACAGCAGTTTGGTGAAGACCGCGCTCTACGGCGAGGATCCGAACTGGGGGCGCATTATCGCCGCCGCGGGGTCCGCGCAAGCGGGCCTGCATCCGGATACGTGGTCGCTTGCGGTCAACGGCACGCCGTGGGTGGGCGTCGGCGCGATCGAACTGCTCTCCGAGGTGGAGGCGCATCGCGAACTCGAGCAGACCGAGATCGTGGTGGATCTCGATCTCGGCATCGGGTCGGCCGGCGCGACCGGCTGGGGCTGCGATCTTTCGAAAGACTACGTGCGCATCAACGCGAGCTACCGCACGTGAGCGCGCTGCTCGGCAATTACGCCCGCGCGCCGGTGACGTTCGTGCGCGGCGAGGGGTGTTATCTGTACGATGATGCGGGGAATGCGTACCTCGATTGCATCGGGGGAATCGCCGTGTGCGCGCTCGGGCACGCGCATCCGGCGATCGCCGATGCCGTGGCAGCGCAGGCGCGCACGCTCGTGCACGTGAGCAATCTCTACCATCACGAACCGGCGGGCACGCTCGCGCGTGAACTCACCACGCGGGGAGGCTTCGCAAGCGCGTTTTTCTGTAACAGCGGCGCTGAGGCGAACGAGGCGGCGATCAAGCTCGCGCGCAAACACGCATTCAGGCGGGGGGAGCCGGAGCGCACGACGATCCTCGCGTGCACCGGGTCGTTTCACGGGCGGACCTACGGGGCGCTCGCGGCCACGGCGAACGACGCATATAAGGTTGGTTTTGGGCCGATGCTCGATGGATTCGCGTTCACTCCGTTCAACGATGTGGCGGCGCTGGAGGCCGCGATCGATGAACGGACGGCGGCATTTATTGTGGAGCCGGTTCAAGGTGAGAGCGGCGTGCACGTTGCCGAACAGGCCTTTTTGGAACGCGCGCGCGCGCTCTGCGATGAGCGTGGGGCGCTCCTGATCTTCGATGAGATTCAATGTGGGATGGGGCGCCTTGGGCCGCTCTTTGCATTCGAGTCGTTCGGCGTGCGTCCCGATATCGTGACGATGGCGAAGGCGCTAGCGAACGGGCTGCCGATCGGCGCGGTGCTGATCGCGGAGCATGCGGCCGCAGCGCTGCAGCCTGGCGATCACGGCTCGACCTTCGGCGGCTCGCCGATTCCGGCCGCGGCTGCGCTCGCGCATCTGCGCGTGCGCGACGAGTTGGATCTTGCCGAGCATGTGGAGCACATCGGGAACCGGTTCGGCGCAATGCTTGCAGAGATCGCTGACGCGCATCCGGATTCGTATGCTACGCCGCGAGGGCGAGGGCTGCTGTGGGCGTTGCCGGTTCGTGAGCCGCGCATCGCTTCGCAAGTGGCCGCTGATCTTCGCGAACGCGGCCTGCTCGTTGGGACCGGCGGCGGCAATACGCTGCGCTTCGCGCCACCACTCGTGATCGGTGACGAAGAGATCGCGCGCGTGCGCGAGAAGCTGCGCGCGCCCTTCGACAGGCTCAGGGTGACACGGGCCCTTTGACAGGCTCGCCCTTCGACAAGCTCGCCCTTCGACAAGCTCGCCCTTCGACAAGCTCAGGGTGACACGGGGGGAGCGAAGGGGAGGTTGGGGTTGGCGCTGAGGGTTAGGGGGTCGGCGTGGGTGGCGTCGCTTTGGTGGTAGGCGACGGCGGCGATCATGGCGGCGTTGTCGGTGCAGTATTTCGGCGGTGGGATGAAGGCGGGGATATTCCGTTTTTCGCTCCACGAGCGTAGCGCGGATTGGAGTGCGGAGTTCGATGCGACGCCGCCGGAGAGCACGACCGCGTTGTAGCTTCCTTCGTCGAATGCGCGTGTGACCCGTGCGATCAGTACGTCAACGACGGCTGCTTGAAACGATGCGGCGACGTCTTCCGGTTTTGCCGCGCGACCCTCGTCGGATTCGAGAAAGTAGCGTACTGAGGTTTTCAATCCCGAGAACGAGAGGTCGAGGCTCCCGGCATCGGGGCGATGGCGCGGAAATGCGTGCGCTTTGGGATTGCCTCGTTGCGCGAGCGCGTCGAGTTGCGGGCCGCCGGGGTAGCCGAGGCCGAGGAGGCGCGCGGTCTTGTCGTAGGCTTCGCCGGCGGCGTCGTCGCGGGTGCGGCCGATCACGCGCATCTCGGTTGCGGAGCGCACGTCGACGAGTTGTGAGTGGCCGCCCGAGACGAGCAGCGCGAGAAACGGATACGGCGGCGCTTCGGCGCGATCTAAAAATGCGGCGAAGATGTGGCCGTGTAGATGATTCACGGCATAGAGCGGTTTGTTGAGCGCGAACGCGAGCGCTTTCGCCGCGGCGACTCCGACGACGAGGCTGCCGATCAGGCCCGGGCCGCGCGTGACGGCGATCGCGTCCACGTCGGCAAGGCGTGTCTCCGCGCGTTCGAGCGCGTCGTCGACGGCGGCGGAGAGCAGCGCGACGTGCTGTCGGCTCGCGATTTCAGGCACGATTCCGCCGTACTTCGCGTGAAAGGCGTCCTGGTTGGTCGAGACCGATGCGAGCACGTCGCGGCCGTCGCGCACGAGCGCGGTCGCGGTGTCGTCGCAGGAGGTCTCGATTCCGAGGATGAGCACATGCGGTGATACGCGCAAGTGCGGTCGCGCGCCTCTGGGAGCGTGCGGCCGCTACGGCTCGCTGCGTTGACGCCGGTCGCTTGTTATGCCGCACGGATCTACGGGTACGAAATAAGCTCCCCCCATTCGTGAAAGGAGCCTCTTCGAAGTGCGTTTGCGCGATCGCGTCGTCGTTGTGACCGGAGCCGGAACCGGCATTGGGAGGGCGATCGCGGTCCACGCCGCGCACGAGGGAGCGCGCGTCGTCATCGACTATCTCGGCGATCCGGGCGATGCGCAAGCCGTGCTCGATGAGATCACGGCAGCCGGCGGGCAGGCACGTGCCGTCGAGGCCGACGTCACCGATGCAGACGCGGTCGCGCATCTGATGGACGCCGCCGAGGATGCATTCGGTGCGCTCGACGTGCTGGTGAACAACGCGGGCGTCGAGGAGAAGCACCCGTTTCTCGACATGCCGCGCACGGTTTGGGATCGCGTGATCGCCGTGAATCTCACGGCTCCGTGGTTGGCGATGCAAGCCGCGGCGACGCGCATGGTGCGTCGCGGGCGCGGCGGGCGTATCGTGAACGTGAGCTCGGTGCACGAGGAGATCGCGATGCCGACGAATGCGCCGTATTGCGCGGCGAAGGGCGGATTGCGCATGCTCGCGCGCACGGTCGCACTCGAGCTCGCACCGCATGGCATCACGGTGAACAACGTGTGCCCCGGTGCGGTGGACACGCCGATGGATGCCTCCGTCAAGCGAGACCATCCCGAATACGAGACGCTCCTCAGCGAGATTCCATTGCATCGTTTGGCGAAGCCGCACGAGATCGCGAACCTCTGCGTATATCTCGCGTCGGATGACGCCGGCTACATCACCGGGGCATCGTACGTCATCGACGGCGGCATGACCAAAATGGCGGGAAGCCTATGATTTCGCGCGTACGCGGCGCCGGCGACCGCTTTTCGAGCTACGAGATCGACGACGATCAGTTGCCCGTCGGCAGTACGCTCGGCGCACCAAAAGGCGTGACGGTGCTGAAAGCCAACGGAGCGGTCGAGGCATTTTACGCAAGCGACGCCGGGGAGCGCCTCATCGGACCCATGCAAGTGCGCTTCTGGGATCGCGAGACGGGCATCGCCATCGGCGCGCTTCCCGGGAAGGTGCGCATCCATCCCGACCGGCAAGAACACGCGTACGAGCTCGATAACGGCCTGCTCGTTACGGAGCGCGTGTTCATGCGGAGCGGCGTGCCGCAACTGGATTCCGCCGATCCGGCCATGACGTACTATCGCGTCGAACTGGAGAACCAAACCGATCATTCGCTCGGCGTCACGCTGCTCGCCGCAGCGAACCTCCGCGGCTCGACCGATGCCGACGTGCGCGTACGGTACGACGAGTCGCGCCGCGCCTTTATCGCGGTGAATCGTTCGAGCGCTGCGACGGCACGCGCGTTTCGCTGTTCGCGCGAGCCGGCGAGCTGGGAACTCGCGCACGATCACGGGAAGGCGAGTCGTTCGCGTTTCTACGGGCCGCTCGCGAATGCGATCGCGCGTCGAGGGAGCGAGTTCATCGCGCTCTTCGAGCTCCATCTGCAGGTTCGGCCGGCGGGGCACGCCGAGGTGACGTTCGTGCTCGCCGCCGAAGCGGGCGGCGTACGACATCTGCGTCGGGCGCTCGACGCTGCGCCGAGCTTCGATGCGGCGCAGGCGCAGACGCGCGCGCGCTACGAAGAGATTCTCGGGCGGGCCGTGGTGATGACGCCGGATGCCGAGGTAAATCGCGGCGTGCTTTGGGCGAAGGCGAACATGCTGCGCACCATGCTCCTGGCGCCGACCGGTTGGTGCTTCGTGAACGATCCGGCGCGCTCGCACAATAGCGTGGCGCGCGATACGGCATGGTTTGCGTTCGGGGCGGATTACGTGACCCCGGATTTCGCGCGTGAGTCGCTGCTCTGGTATGCAGAGCATCTCGAACGCAGCGGAGAGGTGGTGGAATATTACGATATCCGCAGCGGCAAGACCGAGGATTACGGGCTCAATATCAACGATAATACGCCGCTCCTCATCCTTGCGCTCTGGCATCACTACAACGCGACCGGTGACGAGACGTTTCTCCGGCGCGTCTATCGAGCGGCCGGGCGTGCGGCCGAGGCGATCCTCGACGCGCGTAACGGCGACGGCCTCGTGTGGTGCACGGCGAAGGGTACTGCGGATTGGGGCATCGCGGGATGGCGTAACGTCATCGAGGGATATCGCTTGAGCGGCGCGACGACCGAGCTTAACTCCGAATGCTTTGCGGCGTTGCGGGCCGTGGCCGAGATGGCCGCCCGCATCGGGAAGCGCGACGAAAGCGCGCGTTTCGCCGATGCCGCGGAGGAGCTCCGGGCCGCGATCAATCGCGAACTCGTGGACCCGGAAACGGGACTCTATTATTTGAACATCGGCGTGGACGGATACGCGCACACGAACGTCACGTGCGATCTCGTCTTTCCGGTGATGTTCGGGGTTGCCGACGAGGAGCGCTCGGCGCGCATCATCAGCCGCCTGAGTGAAGAGAGCTTCTGGACGAAGGCCGGCATGCGCACCGTGCCGCGCGGCGATTTGGCCTATGGCCCGACGCACGGGTACGGTCTGCTCGGCGGCGTGTGGGTCGGCGTGACGTTTTGGTTTGCCTTCGCAGCCGCGCGCTTCAACCCGGATTTCATGGCGACGGCCCTCCACGACAGTTTCGTGCATTACTCGCGCGATCCGCGACGTAACAATACGGTTCCGGGGCAATTCTCGGAGTGGCTGCACGGCGAGACGCTCGTGAACCAAGGCATGATGCTCTCGCCCTGGTTCCCGCCGCGCTACCTGTGGGCGGCGATCGAAGGCGCGGCTGGGCTCGATCTCTCGGGCGCCGAACCGACCTGCGCTCCGCGCTTGGCTCCGCAGTGGCGATGGCTCGGCGTGCGCCGCTTGCGCTTGCGTGGCGGGTTCGTCTCGTGGTTTGCCGTTCGCGCGCCCGATGTCACGACCTATGCCACGTTTCGCTTCGCGCAGGAGCACGGTTACGAAGCCTACGATCGCGACGTGACCGATGAGGTCGTCGAGACGCTTAACGAGGACGTGGTCGCGATTGCGTTCGAGCGAAGCGACGGCATCGCGATCTTCGCCGGTAACACCGCCGGACGCACCGTCTCGGCACCGCTGCGTTTGAAGCGGAGATTCGAAGGGCGTTACCGCATGCGCGTGTACTCCACCGAGCGCGGCGAATGGGTCGTACACGACGACGTCGACGGACGAACGCTCGCGCACGGGCTCCCGCTTCAGATCGATCGTCGCGGATTCACGCTCGTCGAACTGCACGCGGTGTAGGTGCGCAGCCTTCCCGGAAAGTTCTCGGCGCGGCGCGATGATGGGTGCATGAGGCCGACCGACGCAGAACCGACGGAAGAAGAGCTCGACGAGTTGCTCACCGACGAAGAGCGGCGCCTGCTCGCGCGCGGGGATCTGCCCGACGACGTGCGTGCGGAGATTCGCGATCGCCTCGAGCGCCGACGCATCGAGGAGTTAGAAGAAGAGCTCCCCGACGGACCGATCGCGGACTAGGCGCCCTTCGACAGGCTCAGCCCTTCGACAGGCTCAGGGTGACACGGGCGGTGACGCGGGGGCGAAGGGGGCTTCGCGGGATTCTTTGCGGACGGCGTTGCCGAGGAGCGTGAAGAGGATCACGGCGCCAAAGACGCCGGCGGTGAAGACGGCCATGGCGTGGCCGTAGTCGTGCGCGCCGGTTGTGGTTGCGTAGCGCGTGGCGGCGAGAAACGCGAGAAATTGCGACGCCGGTGAGGCGATCAGGTTGCCGATCTGATAGACGAATCCCGGAAACGTTCCGCGTGCGAGCGGCGGCGCGATCTCGTTGAGATGCGCGGGGATGATGCCCCACGCGCCCTGCACCATGAACTGCATCAGGAAACCGCCGAGCGCAAGCATGGCGATCGTCGAGCTGAACGCCCAGAGCGGAATGCAGAGGATGCCGAGCACCGCGGCGACGACGATGCAGAAGCGGCGTCCCAACCGCTGCGAGAGCGCGCCGAAGACGATGCCGCCGAGAATCGCTCCGATCGACGTGATCGCGCCGAGTTGGCCGACGAGCGCGGGTGAGAAGCCGTGTTGCTTCGTGAGGAACGTGGGGTAGAGATCTTGGGTTCCGTGCGACATCGCGTTGAACGCGCCCATGAAGAGCATGCCGTAGATGAAGAGCGGCCACGAGCGTTTGATCGCGGTGAGCAGCACGTCGCCTTGCAGCGCGAGGCGCTCGTGTTGCTGCGCCTGCCACACCGGCGATTCGGCGACGCCCGCGCGGATGAAGAAGATCAAGAACGCGGGCAATGCGCCCACGATGAACATTCCGCGCCAACCGATGCGCTCGTAGAGGAGCCAGAGCGCGAGGTTGGCGAGCAGATAGCCGACGGCGTAACCCTCTTGCAGCAAGCCGCTGAAGAGGCCGCGGCGCTGCGGCGGGAGCGACTCCATCGCGAGCGCCGCACCGAGGCCCCACTCGCCGCCCATCGCGATTCCGAAGAGTGCGCGCAGCACGAGAAAGATCGCGAAGTTCGGCGCGAACGCGGTGAGGAGTTCCAAGACCGAGTAGAGGGCGATATCCACCATCAGCGGCACGCGCCGACCGTAGCGGTCGGCGAACCATCCGAAGATGAGGGCTCCCACGGGACGCAGCGCGAGCGTCAGGGTGACGGCGAAGAGCACGTCAACGACGCTGCGATTGAAGTCGGTCGCCAGATGCGGCACGACCACGATCACGAGGAAGAAGTCGAACGCGTCGAGCGTCCACCCGAGGAAGCTCGCGATGAACGTTCGCAGCGCCGATCGGTTCACGGCGTGGCGCTCGGGGATGCGGAGGGCGATGCGCTCGCCGATGCGTCGGGCGAGGCGCTCGCCGACGGCGACGCGTCGGCAGACGCGCTCGGTGATGGCGATGCGTCGGGGCGATCGTCACCGTAGAGCACGAGCATCCACGTTTCGTGCTTCTTGATCTCGAGCTTCGGGACCGCGAGCGTGAAGGTCAGTACGTCCTTGTCGAGTTTCGACGAGGCGTACGAACCGAAGAACGTCTCGGTGAGTTTCTTCTTTTTCATCTGTTCGTGGTAGAGCTGCACGGCGAAACCGCGGCCGCCGATCTGCTCTTTGGGTAGCGTGAACTGTGCGATGGCGGTGCCGTCGAGCAGCACGTCTTGACTGGTCACCATCCGCACGGTCATGAGCGCGGTCGTGGAGACGGCCTTGGGATCGGGATTCGTCATCTTCGGCGCGTCTTTGGGCATCGCCGCGATCGAGAGCGTGATCTGCGCGCCGGGCGATGCCGATGGGGAGGGCACGGCCGAGGGCGAAGCCGATCCGCTGCCGTGCGGCGTCGGCGAGGGCGACGGTGTGGGGGTCGGCGTCGGGGTTGGCGTCGGAGTCGGCGATGCGCTCGCCGACGGGGACGGCGAACCCGAAGGCGACGGCGACGCGTCGGGCACGTTGAAGCGCAGGAAGCACGTGTAGCCCTGGTCTTGCGGGCATTGCAGGCCCTTCACGCCGTCGGCGAAGGGGTAGGTCGCGCTCGTGCCGGGCGGGATGCTCGGCTCGGCGGACGCTGCGGGGCCCTTCGTCGGTACGACGACCGACGGCGTGGCGGGCATCTGCTGGTTGACCGGCGGCGTCATGCCGCCGGGCGCTTGCGTGCCGCCGAATCCGCCTTGGCACGAAGCGAGCGCGAGCGCTGCAAACGCGGTGAGGGCGTACTTCGACAAGCTCAGTATGACACGGGGGCTCAGTATGACACGGGGGCTCAGTATGACACGGGGGCTCAGTATGACACGGGGGGTCGGTTTGACGCGGGGGGTCATGCTTGTGCTTCGATCTTGCGGAGGAGTTCGGTGGCGAACTCGGCGACGGGGATCGTGCGTTTCTCGTCGATGCCGCGTTCGTTAACGTTGACGGTGCCGTCGGCGGCTTCTTGTTTGCCGACGACGAGGATGTAGGGCACCTTCTGCGTCTTCCAATGGCGGATTTTGTAACCGAGCTTTTCGTTGCTCTCATCCACGTCGATGCGCAGTCCCTGCGCGCGCAGTTGTGCGGCGACCTCGCGCGCGTAGTCGAGTTGATGCTCGGAGATCGGCGCGAGCACGGCCTGAACCGGCGCGAGCCACGCGGGAAACGCGCCGCCGAAGTGCTCGACGAGGATGCCAAAGAAGCGCTCCATCGAGCCCGCGAGCGCGCGGTGAATCATCACCGGGCGGTGATCGTGACCGTCACTCGCACGATACTTCAGGTCGAAGCGCTGCGGCAGCACGAAATCGACCTGCACGGTGCCGAGCTGCCACTTGCGGCCGATCGCGTCGCGCACGTTGATATCGAGCTTCGGTCCGTAGAACGCGCCGCCGCCTTCGTCGATGCCGTACGGCAAGCCGTAGCGTTCGAGCGCCTTGCGGATCGCCTCTTCGGCGATCGGATCGGTCTCGCCGCGCAGATGCGCTTCGCGCGTGGAGAGAAAATACTCGAAATCGGTGAAGCCGAACGCCTTCATCAAGCGCAGCGCTTCGTCGAGCGTCTGCTCGAACTCGCTCTGCAGTTGGTCGGGCGTGCAGAAGAGATGCGCGTCGTCTTGCGTGAAGCCGCGCACGCGGGTGAGGCCGTGCAGCACGCCCGAGCGCTCGTAGCGATAGACGGTGCCGAACTCGGAGAAGCGGATCGGGAGATCGCGATAGCTGCGCAGGTGGCTGCGGTAGATGAGGATGTGCCCGGGGCAGTTCATCGGCTTGAGGCGGAAGCGTTGCTCCTCCACCTCGAGCGGGCCGAACATGCCGTGCTGGTAATTCTCGAGATGGCCGGAGATTTCGTAGAGCTTCTCGCTCACGACGTGCGGCGTGACGACGGGCTGGTAGCCGCGCTCGCGCAGGCCTTCGCGAATGAACTGCTCGACGATACCGCGCACGGTCGCGCCCTTGGGATGCCAGAAGACCAAACCGCCGCCGGCATCTTCTTCGATCGAGAAGAGATCGAGCTCGACGCCGAGCTTGCGGTGATCGCGCTTGTGCGCCTCTTCGATCTGATGCAGATACGCGGCCAATTCGTCCTGCGAGTACCATGCGGTGCCGTAGATGCGCTGCAGCATCGGATTCTTCTCGTCGCCGCGCCAGTACGCGCCCGCGACGTTCATGAGCTTCACCGCGCCGATTTCGCCCGTCGTGTGCGCGTGGCCGCCGCGACAGAGATCGGTGAAGGCGCCGATGGTGTAGAGCGTGATCGGCTCACCCTCGGGAATCTCGCGCGCGATCTCCACCTTGAACGGATTGGCGGAGAACGTTTCGATCGCTTCGGGCCGCGACACTTCGCGCCCGGTCATCTCGTAATTCGCTTTGATGATCTCGTTCATGCGCGCTTCGAGGCGCTCGATATCTTCGGGCGTGAACGGCGTCTCGCGCGCGAAATCGTAGTAGAAGCCGTTTTCGATCGCCGGGCCGATGGTCGGCTTGGCGTCGGGAAAGAGCTCTTGGACGGCATAGGCCAAGACGTGCGCGGCGGTGTGGCGCAGTTCGGGCAGGTTGGTGGCGTGGTCGTGCAGCGCTTCGGGCATAAGGGACGCCGTTTCGTCGGCGATGCGGGGCCCTCCTTAAGGAAGCCCCGATTCAGACGCATGTCGCTCCCGGCCGCGAAGATTAAGGGGCCCATAAGGCGCTTTTAAAGTCACCATAGCGGGCGACCCGGCACCATACGGAATGAGAGCATCACCGCTCGTAGCAGCCTAAAAATTAGGAGCCAATTTTTCATGCGTAAGACCCTTGCGCTCGCGTTCGCAGCGCTTCTCGCAGCCGGCCTGCTCGGCGGCGGCAAAGCTTTGGCCGGGACCTCGCTCCTCGAGACCGGTTCGACCCTCGTCTATCCGCTGATGAACCTCTGGGTTGCCGACTACCAGCGTGCACACGGCGACGTGCAGATCACCACGCAGGGCACCGGCTCGGGCACGGGCATCTCGCAGGCGATCTCGGGCGTTGCGCAGATCGGCGCGTCGGATGCCTACATGGCCGATGCGCAGATGAAGAACTCGCCGATGCTCAACATTCCGCTCGCGATCTCGGCGCAGCAGATCAACTACAACATCCCGGGCCTCAACGCGAAGCACCTCAACCTCTCGGGTCCGGTCCTCGCCGGCATCTACTCGGGCGCGATCAAGTTCTGGGACGACAAGCAGATCGCCGAGATGAACAAGGGCGTGAAGCTCCCCCACAACCAGATCGTGCCGATCCATCGCGCCGACGGTTCGGGCGACACGTTCATCTTCTCGCAGTACCTCTCGTTCTCGACGCCCTCGTGGTCGCATGGCCCGGGCTACGGCACGACGATCAGCTGGCCGTCGGTCAGCACGGCCGTCGGTGCGACCGGTAACCCCGGCATGGTGCAGACCTGCCAGAATACGCCGAACTCGATCGCGTACATCGGCGTGAGCTTCCTCGACGAGACGAACAAGGCGCACCTCGGCTACGCCGCGCTCAAGAACCGTTCGGGCCGCTTCGTGCTGCCGACCGCTTCGACGATCCACGCCGCCGCGAGCTCGCTGACCTCGAAGACGCCGTCGGACGAGCGCATCTCGCTCATCTTCGCGCCGGGTGCGGAATCGTACCCGATCATCAACTACGAATATGCGATCGTGAACCCGCAGCAGGGCGACGCCGCGAAGGGCGCCGAGCTGAAGAAGTTCCTCACCTGGGCGCTCGCCTCGAACGGCGGCCAGCAGGCGAAGTTCCTCAACGCGGTGCACTTCCTCCCGCTTCCCGAAAAGATCGTGAAGCTCAGCAAGGCGCAGATCGCAAAGATCAAATAAGGGCACAATGGCCTCGATGGACATTCGAGTTGGGGATACCGCGCGAGCGGTATCCCCTGCCGCCTTACAGCGGACGGGATCGCAGACGATCCTGACGGTACTCACTGGGCTCGCGGCACTCGCGAGCTTTGCGATTATCTTCCTGATCCTGTTCTTTCTCGTCGCGTACGCGTACCCGGCGATTCGATTTAACGGGCTCGGCTTCTTCACGAGCATGATCTGGAACATCGGCAACCAGTACGGGAGCGGAACGATCTCGCGCGCCGGATTCAGCGCGCAGCCGGGTGCATCGTTCGGTGCGCTCGTTTTCATCTTCGGTACGGTCGTCACCGCGGCGCTCACGATGGTCGTGGCGGTGCCGCTCTCGCTGATGGTCGCGCTCTCGCTCGTCTATACCGTGCCGCGCCGCATTCGCCCGATCGCGAACGCGCTCGTGGAGTTGATGGCCGGCGTTCCCTCGGTCGTGTATGGACTGTGGGGCATGGTCGTGCTGGTGCCGTGGATCGGCACGAAGCTCGCACCGTGGGTCACCACGCACTTCGGGTTCATCCCATTCCTCGGCGGCTCGGCGGGGAGCGGCAATGGCCTCGCGGCATCGGTCTTCATCCTCGCGCTCATGGTGATACCGATCATGGTCGCCACGACCCGAGACGTGATCCTCGCGCAGTCGAATTCGCTCTTTGAGGCGAGCATGGCGCTCGGCAGCACGAGTTGGCAGGCGATGACGCGCGCGGTGCTTCCGAGCGTGCGCGGCGGCGTCGTCGCATCGGTGCTGCTCGCATTCGGACGCGCGCTCGGCGAAACGATGGCGGTGCTCATGGTCTGCGGCGCCGCGATCAACAGCTTTCCGCAAAACGTGTTCGGCCCGGTCAATACGATCGCGGCCGTGATCGTCTCGCAGCTCGAGTCGGCGCTCACCGACGCGAGCGGCATGGCGCAGCGTTCGCTCGCGGAACTCGCGTGCTCGCTCTTTCTCATCACGCTCATCATCAACGTCGTCGCGCGCGGAATCATGCGCGGCGCGGATCGTCGCGAAGGGCGGGCCGCGTAATGGCGCTCGCACGCGGCGGCGTCGCGCCGAAGACGTGGGCGAGCCGTTCGTGGTGGACGCTCAGCGTCGCGTGTTTGATCGCGGTGATCGGATTGTTGTTTTCGATCTTCGCGTTCGTGATCTCGCGCGGCTTCCCGGCGCTCAAACCGCAGCTCTTCACCACGGTCACGCAAGGTACGGCGGGCGGCCTGCTCAACGCGATCGCCGGCACGTTCTTGCTCGTGGCAATCGGGCTCGCGCTCGTGATCGTCGTCGGGTTGGGCACGGCCATCTGGACGGTCGAATTCGCGCCGCCGTGGGCCAAGCGCGTCATTCGCTTCATGATCGACGTGCTCGCCGGCGTGCCGTCGATCGTGGTGGGGTACTTTCTGTACGTCGCGCTCGTGGAAGAAGCGGGCTGGGGATTCTCGCTGCTCGCCGGCGCCCTCGCACTCGCGATCTTCATGCTGCCCTACGTCGTGCGAGCGGCCGACGTCGCGTTCTCCAACGTACCGCGCGCGCTGCGCGAGGGCGCGGTGGCGCTTGGGGCGCGCCCGGCGATGGTGATCTTCTCGATCGATTTTCCGTGGGCACTGCCGGGTATTCTCACGGGCTTGCTCGTGGCGACCGGCATCGGGCTCGGTGAGACCGCTCCGCTCATCTACACGGCGGGTTGGTCGAACTATCTGCCGAGTCTCGCGCCGACGCACTCGCCGGTGGGCTATCTGACGTACGTCGTCTGGACCTACATCAGTCAGCCGTTCCCGGAATCGCATCAACTCGCGTATGCGGCGGCGGCGCTTCTGATGATCTTCGTCTTCGTGACGAACCTTCTGGCGCGCAGTTTCGTGGAGTACAAAACGAACCGGTCGCGCTAACGCGGCTCCGCGTCTCGCGGCAAAAAAAGAAGAAGGGCGATGACGCGAGCCATCGCCCTTCTTCGTTTAGTGCTCGAGGGTGAGCGGTGCGAATCCGGGCGGCGGTGCGTTCTCGCCGGGGATCACGGCGGGGACGATGCCGAGTGACGAACACGACATCTTCGGCGGAACGCCGACGTCGGGCACGATGGCGTCGGCCGCGGGGATCGGCAGCTTGGTTCCCGCGAGGCGCTCGGGATCGAATGCGCCGAGCAGATCGGAGAGGCGCGGATCGAGATCGCGCGGCCCTTCGGGCAGATAGGGCGATTCGTCGGGGAGCGACGCGAGTGCGGGCAGATCGAAGATCTTGCCGAGCATCTTCGCAAACGATGCGTGGTCGGAGACCTCGCTCACGATCGCGTGATCCTTCGAAAACGGCGAGATGATGATCGCGGGCACGCGCGGCCCGTCGCCGCACGGGTGGCCGTCGGGGCAGCGTTCGAACTGCGGCGGCGACATGTGGTCGTAGAAGCCTTCGGAATCGTCGTAGGTGATGAGAATGAGCGAGTCTTTCCAATATTTAGACTTCGCGATCGCATTGACGACTTTGGCGACCATCGCTTCGGAGACTTGGCTGTCGGAGTAGCCCGGATGATCGTCGTCGCCTTGGAAGTGCTGCTGCACGTACGCGCTCTTGTCGGCGGGCTTGAAGCCGAAGGGATCCACGTAGCCGCCCTTCACGAAGACGACGCCGCGATCGCCGAGCTTACCCTGCTCGATCGTCGGAATGAGCGCCTTGAGATCGTGCACGCCACGCCAGAAGTAGTCGTTCTGGCGCAGATAGCCGAAGTATTGCAGCGCGTTGTGGTGCGTGATGTACGGGTTGAAGAACGCGCCCGGCTTGGATGCGAAGCCCTCTTGGTACCAGCCCCACGGCACGGCCGGATGTCCGCGATGCGCGATGTCCACGATATCTTCTTTGATGTCGTCGTTGTCGCGTTTGGCTTGCGTGGCGTTCTTGCCGCTCAGCGTGAGAAAGAGCGTCGCGAAGGTGAGATCGTCTTGCGCATCCTCGGGCAGCGGCGTCACGCCGTTGCCGTAGGGACCGAACGCGGGCGCCACGTCGTTGACGACGGGAACGCCGGGCCCGGTGCTGCGGGCATTCACCTGCAGCGTCGCGTGACGCGCCCATTCGGTCTGGCCGGTCTGCGCGGCGATCAGGTCGATGTTGCCGGGTGTCGACGGCCCGTACATGCCTTGGAAGAAGTGATCGAAGAGCGTGAAGTTGTGCGCGTACATCCAGAGATACGGGATGGTATCGCAATCTTCGAACGCCATCGTCAGCAAGCCGACGCGCTGCGCATCTTCGCGCGAGTAGCCGCGCGCGAGCAAACCGAACTCCTCGGTGCTCACGAAGAGATCCATGCGCCCGTTATCGGCTTTGGTGATGAGCGCGGGGCGCGAGTGATCGGCGTCGGCGGAGTCGGCGGCGGTGATGCGAAACGGCGTCACCCATTGATTGCCGAGCGGATCGTACTGTTTGAATCCCTGCGACTGCGCGACGGCTGAGGTGAGATTTTCGGCGCCGGGAAACGTGCCGAAGTACGAATCGAACGAGCGATTCTCTTGATAGATCACGAAAACGTGTTTGATGCGTTGACGGACGAGCGCAACGAGCGCGTTGTCGTTGGCGGAAGTGCTCGTCGACGTCGGAACCTGCGCGCGCAACGGCGACGCGGGCGCGAGAAGAAAGAGCGAGCACAAGAAAGCAGCGGCGATGCGCTTCACGAATATCCTCCGGACCTAGAGCGTCATGCGCAACTGATTCGGAGTGTGAAAAGCGACACCATGCAAAGATTAACGTTAGGTGAAGGCGTGCGCGCGCTCGCGCGACTCGTCGCGTTGCTGCTCGCGGCCGGCGTGCTCGCGGTGGCGTTGCCCGTGCGCGCGGCGGAGCCTGCGGCGAAGGAGCTCTTTGCGGTGATCGTCACGCGTCACGGCGTGCGCAGCATCACCTCGACGCCGAAGAATTATGCGTGGGCTCCGTGGGCGCCGGTGCGGCCCGGGTACTTGAGCGCGCATGGCTATCGGCTGATCTCCTACATGGGACGCTTCTATCGCGGCTATTTCGGGGAGCGTGCTGGCTTCGATTGCCGGACGCACGGCGCGTACGTGTATGCCGACGTGGACGAGCGCACGCTCGAAACGGCGCGGGCACTGGTCGAGGGGCTCTGCGGGGCGCCGACGGCGCTGCCGATTCTGCACGAGCGCGATACTTCGCTCGACGATCCGCTCTTCAACGCGACCGCCTGGGTGGCGTCGCACGGCAAGCTCGACGTTGCGGCCTCGCGCGCGGCGGTCGCTGCCGCGGCGCCCGCGCCGCCGAGTGCGATCGTGAGCGATCACGCCGCCGACTTCGCCGCCCTGCAGGCGATGCTGGACGCGCGCTGCGTGCCCGGTTACGGCTGCGCGAGCGTCACCGACGGCGCGAGCAGCATCGGCGCGCACGAAGGCTTGGCCGAACTCGGCGGGCCGTTGAAAGTCGCGTCGGGGTACGCGGAGGACACGTTTCTCGAATATGCCGAGTGCCGACCGCTCGCGGCGATGGGCGCCGACAACGAGGTGGAGTTCGTCGAGCGTCTGCAGGCGGCGATGCGCCTGCACGTGCTCGCCTACGACGTGAACGCGCGCAACGCGTACAACCCGCTCGTGCGCGGCGGAAATCTCTTCGCGCACGTCGTCGCGCTGCTGCAGCAGAAGGCCGGCATCGCGCACCCGGTTACGGCCGTGCCTTCGCTCGGAGGCGACTCGCTCGCGATCTTTTCGGGCCACGATACGCAGCTTGGCGCGCTCGGGGGCATCCTCGACGCGCATTGGCACTTTGGCGACGGCCTGGTTGACGATGATATGCCGCCGGGCAGCGCGCTGCTCTTCGAACTGCTGCGCACGCCGGGAGGGTCGTATGCGGTACGCGTGCGCTTCGCGTTCGAGGAGCTCGCGCAGTTTCGCAGCGCATCGCCCGTGCCCGGAGGCATCGCGACCGTCCCCGTGCGTCTCCTTGGCTGCACGAGCGACGCCTGCGACGTGCCCCTCTCGCGGCTGGCCGACCTCGCGACGCGACTGCGGCAGCGCGGCTTCGTGGATGCGCGCTGGGCAGCGCCGAGCGACGCCGTCGTGCCCCTCGCACCGCTCGCCGACCCCAGCTGGAGCGCCTGCGCCTCGTAGAGGCGAGGATCGCCCCTCTTCCGCTTGACAGATGGCTGTACGGCATATACTATGTGTTGCATAGTATGTGGGAAACGGTAAAATGAGTGATTCGCTCTTTGAGAACCTCCGGCTGGAGCTGCGGCGGGGATGCCTGACCCTCGCGGTGCTCGCAAACTTGCGCACCGAGCGCTACGGCTACACCCTGCGCAAAGCGCTCGAAGAGGCGGGCCTGGAGATGGACGAGGGCACGCTCTACCCGCTGCTGCGCCGGCTGGAGGGCCAGGGGCTGCTCGCGAGCGAGTGGCGTGAGGAGAACAAGCGCCGCAAGCGTTTTTACCGACTGACTCCCGACGGCGAACGAATGTTTGACCACCTCGCGGCCGAGTTGCAGCGCATCAACGCCTCGCTCGAGCGCATCATTGCGGAGGCTCATGCGTAAATGACGACTCTTTTCGAACGATATCTCCATGCGGTCGGCGAGGCGCTGCCCAAGGATGTCGTCGCGGCCGACGTGACCGCGGAAATCGCCGATGATCTGCACTCCCGCGCCGAGGAGCGCGAGGCCGAACTCGGTCGCGAACTGACCGATGAAGAAGCCGCAGCGATCCTGCGCGAGTATGGCGATCCGCGCGTGGTCGCGGCGCGCTACGGTCGCGTGCAGAGCCTCATCGGCCCAGAGTTGCTGCCGTATTACTGGTCGACGCTGACGCTCGCGCTCGTCGTGGTCGTCGCGCTCGAACTCGTCGTGGGAGGGATTTCGGCGATCGTGCGTGCCGATGGTCTGCGTTTCTTCAGCGCGCTCGACGTCGCAGTTCATTCCCTGGTGTGGGTGTTCACGATCGTCACGGTGATCTTTGCTGCGGCCGAACGCGTGCCGCAGGGGCGCCAACGACTCGCACGGGTCATGCGCTGGGATCCACGAGCGCTCGCGGCGCCGAGTGCGCTCCCGCCGGTTGCGCGCAGTTCGTCGCTTGCGGAGTTCATCGCGAATACGCTCGCCCTGCTCGTGCTGCTCGATGCGCGCGGCGCGCATCGCGTTCCGCTGGATCGACTCGTCGCGACGATGCTGAGCGATCTGCACCTCACCCTGACGGTCGCGTGGCAGCCCGCGCTCGTCGGCACCGCGGTCGGCGCAGCGCTCGTTGCGATTGCGGCGATGATCGCGTTCCTTCGTCCGCAGGCGGCCGTGGTGCACGAAATGCTGCGCATGCTCGGGAGCGTGGTCGCGATCGTCGGCCTCGCGATGACGCTCGCGAGCGGCCCGCTCTTCGATCCGGGCGGCGGCATCGCGACGACGATCGGCTACGTTACGCTCGGTGCGGCGATCGCGGTGCTCGCCGTACAGGCCGTTCTCAGCGTTCGCGCACTGCTCGTACGTGCCCCGATGCCAACGCCGAAATCAGCGCGCGGCTAGTCGTTCGAGCGCCTTCGCGTGAAGCGCCGCGTCGAGCGCGTTCGCTGCGCGAAGGCGCTCGTAGAGTGGCGTTCCGAGGCGCGCTTCGATCGCCTCGTGCGTATTTAGACCGTGATCGCCGCGATGGATCCAGCGCGATTCGAGGCGCAATTCGGGGAATTCCGGAGCGAGCCACGCGCCGAACGCCCGCAACGATTCGTCGTAGCGCTCGACAATGCCGATCACGGGCAGTTCGTCCAGCGCTCGGTGCGCGCGTTCTTCGATTTCGTCGGGTGCCGGGCGACGATGATGGGCAGGGCAGCACGTCGTGACGCCCGCGAGCATGCGCGCCTGGAGGTTTGCCGCACGTTTGCGTTCCAGCAACGACGCGACGAACTCCGCGAAGCCATGCGCTCGGGCGGCAGCTACGAGCACGTCCGCGACGTGCTGCTGCCGCAGGAATGCCCAAACGGAGGCCATGCGAACGATCGGATCGCGCAGAAACACGACGGGATACACGCGGACCTCTCCGATCTGCGCGCACGGCGGCCGCACGATGTGCGAGGAGATCGCGCGCAGTTCGGGGTGCTCCGCGATGAATGCTTCGAGATGCGATGGGTCCGCATCGTGCCCGAGTGTCTCGACCGGGTCGAACGTGCCCCAATGCGGACCGAACGACGCGTGCAGCATGGCGTCGAACGAACTTCCGCCGTTTTTGAGCAGGTGATGGTGAAGAAGAATGGAGCGATGCATGTCCGTCTCGGGTTGTTAGAAGAGCGGGAGTTGCGCTGCGAGCGTATTTCCGGGAAGGACGCGGTCTCCGATTCGGCTGACGAACGCGATGCCGTTCTCTTGGAGGATCGTCGGAATCCACGAAACGTCGCGCGTGGGCTCCGCACCGAACGCTAAGACGGGCTCCGCACCCATGAGCTCGGCCTTATACCGCACGCGATAATCCAGCAACTGGCCGATGCCGTACCGCATGCGGTTGACCGCCGATGACTGACGCGTAAGACTCTTGACCTCAACGAGCATGCGTCGTTCGCCGATGCGGGCGAAGAGATCGACGTTGTTGTTGTACAGACAGTGCCCGCCGAGGCTTACGATGGTGCGTCGCAGGAGCTCGAGCGTGTCTTGATGATCGCCGCGAGCAAGTTCGTGCAGCGCGGCCGCTTCATACGGATCGACGAGCGCATCGCCTTTGGGGACGTATCCGGTCCCGGGCGGCACGACGAGCATCTCGCGGAATGCATCGACCGGGGCACTGCTCGGCGCGAATGTCGCGGTGTCGTGGAGATCGACGGCTTCGGGAATCGTCGAATACGCGTGTCCGGCGGCGAGAATCGCAAAGTAGCGCATCGGATCCACGTACCGAATCGAACGTCCGCGAAGATTGATCGCATCGCGCGCGCCGGTTTCGTAATAGACGCCGTTTGGGTCGCGCAACGAGACCGGCCGAAGCCGCTCGTACGCGAGTACGTCGATCCAGTAGTGGTTCGGCGTGCGCTCATCGGGATACGGGTCGCCGAGTTGCCCGTACCCAAAGTACGTGCCGGCCTGCCCCTGCGGGGCGCCGCGAATCGGTCGCTGGTAAAGAAATCGGCGGTCGCCGGCCTCGGTGATCGTGCGGCGCACGACCGGAAGATACTGCGCGGGAAAGTGATAGATCACGCCTTCGCGATCGAGATAGCGATTCAGATCGCGAGAGAAATGCTGCGTCAGAATGAGCGGCATCGGCCGATCCAAGAAGCGCGCATATCGCACTCGTTTCGTATGGAAACGAGAAAGCCCCGCATCGGCGGGGCTTTCGAAATGGTGTGCGTGGTAGGGATTGAACCTACGACCCCCACCGTGTCAAGGTGGTGCTCTCCCACTGAGCTACACGCACGTACGCGGGACCTCCGGGAGTATAGCAAAGCGCCTCCGGGGCGTCAAACGATTAGGCCGGGGCGCGGCGCCCACCTGCCGCAATGGTGGATTTGCGCGCTTTGACACGCGCGTATGCGCATGCTACTGTTGTCGAATCTCTTCGGCGCTCGCGCGCCCGCCGCTTCGGAAAGGAGGCACGTCTTCTCGATGATCGCAGTCGTTACGAATCAGCGCTGGACGCTCGTGTGCTCCGCGCGTCGCGGCTCCTCTGCGAGCGCGCCTTCGACGTGGCGAGGTCGGCTGACCGGATCGTAGCATCCGTCGCCGCATCGTTCATTCGTCGAAGGCCCCCGCGAGTCTCGCTCCGGGGGCCGTTCCATTTTTTTCATCGTCGTTTTCGAGGCATAGATCATGGACTATTGGCTGGAAGCCGAAGTCCGTGCGCGCCGAGACGCTCTCCTCGCGACCGCCCACCGCAGCCGGCTTGCCCGGTTGGCGGAGAGCGGCCGAAGTACCGGCGTCCGCGCACGGCTGGCAACGCTCGCTCAAGGACTGAGCGACGCACTGGCACATCTGGCGCTTCGTCTGCGCGGGAGTTCCCGCGCATGACGAGGTGTCGCAATCAAAAATCGGTCATGGTGAGCGCCGGTCCGCGCCACGCGCGCGCGAAGGCGCGCTCGTACGGTTCGGCTGCGGCGCTCTCGCCCAGCATGCGCAGTGTCTGCGCCATGCCGAAGAGCGCGCGCGGCATGCGCGGATGTTCGCGCAGCGTGGCGGTGAATGTGTCGCGCGCATCCGCGTACCGCCCGGCGCGAAAGAGCAGCGCGCCGATGCGCACGTCGGCCGGATAGAGCGGAAGAAGCTCTCCGGCATTGGCCTGTAGAGCGGCGTTCTTGCGCAGCACGTCGAGCGCGGCATCGGTCTTTCCGAGCGCTTCGTCGCGCTGCGCGTCGCGAACGTACGGCGGCGCGTCGAGATTCGGCGGCGCGCCTTCGAGAGCAGCGATGCGTTCGCTCCACCGCACGCGCGCGTCGAGATCGCCGTCGAGCATCGCGGCCGAGAGACCGACGTACGCGTCGTGTTCGGCATATCGTACCGGGCCGAGCGCCCACGCGCGCTCGCTCGACGCAACCGCGGCCGCACCGTCGCCAAGCTCGATCCAGGTGTGCGCGGGCATGTGCGCGAGGTGCTCTTGCGGAGGGCGAAACGTCATCGCGTCGAGGCGCTGCGCGCACGCGATTGCCGGCGTGCGATCGGGCGCATCGTCGTATTCGTGAATGCAGAGATGGTTGGCGAAGAGCTGTTCCGGCGCCCGCCCGAGCACGCGCTGCGTGAGCGTGAGGATTTCGACGGCGGCCCCCTGCGGCGTGCCGTCGGCATTCCAATGCATGCCGTCGGATTCGAGCAACGACTCGACGAGGAGCATGGTGCCGTCGTCGTCGTCGGGATAGGTAGCGACATACGTCTCCATCGCGGTGCGATAGGCGCGCTCGTCGCGAGCGCGGTCGTCGTACGACCCGGCGTAGCGCGCGAGCACGGCCTCGATCAGCGCGCGCTCCTGCGGCGACGCATACGCCTCGAGAGCACCCGCCTGCACGCTCGCCGCGTGCGCCGCGGCGAATCGGTCGGCGTCGAGCGGGGTGTTGAGATCCGACCCCTCGGCGAGCGCCTTGCCCCAGTACGCGAGGGCGAAGTGCGGATCGCTGGTCGCCGCCGTCTGAAATTCGTCGGCTGCCGCGGGGCCCGCGTACGCGTAGAGATCGTCGAGCGCGCTGCGGAAGTGCTGCTGCGCCGCGAGCGTTGCCGAGAGCGTCAGCGCCGCGAGGATCACGTGAAGCTGCGCTGCGGCCCCGCTTCGTAGGCGGCGATCGCCGCGCGCCATTCATCGGGAATCGGGATCGTCGTGTGGCTGATGAAGTCGTACGCAACGACCGTGGTGATGCCGTGCGCCGCACGATGCCCTTTGGACTCGCTCCAGATTTCGTAGCCGTAGTCCCACGACTTGGTGCCGAGGCGCGGAATGCGTACGCCGATGGCGATCTGCTCGCGATACTCGAGCTCGCGCTCGTAGGTGAAGTTGATGGTCGCTTGGATCATGCCGCGCTCGCCGTTGATCGGGGTGCGCATGACCTGTGCGAAGTACTCGGCACGCATCATCTCGCACCAGCGAATGTAGGCGACGTTATTGACGTGCTGCATCATGTCCACGTCGGCGAACGGGACCGAAAATCGGGAGATCAAGGGGAAACCTTCGAGCATGGGCGCCGCTTTCTACCGAAGAGGCTGGACAACATGCCCTCCGATAGGATAAACTCCCGTCTTGTCCAACGAACTTGGACGCTTCGGGCGCGTAGCTCAGTGGGAGAGCATCCGCTTCACACGCGGGGGGTCGTTGGTTCAATCCCAACCGTGCCCACCATTAGGGTCCTGAAGCAAGGTCTGGCGATGGCGCTGTAGCTCAGTTGGTTAGAGCGCCGCCCTGTCACGGCGGAGGTCATGGGTTCGAGCCCCACCAGCGTCGCCAGTTTTCTCCGGTCCCCGATGAGGACCGAAAACGAGGAACCCCCGAGCAATCGGGGGTTCCTGTTTTTGCATCCGGGGATCGTCGTTAGTTCCCTTGGTCCACCGATTGATAGACGCCGAGGGAATGCTCGAATGAATCCGCGCTGATCGCGAGCGGACCGTTGAACGGCTTATCCAACACGAATGTGATGAGCAGCAACAGTCCGATGAGCGAGGCCATGACGGTTGTCGAGAAGGCGTGCGGCCCTTCCTCATCGCCGTACAGCATGAAGCTCATGCCGACGACGACGACGGCTCCAAAGACCATGATGAACCAGATCGCGTACGGCAAATGCTCGTTCGCCTGAAGCGTACGCTTGTTGCGATCGGCGGCCACGGTTCGCAAAGTCGCCAGAAATTCGGCATTGATCGGGAGACTCGCGACCTTCGGGGGCATGGTCGCATACGCACGATCGAGATCGGCGATCCCGCGGCGAGCATCGGCGGCCGCTCCGCCGGTTTTGGCTTGGATCGGCCACTCTTCTTTGACGACATCTTCGGTGTACGTCCGCAGAATTTCGCGGATCTTGCCCTGCTCCGGTGCC
>JAGWSR010000034.1 GCA_028869385.1 bacterium
AGGGCGAGATCGCGTGGCACCGCGACCGCGATCATTGGAAGCATCTGCTCGATCCCATGCGCAATGTGACCGCGTGGATCGCGATCGACGCCGCCACCACCGAGAGCGGTTGCCTCGAATTTCGCTTGGACGGCGAGCACGCGATCCCGGTCGAACTCGCCCCCGGCGAATGCGTGCTCTTCGATCAAGACGCCTGGCACCGCTCCGGCCCCAACCGCTCCACCACGCGGCGCCTCGGCCTGGCCGTGCGCTTCACCCTCCCCGACGTGCGCATCGCGCCCGGGCGCGCGATCGGGCCGACTGGTACGCTGCGCCTCGACGCCTGAAGTTGACGAACGTTCATCCGGCGTGCTTTAAACGGCGCTAAGGCGCGCTCGCGCCAGAGCTCTATCCGAAAAGGGTTTCCATTCGTGCGTTCACTGCTCGCGACCGCCGCGGTCGCTCTCACCGCATTCTTCGTGAGCGGCATCCCCGCCATTGCTCGCGAAGCCGCGCACGTCACGCCTTGCGCCGCCGCGACGCTCGCCGCGAGCCGCACGCACGCGCGCTTGACGCCCTGCACCGCGCCATACCATCGCGCGATCGTCGAGACGACGTACTACCAGAACGCATCGCGCGCCGGCGGCACGGCACTCGCCGCCTATCCCGAAGTACGCGTGCGGTACGGCATCCTACGCAACGCCGAGCTCTTCTACGATGCATCCTCGGAGATCGCGAAATCGGGCGTCGCCGGCGCGGGCATCTACACGATGACCCATCCCGGCATCGGCGTGAAGCTACACCTTGCCGATCTCGGCAACGCCGCGCTCAGCCTCTCCGCCGAGTCGCATCCGCCGCTCTCGGCGCTCGCGAATACCGAACTCGTGCCGCTCTCCGACGTGCATCTCTCCGCGAATTGGAGCGGCATCCACGCGATGCAGTACACCCTTTCGGCCGGCATGCTGAACTACGCGAGCACCGACGAGCCCGGACATCGCGTCTCGCCGCTGCTCGCATTCTCCGCGACGCACGCGCTCTCGGCCCGCAATTTCGTCACCGGCGAGTTCGCACTACAATCGGCCTCGTTTCTCGGCGCGAGCGCGCAGTCGAGCGCGACGCTCGCCTTCGCACACGTGTGGACGAACCGCGTCCTCGTGAACCTCGAACTCGGCAGCACGTTCAATCAGTCCGGCGACAGCAAACCGCACTACCTCGGCTTCGGTTTCATCGTGCACTAAGCAAAGGCTCGGAAAGGGCCTCTTGGCCGGAAACGCACAAATCCCGTTGGACTAGTTTTCGGCGCTCAGACACCTCGGTCTCGGGCGCCGCCGACCGCAGGTTGGCTCTTGCTTTCGCATCTGGGAGCTCTTCTGCGATGAGTTTGCTAATCCGGTGTCTAGCTCCGGCGGAGACACTTCACAGCAACACAGCGTCAGCAGCAGATGTGCGCTCAGGTCCCGGTGCATTCCTCACCGGTCGCGCGATTATTCGGTAACGTTGCAATGCCGTCGATTCTGAAGCGCAAGTTTTGAGATGCCTATCTCTTTCAGAGCCTTAGTATCTCGCGCTGCGCCAAAAAACTATCACTGCGGTTCAGCGTCAATCACATTCCGATGCGAATCACGATACCAGCGGTTCTGCTCGATAGCGATTGCCGACAGGAGCGGCGTTAGCGCGTTCACGCTTGGCATCATTTTGTATTGCCTCAAGCGCATCTTTATCCACTTCCACATATCAACTCCAATGCGGTGCTGTAAGACCCAGTAACGCTTCTGAAGAAACCGGTAAGCCATCGCGTGATTTACCGTCCGCTCAAATTCCTCCGCAGCCACTTCGTGCTTTGCGAGCGCCAAACGCACCGACGAAAGCGCATTTTGAATTTCCGCTTCCGACTCGGCAGCCATTAGTACTTGGAGCTTATATTCAACGGCGGGGTCACGCTTACCGTGCAAGCATGCCTTGACATCTCGAAAGAATGAACTCTTACTTAACTGCCACAAGGAGTCGGGAAAGACATCCTGTGCAGCATGGCGCAATGCAGTGATTTCTTCAGAAACAACAAGACGAGCCTCCAGTCCGCGAGTTCGAATGCTCCGAAACATCCTTTCCCACGATTCAGCGTCTTCGAGCGATCCACGCGCCACCGCGACGACCCGAAGTGTCTTATCCTCTGAGATCGCATGAACAACAGCAATCGCAACACCACGATCATTGCTATACGCTATGTCAACCCAGAGAAATGGATAATGTTCGACCAACGATGCTGCATGGAAATCTTCGATCGCGCGCTGAACATTAGCGGTCACGGCTAACGCCTCACTTCCGCATTCAGATCGATTGATTGCATCCGCAACGCGTTCGCTCAACATCGGCAAAGATACTATCAGCGCATCAACATCAACACCTGTCCGAGCTAGCTGAGCGACAGCACTCCAGCCGCTTGGCTTCTCACCTTGCGTTCCAAACGGGGCGCCGGATTCAACCCAACGCTCACGGTACCGTTGATATGAATATCCAAGCACTTCATCCGAATATCGAAATTGAAATACACAACAGGGGCAAATTGAAAATTCTTGGTATCCAGTCTTCGCGTCGAAGCCGCAAACGGGGCAAAGGTTTGCGTCAACAATGATGCGCTCTGCTTGCTCTAATATTTTGTTTGACTGCACGGCACCGAACCGACCTGCTTTCCTTGCTTTTTCGCGTATTTCTTCGCTTCGGATCGAGTATATGTGCCATCGAAAGGGCGCCCCCTCATCGCGCCTTAGCCATTAACGCGCAGAGCTTCGCGATCCCCGCGTTCGCTTTGGCGGCGAGTTCCTCGTACACGGCTTGCTCTGCGCTCGTCGGCTTGACGTACGCAAGATCGACCTCCGCGGCGAGATAGGCGAGATGACTGCGCAGCTTGGCCTCGTGCAGCAGCGACCCCTCGCTCGACGCGATCTTCATCTGCACGAGTCCGTCGATCTCGTCGTTCAATGCCGACGCGAGCGCGCGATCGTGCGTGCGATCGCGCACGAGCATCGCATCGTTGATCGTGCGATCCAGCTCGTCGAGTGACGCATGAATCTTCTGCGCGAGATCCAAGCGCGCCGCGAGATCGGCGGCGCTCGTGTGGATGCGCGGATCGAGCGCGACGTCGAAGCTTGCCGACGTTCGCTTTCCACCGTAGTCGAGCGTGACGCGATACGTACCCGGCACGACGGTCGGGCCGTCCACCTCGTCGGTGAGACCACCCGCGGCGATCGGCACCCAGAAGCCCTTCACCTCGGCGGCCTCGGGGTAGCGCAGATCCCATTGAAAGCGATTCATGCCCGGCGAAGTTGCGGTGAGCGCGCGCTCGGCGAGCGCTTTACGTTGCGCGGGCGTCATGGCCGCGAGCGCCATGCGTGACGGCTTGCGCGCATTCCCGCGCGGATGCAGTGTGAACGAGCGCACGACGGTACCGTTCGCATCTTCGAATGAGAGCGTCACCGGTGTCTTGCCGTCGTAGCTCGCGGGCAGGCGATAGATGACCGACGCGCCGTAGGCGGGATTCACGCCGGCCAGCGCGCCGCCGTAGCCGCCGCGGCCATACGCATGGGTAAGCCACGCGGTCTGCGGATCGAAGAGCGCGAGGCCGGTCGGCGCCGCGCCGTCACGCTTCGCGAGTTGTTCGAGATAGCCGAGATCGTCGAGGATCCAGAACGCTCGACCGTGCGTCGCGATCGCGAGTTGTCCTTGCCGCGTGTCGATCGCGAGGTCGCGCACCTGCACGTGCGGGAGGTTCAGGCCGAGCGACGTGACGTGCGCGCCGCCGTCGTAGCTGACGTAGACGCTGCTGCGCGTTCCGAGAAAGAGCAGGTTCGGCGTCGTCGGATCCTGGCGAATCGCGAACACGTACTCGTCGCCGGGTAGGCCGCGCGCGATCGCGCTCCAATGCGCGCCGAAATCGGTCGTCTCATACACGTACGGATGCAGGTCGTCCCACATATAGCGCGAGGCGGTGAGATAGGCCGTGCCCTTATCGGTGTGCGACGGCTCGATCGACGTGATCTCGGCCCACTGGTGAAGCCCGGCGGGCGTCACCGACTTCCACGTCGCGCCGCCGTCGGTAGTCACGTGAACGAGTCCGTCCGACGATCCCGCCCAGATCAATTGCTTATCGAGCGGCGAGAGGCCGAGCGCCGAAATATACGGATAGATCTCGGCGCCCGTTTGATCCAGGTCAACCGGTCCACCGCTCGGGGCCTCGGTCTTGGGATCGTTACGGGTGAGATCGGGGCTCACTTCATGCCACGTCTGCCCGTGATCGTCGCTGCGCAGCACTTTTTGCGCGCCCACGTAGAGCGCGCTCGGATCGGCGGGCGAGAAGAGAATCGGATGCGTCCACGCGAGGCGATACTTGAGCTCCGCCGACGACGCGCCTTCCTGATAGAGCGGCCACGGGCTCACGCTCTGAAACTGCCCGATACGCGCATCGTATCGGAAAAAGATGCTGAAGTAGCCGCTGCCGTAGGTTACGTTGGGATCGCCCGGCTCCGGCGCGACGAAGGTGCTCTCGCCGTAGGCCACGCGGCGCCAATCGGCAAGCGAGATCGATCCGTTCGGCGACGCGCTCGGACCTTCGAACGAGCCTTCGTCCTGCTGCGCGCCGTACACGTGATACGGAAATTGATCGTCGAGCGCGATGTGGTAATACTGCCCCGTCGGCTGGTTCCACTCGGTGCTCCACGTCTTGCCGCCGTTAGTCGAAACGGTCGCGCCGCCGTCGTTGCCTTCGAGCAGAACCTTCGGATCGCGCGGATCGATCCACACGATGTGGTTGTCGCCGTG
>JAGWSR010000035.1 GCA_028869385.1 bacterium
CAAAGCGTCGAACGCAGACCTTTGTAGAGTTGCTTCTTTTCGGCGAGTTCGGCGAGCGTCTCCACGATCGTCGCTTCGAAACTCGGATCGATGGTGCGGTACGGGCGCTCGAAGTGGCCGAACGTTCCCATGCGCACGCGAGCCGCTCGCTGACGATCGAGCCAATACAGCGCGCGCTCCTTGCACTTCTCGCGCAGTTCGAGCGGATCGATCGCATGAAAATCTTTGATGCCGAGATGCTTGAGCGTCTCGAGTTCGATCGGCAGCCCGTGCATGTCCCAGCCGGGAACGAAGTCGGCCCACTTGCCGTCGAGCAGCGCGATCTTCACGAACATGTCTTTGAGCACCATGTTCAGGAAGTGTCCCATGTGCAGCTCGCCGTTGGCGTACGGTGGACCGTCGTGCAATATCCACGGCGCGCTCCCGCGATTGCGTTCGAGGCGGCGCTCGTAGGTACGCTGCTCGCTCCACCACGCGACGCGCTGCGGCTCGCGCTTGGGCAGCTCCGCCTTCATCGGGAAGGCGGTCTTGGGCAAACGTAAGGTATCGCGATAATCGCGTTCGGTGCTCTCGCTCATGGCTCGCCGAGGAGTTCGCCGAGCACATCGAAATTTCGTGCCGCCGCGGCACGAACGCCCTCGATTGCGCCCTGGAGATGCGCGGCGAGTGCCTCCCGCTCCGACATCAGTCGGTCCACGAGCGCATCGGTCTGCGCGGCGGCGGGCGCGGCGCGCCCCGGCACCCAGAGCGGGTCGAGCGGGTAGGCGAGGTCTTCGCAGAGCGAAGCGACCTTGGGGTCGTAGGGGATCGCCGCAAACGGCACGCCGAAGCGCGCCGCAAAGATCAGGGCGTGGAGCCGCATCCCCAGCACCACTCGGGCGCCGCGCACGATAGCCGCGGCGCGCTCGAGCGTGCACTCGGGCAGGAGCATCGGCGCGCTCACGCAGGCGCGGATGATCGTGGTGGAGACCTCGGCATCGCTCGCGCCGCCGATCGGCAAGAAGGCGACGCGCACGCCGTGCGTCGCGGCCAGGCGATCCACGGCGCGCGCGATGGTCGCAACGCCGTCCTTGAGTGCGGTGATCTTGCGCACGCTCACGATCGCGTAGGGTTCGGGCCCGAGGCCCTCGCGCGCGAGGTCCACTTCGTCGGCGGGCAGGTCGTAGAGAAAGACGGGGTCGGCGGTCTGTTCCACGGGCGTTCCTGGTAAGAGCGAGTGCAGCAGCGTACGCGAGCGCGCGTCGCGCACGGTCGCGCGGTTCACGCCTCGGCAGAACGATTTCACGACGAAGCGTCCGAGCGCGTCGAGCGGACCGATGGACTGCGCGAAGATCATCGTCTTGCGCCGCGCCTTCACCGCTTCGCGCAGGATGCCCGCATAGTAGACGATGCTGCGTATGCTCGTCGCGCTCTGCAGCAGTCCGCCGCCTCCCGAAAGCACGACGTCGGCGCGACCGATCGCTTCGCGCACGCGGCGCGCGTTCCAGCGCGGCGTCGCCTCGACGTGCAGACGCCGCGCGGTCTCGTCGGGCGTCGCCGAGAGCACCTCGATTCGCGCGCGCGGAAAACGCGCGCGAATCTGCCCGACGATCACCTCGAGCAGCGCTTCGTCGCCGAGGTTATTGAACCCGTAATATCCCGAGAGCAGTACGCGCACGCCGATAGATTCCGATGAGGATCACGCCGATGATCGCGCCGATCACGAGACCGTTGGTCACGCGCAAGAGCGAAATCAAGATCGGCGTGTGCAGGTGAGAGAAGGTGTCCACGAGGTCGCCGACACCGACGCCGATGCCGAGCGCGAGGAGCCAACCGATCGCGCGGCGGTGCGCGCTCGCGAGCGCCGGAAGCAGCATCAGGAACGGAAATCCGAGCACGAACTCTTTGAAGCGGGGGCGCACGCTCAGCGCGTCGGTTAGGCCGTGACGCAGCATCAGTTCGAACTGCGTCGGCGCGATGTCGCTCTGATTGCCGCTGCGCATCATCAAGATCGCGCCCGCCGCGATCACGACGATGCCCGCGAGCAACTGATAGGCCTGCACGGGCGCCATCAGCACGTCGCGCGGCCGTTCGATGCCGGCATTATAGCGCCCGCTGAAGAGATAGAGGACGAGCGCGATCACCGGCGGCGCCAAGAGCACCGCCTTGACCCCGCGGAAGCGTTCGATCTCTTCCATCGTGAGCGGCGAGCTCATGATGCCCACGACGACGAGCGCGCCGAGCAGCGCGACCGCGGTTGCGAGCAGCGTCCATCCGAGGCTGCGCACGAGTTGATCGCCGAATTTCGCCGCGGGCTCCTCGGCGAACGCGGGTGCGATGGCGAGCAAGGCCGCCGTTTCGAAGAGCAGCGCGCCGACGAGCGCGAGCAGCGAACGCGCGAGCATCTCGTGATGCGTCGCGACGCCGCCCACATAGACGAGCACCGTCAACAGATACGCGGCGATCGCGTACGCCGGGCGATACCAGCCGAACGACGCGAGCAGCAGCACGAAGAGCGACGGCACCGCGAGCGCGGCGAGACCCACGAGCACGCGATTGTCGCCGCGATACTCCGGAATCGGTGTCGCGCGCCCGAGGTGGAAGCCGCGCGACTTCAACTCGTCGGCGATCTGCTTGACCAGCTCGACGTTGGTCGCCTCGATGGATTTTTCGCCGTCCTGATGCCCCCACGGGCGCAGGTAGACCACCCGAATGTTGCGTTCGCGCACGCCGAGGACGTAGCGCGAGACGACCTCGTCGAGTTTAAGTTTGTCGAGTTCGGTCTTGGCGATCGCCTGCACGCGCACGGTCTGTCCCGGGATCAGGCGCGCGAGCGTCTCGTTACCCTTTTGAATCTGACTGTTATCGTACGTCTCGATGGTGCCGAAGTTGAACGGGCGCGCCGATTTCGCATCGTGCGCCTTGAAGACCGCCGCGGCCTCGGGCAGATGGTCGGGATACCCGAAGACCTGGTTGCGCAGCCCGAAGAAGATCACGGTCGAAACGAGGCGATCCTGCGCGAGCAGGTCGTCGAAGATCGCCGTCATTTGCGGCTGCGCGAAACGCTCGTCGTTCTGCAGGCGCGGAATCACGAGCAGATGCAATTTCTTCGCGAGCGCGATCTGTTCGCTCGGGATGCCGAGCGCGGTGTTATTGAAGTAATCGATCTGGGTGCGAACTTCGATGATCCACGGCTTGCTCGCGCGCAGCACGCGGACCGTCTTGCGTTCGAAGTGCAGGGCGAGTTGGGACCGAAAGCGCTCGTAGGTCGCGCGATCGTAGGCGATCAGATAGACCGCGTCGCGCGAGATCTTGTTCGAGGCGACCAACCCGGCCAGCAGCGGATCGCGCAACGGCGAGAGGCGTGCCTGGTTGAGCAGGGCCGCGCCGGTCGTCGCATAGGCGCGGCCGTCGTCGCCCACGTTGCCGCCCAGCTCCTCGGTCAGCGCGAGCGAGGTGAGTCCTGCTCGACGCAACGCGATCAAGAAGGCCGACGGATTGTAATTGTACGAGCGCGCGAGCGAGACGAAGTCCGCGTAATCCATCGCGATCTCGACGCGGCGAGCGTGGTTCTCGGTGCGCACTCGGAAGGCGGCGACGGCGAGTGACGCGAGCAGAGCCACAAGTAAGATCAACGCGGCGTAGCGCGTTCGAGCGTTCAATCCAGTCACGGGTGAGGGGCTTTCGCGGCAAAAACAAACGGACCCGCCGAAGGCGAGTCCGCTTGCCGTCGCGTATGCGGTTGCCCGCATACCGGGTGTGGGCGACGTCTGTTCTCTCTTATTGCCGGCGAGCGCCCACGTTCTCTAGCGCGGCAGAGGGTCCGGAGTGCTTCTACCCTATCAGGTTGCAACCTTCTCGTGAAGTCCCCTCGCGTAACTTTTACACGATCGCAATCATGGCTCCCAGCGCGGCGCGCGCTTTTCGATGAAGGCACCGATGCCCTCTTGCGCGTCGGCGGCCTGTGCGTTCGACGTCATGACCTCTTTGGTAAAGGCGTAGGCTTGCGCTTGATCCATCTCGATCTGTTCGTAGAAGGCCGCTTTGCCGAGCCCGACGATGCCGCGGCTCGCCTCGGCGATCTTCGTCGCAAGCGCGAGCGAGGCCGCGCGCAAGTCGTCGGGAGCGACGACGCGATTGACCAGTCCCCACGCGAGCGCGGTCGAAGCGTCGATCATCTCGCCGGTCAAGAGCATCTCCATCGCGCGCTTGCGCCCGATCGCCCGCGTGAGCGCGACCATCGGCGTGCTGCAGAAGAGTCCGATACGCACGCCCGGCGTGGCGAAGCGCGCCTGCGTGGAGGCCACGGCGAGATCGCACGTGGCAACGAGTTGCGCTCCGGCGGCCGTCGCCACGGTCGCGACCTCGGCGATGACCGGCTGTGGGATCGACTGCATCGTCAACATCAAGCGCACGCACTGCTCGAAAATCTCGCGATACGCCTCGGCGTCGCGCCCTTGCAGTTCGCGCAGATCGTGTCCGGCGGAGAATGCCGGTCCGTCACCGGCTAGAATCACCGCACGCACCGCGCGCTCGTCGCGAAACGACGCAAACGTCTCCTCGAGTTCGCGCATGACCGCGAGTGAAAGCGCGTTTCGTTTTTCGGGTCGACGCATGGTCACGATCGCAACCGCGCCCTCGCGCTCGATCCGAACGTGCTCGCGAATATCGGTCTGCATGGCAAACGAGCTCCCCAGGATGCGTCGCGAACGGGAAATGGTGCGCGATGACGGGCTCGCTTTTCCCCAGCGTGCTCCGCACGCCGGGGACCCCGATCTTTTCAAACGGCACTACGGTGCTTCGCACCTACGCGCCCCCCGTGCATGGCACGGGGCCCCCATTCGCGTCTTTGAAAATGGTGGGCGATGACGGGCTCGAACCGCCGACATCCTCCTTGTAAGGGAGGCGCTCTCCCAGCTGAGCTAATCGCCCGCGTGACGCTCTGGGGGGTTCCGGCGCGAGGCTGGGGCGACCTTCAGAATTTGAAGTACACGAAGGGCGTGGCGTGCGTCTGGCTGGCGAAGAACTGGAACACGAAGAGCAGCACGCCGAGCATGCTCGCCTGCGCGGCAAAGGGGAGGCGCACCCAGGCGATCGCCACGCGTCGTTGCCGCGCGGCAAAGAGGATCGCTCCGCAGAGCGCGACCGCCGCGGTTACGAGCGTCGGCCAGTCCGCGAAGAGCGGCGCCCCCGAACCACCGACGAGCGCTCGCACCACGTGCAGGGCCTCGGGGAAGCTCTGCGCGCGGAACAGCACCCAGCCGAGCATGACGAGCACGAACGTCGCGAGCGTCCGCAGCGCGTTGAGGGCAAGGGAACGCGTCTCGAGGCGGCCGTACCCGGTAATACGTTCGAGGGCGAGCAGCGCGCCGTGATAGCCGCCCCACGCGACGAAGGTCCAGTTCGCACCGTGCCAGAGTCCGCCGAGCAGCATCGTGAGTATCAGATTGCGCAGCGTCGCGAGCGTGCCATCGCGATTGCCGCCGAGCGGAATGTAGAGATAGTCGCGCAGCCATTGCGAGAGCGTGATGTGCCAGCGATGCCAAAACTCCGTGATGCTCGTCGCGAGGTACGGGCGATCGAAGTTCTTGGGAAAGTGGAATCCGAGCAGCCGCGCGCACCCGATCGCGATGTCGCTGTAGCCGGAGAAGTCGAAGTAGATCTGCAGTGTGAAGGCGAGCACCGCGGCCCACGCATCGAGCGCGCCCGGATAGAGACCGGGATTGGCAAAATAGCGATCGGAGATCGGCGCGAATTGATCGGCCACGGCCATCTTCTTCACCAAACCGAAGACGATGCGCATGATGCCGTAGCCGACGTCGTCGGCATTCGGCGCGCGCCACGCGACGAAGTCGCGAAAGAAGATCTCCGCGCGCACGATCGGGCCGGCAAGCAGTTGCGGAAAGAACGCGAGATAGAGCGCGTAGTCGAAGAGGCTGCGCACCGCCTCCATGCGCCGCCGATAGACGTCCACCAGATACGAAATACTCTGGAAGGTGTGAAAGCTGATGCCGATCGGTACGATGAGCTGAACGAGCCAAGGATCGGCATGCAGACCGAGCAACGACGCGAGCGTTCCCGTGGCGAAGTTCGCATATTTGAACGTACCGAGAAACGCGAGATTCGCACCGACGCCGAACGCGAGCAGCGCGCGCCGCCCCGTGGTCGCTCGTTCGAGCGCGAGTCCGAAGAGGTAGTCGCTGATCGTGAGCGCGAGCAGAAAGACGACGTACCAGCGGTTCCAACTCGCGTAGAACAGGTAGCTCGCGACGAGCAGCACGCCCCACTTCGCGCGCCGAGGCACCGCGTAGAAAAGTGCCGTCACGATAAGGAAAAAGAACCAAAACGCGGCCGACTGAAAGCGCAGTTGGAGATCGATGTTTCCGAAGACCGGCGCTGCGGTTGCGGGCGCGACCGTCGCCGTAGGCGTGGGCGAGGCGGCGATGCGCCTGGACGCACGCGATGGTTCGGGCGTGAATCCGGTGCCGCCGCGCGCGAGCGCGCGCGCGACATCCGCACCGAGCAGCGCGCTGAACCGACGACTCCCTTCGGCATTGAGGTGATCGTGGTCGGCGAAAAGTTCCGGGCGTTCGAGCGCGAGGTACGGCGCGGGATCGAGCAGCCACGCGCCGTCGTCGGCGGCAAAGTCCACGATCGTTCCGCTCGGCGATTCGGGCGGATGCACGCGCAGCGGGCGGGTTGGAATGCGCACGAAGATAACGGGAACGCCGGCGCGGCGGTAGCGCGTGACGATCGCGCCGAGCCAGCGCTTTCGGTATGCGGCATAGGATGCGCTCGGCCGCGGCACGTGCGTCAGATACTCGCGAATCGCGCCGCGCTCGTCGGGCGAGACCGATGCGGGAAACGCGAACCCGTGCGTGCGCGCATCGTACCGAAGGCCGCGCAGGCTCTCGGCGCGCGGATGCGCGGCGCGCGGATCGTAGGCCGACGCATCGCGGCGCGCGACGGCGAGCGCGGCGAAGCGCGCCGCCGGATCGGTGGCAAAGTCACGAACGTCGCCGACCAAGAGCGGCGCGCGCAGCAGCGTGCTCGCGAGCGCCGATGCGACCTGCGGCAGATCGTCGAACGAGGTCGAAACGCGCAACGCCTCGAGCGGATTCAAGCGAAAGGCGAGATAGTGCAGATCTTGATCGCGATCGGTACCGTCCAGCGCGCCGATCGCGCCGTCGTCATCGGCGTAGGTGTCGACCGGAATGACCAGCGCGCGAAAGCGATCCGCATGCGGATCGATCGCCCGCAGGTAGATGGCCCAGGTGCGCGGCGTCGTGCCGGGGATGCCGCCGTCGAGCAATCGCAGGTCGCCGGCCGCGCGCGAGGCGACGACCGGGTCGAGCCCCGCGTAGATGCGCGAGTCGCCGACCACGAAGATATCGCGGCGTGGATTCGTCGGGAGCGCGCGCGCGCTCGCGACCGAGGCTTCGAGGCTCCCGGCGCTCGAGTCGGGCGCGAGCACCGCTCGGTAGAGCGGCGACCAAAAGATCAGCGCGTCCGCCGCGCATACGAACAGCAGAGCCGACGCGATGAGAGCGAGAGCGCGCAGCAACGGATTCACGTTCGCCCCTTGTATGCGCCCTCGCGCATCGCGCGGTCCTGCTCGCTTGCCGCACGAAGCGAGCGTGACTCGTTTATCGCATACGTATCCGCGGGTAAGGAACGAGCAGCCGTGATCCCCTCCTACCGCGCAGCCTTTACCGGCGATCCTCGCAACGTGCCGCTCGCTCGCAATGCGATCGCGAGTTTCGCGCGATTATGCGGCTTTGCGGCGAGCGACGTCGAGGATATCCGTCTCGCCGCCGGAGAGGCGCTGAACAATGCGGTCGAGCACGGCATAGCCGCGCGCTCGAATGGCTTCTCGGTCCGCTGCACGTTCGACGACGGCGAGTTACAGATCGAGATCCGAGACAACGGTGCGGGATTCGAATTCGAGCAAGCCGCCGACGGCGCGCCCGCCGACCTGGCGCAGCGCGGATACGGCATCTTTCTCATGCGTCGCCTCATGGACGACGTCCGTTACGATCAGCACGGAACGCGCGTGCGGCTGCTCCGCCGCCAGGTGACCGGCGAGATCTAAGGCTTCGTGACGGCTAGCTTCTTCTGCAAGAACGCGATGGCCGCGCGCAACTGCGCATCCTTGGACACATCGCCGTAGCGAGCATCGCGGTTTTCGTCGACGCGCACGTCGGGATCGATGCCTTTGAGGTTGATATCGCGTCGGCGCGGCGTGAGGTAGTGCGCGGTCGTGATCTTGATCGCCGCGCCGTCGGGCAGCGGGGTGAGCGTCTGCATCACGCCCTTGCCGAAGGTGCGCGTGCCGACGAGTGAGGCGATACCGTCGTCTTGCAGCGCGCCTGCGGTGATCTCCGAGGCCGACGCCGTGTTTGCGTTCACAAGCACGGTCATCGGCAGCGAGATCGTGTCGTCGCTCGGCGCGTCGAAGGTGGATGCAGGCTGGCCGCGCTCTTCGACCGTCACGACCGGTTGCTGCGAGACGAAGCGGGAGACGATGTCGAGCGCGGACTCCACATAACCGCCGCCGTCGTCGCGCAGATCCATGACGAGCGCCTTCGCACCTTGCTGGTGCAGGCGATCGAGCGCGACGTTGAATTGCGCGGGCGTTTCCCGCCCGAACGCGATCACGTAAATGTAGCCGATACCGTTCGGAAGCATCTTGTAGATGACGGTCGGCGGCGAAATTTCGGCGCGCACGATCGTCACGTCGCTCGTCGGCGCGGTGTCGGTGGCGCGCACGGTCATGCGCACGCTCGTACCCGGTTTGCCGCGCAGCAATTTGCTCACGGCTTCGCCCTTCAAGCCTTTGGTTTGCGTGCCGTCCACCGCGACGATGGTATCGCCCGCACGCAGTCCGGCGCGCTCCGCGGGCGTCTGCGGCATCACGTAAAGAATCGACGCGAATCCGGTCTTGGCATCGCTTCCGAGCAGCACGCCGATACCCGAGACTTTCTCCGGATCGAGCGCGTCGTTGAAACGCTTGAACTCATCGGGCGTGAGAAACGTCGTCCAGCGGTCGTCGACCGCGTGCGCCATCGCGTCGATTGCCGCGTAGGCGATAACCGACGGCGCGACGTGCGCCACGTCGGCCGTCTCCGCGATCGCACTATCGAGCGCGTCGAGCGTCGCATCGGAATCGGTCCCCGCGCGAATCGGCGTGACGGTGATCGACACGCCGTGGCGCTTGGCCTCGGTCGAGATCGCCGCACGCGCGGCATCCACGAGGGTCTGCTCCTCGACCGGGTGATAGAACGTCTTAGCGAGCAAGCGATAGCTCTCGTTGACGTCAACGGTCAGCGCCGCCGGCAAAGGAGCCGCGGCCCGCGCGGGCACGGCGGGTGCGAGCAAAAGGAACGCCGCGAGAAGCGCGGCCGGGATCGCGATCGGTCGATTCGTCGAGTGCATCTACTGCCTAGTCTTTCGGATGACGCTCAATCTTACCTGAGGACGCCCGCCCCGTCCACTCTGAGCAGCCGAGCGAAGGGTTCCGCAACCCCACCGGGTTATGGAGAATGGATCAGGAGGAACGATGATCGATCAAAACTTTACCGTCGCGGGGATGACCTGTGCGAACTGCGTCCGCCACGTCACCGAGGCGCTGCAGGCGCTCCCCGGCGTGCGCGAGGTGCGGGTGGATCTCGCGAGCGGCCGCGCCGACGTGCGCGCCGAGCATGCCCTGGCCGACGCCGACGTGCGCGCCGCGCTCGACGAAGCCGGCTACGAATTGGCATGACCCTCACCGAGCTCGGCGTGCGCGGGATGACCTGCGCGTCGTGCGCCGCGCACGTGACGCGCGCGCTCAAGCGCGTGCCGGGCGTCGACGACGCCGCCGTCAATCTGGCGACCGAGCGCGCCACCATCGCTCACGACGCAACGGTAGCGCCGGAGGCCCTGATCGCCGCCGTCGAACGCGCGGGATACGGCGCGACCGCCGAACTCGACGCCGACCGCGAGGAGCGCGAACGCGCGGAAGAACTCCGACGCAAGCGCACCCTCCTCGTGCTCGCGGTCGCGCTCGCGACGCCGACGCTCGCACTCGCGATGTTCGCGCCGGAGTTCCCCGGCAAAGGGTGGCTCCTCGGCGCGCTCGCGCTGCCCGTGTGGGCGGTGGTCGGCTGGGAATTTCACCGCGGGGCGCTCGCCGCGCTCGCCGCGCGCACCTTGACGATGGATACGCTCGTCTCCCTCGGCTCCACCGCCGCGTTCGCGCTGAGCTGCTACGAGGCGGCGACCGGGCACATGACCTACTTCGAAACGTCGAGCGCGATCGTCACGCTCGTCTTCGTGGGCAAGTACCTGGAAGCGTCGGCGCGCGGTAAGAGCACCGATGCGATGCGAGCGCTGCTCGCGCTGCGCCCGCAGCTCGCGCATCGCCGCGCGGAGGACGGCTCGACGCACGACGTGCCGGTCGAACTCGTGCGGGTCGGCGACACGCTCGTGGTACCCGCGGGCGAGCGCATTCCGGTTGACGGCACGATTCTCGAAGGACGTAGCGCCGTGGATCGCTCCATCCTCACCGGCGAATCGGTTCCGGTCGACGTCGAGCCCGGATCGCCCGTCGAGCAGGGCGCGCTCAACGCCGACGGCGCGTTGACGCTGCGCGCGGACGCGGTCGGTGCCGGGACGGAACTCGCGCGCATCGTCGCGGTCGTGCGCAAGGCGCAGGGCACGACGCCGCCCGTGCAGCGCCTCGCCGATCGCATCGCGAGCATCTTCGTTCCCGCGATCCTCGGAATCGCGCTGGTCACGTTCCTCGGCTGGCTTCTGACGCACCACGCATGGAGCGACGCGCTGATCGCCGCCGTCGCCGTCCTCGTCGTGGC
>JAGWSR010000036.1 GCA_028869385.1 bacterium
GATTCTGCAGGGCGACAAGATGGCGGGACGTCACGGTAACAAGGGTGTTATCGCGAAGGTGCTGCCGGAAGAAGACATGCCGTATTTGGAAGACGGCTCGCCCGTCGACATCGTGCTCAACCCGCTCGGTGTGCCTTCGCGTATGAACCTGGGCCAAATCATGGAAACGCACCTGGGTTGGGCGGCGCGCATGCTCGGCATGAACGTCGCGACGCCGGTCTTCGACGGCGCACACTCGGAAGATATCGCCGAGTGGCTGCAAGACGCGGGCCTCGCGCCCGACGGCAAGACGTGGCTGCGCGATGGCCGCACCGGCGAACGTTTCGGTCGCCCGATCACCGTCGGCATGATCTACATGCTGAAACTCGCGCACTTGGTGGACGACAAGATCCACGCGCGTTCGACCGGTCCGTACTCGATGATCACGCAGCAGCCGCTGGGTGGTAAGGCGCAGTTCGGCGGTCAGCGCTTCGGCGAGATGGAAGTCTGGGCGCTCGAAGCGTACGGCGCCGCCTACACGCTGCAAGAGCTGCTCACCGTCAAGTCCGACGACGTGGTCGGTCGCGTGAAGACCTACGAAGCGATCGTCAAGGGCGAGAACGTGATGGAACCCGGCGTTCCGGAGTCGTTCAAGGTGCTCATCAAGGAGCTCCAGTCGCTCGCGCTCGACGTCAAGGTGCTCACCGAGAACCGCGAAGAGATCGACGTGCGCATGCAGGACGACGATCTCGGCGAACGCGAGCGTCAAGAGATCGGTCTCCTGATGGGCGACGACTCGCCGGTCGTCTCGCAGACGCAGGTCGCGACTCGCGAAGCGGTCGCCGAAGCCGCCGCCGAAGGCGCGGTTCCGGAGCCGCCGCTCGAAGAGGAGGAAGAAGAAGAAGAGGAAGAGATCGACGACAGCAAACCGATCGACACCTCGGCGCCGCTTCCGACGCCGCCGCCCCTTCCGACGCGCGACGCCGAAGAAGACATCTTCGAAGCCGAGGAAGAGACCGCGGAAGACGAAGATCTCGAGGGGCCGCAAGGCTACGAACTCGAGGAAGAAGACGAGGAATCGTACGAAGAGGAGAAGCCCTTTGAGGAGGACGAGGAAGAGTCGCCCTTCGTCGAGGGCGGCAACTCGGAAGAGGACTTCTAGTCGCTCGAACGGACGTGAACCGTTCGATGAGGGCCCGGCTCGACGCCGGGCCCTCGTCTTTTTCTCGGGCGCCAGGAATGGCTCGCCGTCGCGGGTGAAAAGCGTGATCGTGAGGTGGGACCTTCCGCGCATCACGGGACGGCGTCACACGGCTCTTGCCGTCGTGCTGTTTCTCGCGACGTGGATCGCCGTCTCGCACGCGGGCGAACTACTCGAACACGTGCAGGGCGCGCACCCGCTCTATCCCGCGCTCGCGGTCGACGTCGTCGCGCTCATCTTGCTCGGCTGGGCCTGGTGGCCGATCGTTCCCGCCGCCGCACTGCTCAACGCGCTGCTCTTCGATCATCGAAATCCGCAGGGCATGCTGTTGGTGATCGCGGTGCAAGGAGCGCTCGGCGCAATCTTCGCCGCGGCGGTCCGAGTCTCGCGCGAGCGCGCGCGCGTGTCGATTCCGTTGCGCACGTTGCGCGATGTCGCGTGGTTCTGCGGTATCGTCGGCATCGCGGCGCCGCTGCTCTTCGCACTCGTCGGGACGACGATCCTCATCGGCGTCGGGCGCGTCGCCGCCGACGATGCGCTCCTCGAAATCACGCGCTTCTTGCTCGGGGACGTTACCGCCGTCATCGCGCTCGTGCCGATGGTCGTCATCTTCATCGGTTGGCGCACCTACCAACCGCCGGCCGAACGTGTGGAGCCGTCCCTCGTCGAGATCGCGCTCTCCGTCGCATTGACGGTCGGTTTTACCGTCGGCGGCATGCTGCTCGCGAGCGCGACGCACGAGCCCGTGCTCGACCTCTCGTTCGTCGCGATGTCGTGGCTCGCGATTCGCTGCGGGTTTCGTGGTGCCGCGCTCGGCACGATGGCCGCCTTTGCGAGCGCCGCGCTCATGCACGGCGTGCTCGGACTGCCGGATGTGATGCTCGTTCAGTCCGAGGGCTTCTTGATCTCGTCGTCGCTCATGGCGCTCTTGCTCGCCGGGTTGACGAACGAACGCTGGGAGTTGCTCGCCAGCCTTTCCCGTCGAGCCTACGTCGATGATCTGACCGGGCTCCCGAATCGCGAACGTTTGGTGGAGTGGATCGAGTCGCAACGCGACGCCGCCGTGGTGCTCGTGATCGTGGATGTCGACGATATGCGCGTGCTCAATCAAGGCATCGGTCGAGCGGCGGCCGACCGCATCCTGCAAGAGATCGCGTTACGCATGCGCACCACGTTTCCGTTCTCGCACATGGTGGCCCGCGTGAGCGCCGACGAGTTCGCCGTCGCGGTCGTGGACGAACGCAGTCCGCACGCGCTGATGAGCGAGTTACGAACCTTCTTCGACGCCCCGTTCGATCGCGACGGCGCGCACGTCTTCGTCTCGGTTTCGATGGGTGCCGTGCGCACCGCGCGCGTCGGATCGGCCGACGAGATGCTGCGTCGTGCCGACGTGGCGCTGGATCGAGCGAAGCTCTCGCCGACGCGCTCGATCGTCTATTCGCCCGACCTGCAGAAGGGCAGCACGCTCTCGCTCGTCACCGAATTGCACCGCGCGCTCGAACGCGGCGAGTTCGAACCGTTCTTCCAACCGATTTTTCGTTACGATCACTTCGAGCGACGCTGGCTCGTCGTCGGCGCCGAGGCGTTACTGCGTTGGAATCATCCCGAGCGCGGCATCCTCGCTCCGGCGGAGTTCATC
The DNA here is from genome assembly GCA_028869385.1 of bacterium. Classification (GTDB taxonomy): domain Bacteria; phylum Vulcanimicrobiota; class Vulcanimicrobiia; order Vulcanimicrobiales; family Vulcanimicrobiaceae; genus REEB354. Next base: position 2,820 of record JAGWSR010000036.1, read on the forward strand.
GACTTGCTCGAGCGCCTCTCGATTGCCGAACAAGTCGGCTGGCAGACGATGGAGCAGAGCCTGCGACGAGCCGGCGCGTGGCGTGCGTTCGTTCCCGAATTTCGCGTGTGGGTGAATCTCTTCGCTCGTCAGGTGCTCTCGCGCGACTGCGCGCCGCGTGTCGCGGCGCTGCTCGAACGGACGGCCGTTTCGGCGGATGCGTTGGTCATCGAGATCAACGAGCGCGTCGTCGCGAGCGACGAGCGAGACGTCGCGTCGCTCGCGGCTGACCTGCGCGCGATCGGCGTGCAGTCGGCGATCGACGATTTCGGAACGGGCGGATCGTCGCTCGGACGGGTGCGCGACGTCCCAGCACACGTCCTCAAGATCGACCGTTCGTTCGTCAACCGCAGTGAGGTGGACACGAAGGCGCGAGCGGTCGCCGCGACGGTCGTTCGACTCGGTGCGGAACTCGGCATGGCCGTGGTCGCGGAGGGTGTGGAGAACCTCATGCAGCTCAAGGTGATGCAAGAGACGGGCTGCGACTACGTCCAAGGCTATGCCTTGGGGCATCCGCTGCCCGCCGCGCTCTTCGCGAGCACGTTCTTCGCGCTCGAACAGACCGGGTCGTGACGCCGCTCTAGGTCGGAGCGAAGATACGGTAGGCCGAGAGTTTGCCGTCGGTATCCATCCGGATCACCACGTTCATCGAACCTTTGTCGAAATCGGCGCGATAGTCGAATTCGCTCTTGGCGGGATCGGTACTCATGAAGGTGAGTCCCTTGTACGCGCCGAGCGCGTGCATCTTATCCGAGAGCGCGCCGACCTCCGCGCGCGAGACTTGCGATTTCAATCCATCGTCGAAGCTCGACGTGACGCCGTCGATGTCGTCGGCATAGACGGCCTTGGTGACGCCGTCGGCCGTCGCTTGCGCGCTGCCGCCCCCGGCCTGCGCGCCGGAGCACGCGGCCGGGAGGAGGGCGACGAGCGCCAAGGCGCCGAGGCGAGTGGCGAGCACTAGATCTGCCCCCAGCCGTACGAGGCCATCGCCACCTGACGGTCGCCGGTTCCGTGCGCGTTCGATGCGGCCACCGCGGCGCCCGGTGCGATGAAATTCTTGTGTACGTTCATCGCCGCGAGCTGACGGCGTTGCTGCTCGACGACGTTGTGCTGGTAGGCGACTTCTTTTTTCAGCTCTTGGTTTACCGAGACTTCTTCGTGATAGGCGCGCTGCTCCTGATGATACGCGGCCCACGCGTTGTTGTTCTCTTGCTCGAGCGCGGCTTGACGCTGCGCGTCTGCCGCATAGCGCTCGTGAACCTTGCGGTTGTGCTGAATGATGAAGTACGTCGCGGCGGCGCCGAGGAGAATGATGTTGCGCGTGCTCGCGGCCCCGTTGGCTTGCGCCGGCGCAGCCGGGAAGGCGAGCGCGAGCGTGCCGGTCATGGCGAGCGCGGCGAGTCCTTGCTTGATCGTCATTTCTCTGGAAATCCCCCTTTGCACGAGAAGAACGAAATGGTCTTTCCCGTTCGTTTCGCCAACCAAACGGTCGTACGACGCGAGACGGCGAGCGAGGAGGCGAATCCCTGCGTGCGTCGCGCGGGTTACGCGCATCGAATCGCCAACGAAACGCGCAGCAGCTTGGGAATTGGAGTGTACGCATGAGCGAACGTCCTCGAGTCGGTATCGTCGGAACCGGGCGCATGGGCGCCAACATCGCGTTACGACTGCACGACGTCGGCTTCTCGGTGACTCGCCTCTACGACGTGCGGCCCGAGTCGGCGAGGGAGACCGCCGCCGCGGTCGGCGGCGAAGCGGTGGAGACGCTTGCCGAGGTAACCCGCGGCGCGGATGCGATCGTCACCGTCGTCACCGATGATGCGGCGATGCGCGCGATCTTTGCACCCGGCGGCGATTCGTTGCTCGCGGATGCGCGGGGAAAGGTCTTCATCAATACCGCGACCGTGTCGCCGGCGGTGCACGTGGAGATCGAGCGCGCCGCCGAAGCGGTCGGTGCGCACGCGCTCGAAGCCTGTATGGCGAGCTCGATTCCGCAGGCCCGCACGGGTTCGCTTTACTTGATGGTCGGCGGGAGGCGCGACGTCTTCGAACGCGTGAAGCCGATGCTCGAGCAGATGAGCGCGTCGCTGCGGTACGTCGGCGAAGCGGGGCGCGCCGCGCAGGTCAAAGCGCTGGTCAATATGGTGATGAACATCAACACGGCCGGTCTCGCCGAGGGGCTGGGCCTCGGCCGCGCCCTCGGGCTCGACCTCACGATGCTGCGCGAAGTCTTCTCGCAGACCGGCGCCAACTCGCGCGTGCTCGAGACGGACGGCGAGGATATGCAGAACCGCGAGCACGACGTGTACTTCTCGGCCGAGCACGCCGCCAAGGACTCGGGCATCGCGCTCGGTCTCGCGGCCGACGTGGACCTGGCGCTGCCCCTCGCGACGGCGACCTTCGAGCAGTTCGAGCGGATGAAGTCGCTCGGCCTGGGCGGGCTCGACAAATCCGGCGTCTCGGAGCTGACGTTCTTGGAGCGGCACGGACGCAGGCGCTCGGGGTAGGCCGCTCGCCCGCTTCGCGCCTTGAGGTGGCTTCACCGGCCGTGATATACTAACGGTCTGTGCCCGAGCCGGCTGGGCTCCTGACGAGGAGTGTCCTTCCCCCGGCTCACTCGGCGAAGCGACGGTGGGTCCCCTTGCGCGACAACGTGAGTAGCGGAAACCCTGCGTAGGCGACGACGAGCGGCACGACCACCGGAGTTCATCGTTTGAACCTCATTGACGTCAACAACTTCGATGCCATGCGCATCGGACTCGCGTCGCCCGAACAGATCCGTGCGTGGTCGTTCGGCGAAGTGAAGAAGCCGGAGACGATCAACTATCGTACGTTGAAGCCCGAACGCGACGGGCTCTTTTGCGAGAAGATCTTCGGCCCCACCAAAGATTGGGAATGCCATTGCGGCAAGTATAAGCGCATCCGCTTCAAGGGCATGATCTGCGACCGCTGCGGCGTCGAGATCACCCGCGCGAAGGTGCGTCGCGAGCGCATGGGCCACATCGAGCTCGCCACCCCCGTCTCGCACATTTGGTACCTCAAAGGCGTTCCGTCGCGCATCGGCATTCTGCTCGACATGTCGCCGCGCCAGCTCGAAAAGGTGATCTATTTCGCCGCCTACGTCGTCATCGACGCGGGCGACACGAACCTGAGCAAGCGCGAGGTGCTCTCGGAGCAGAAGTACCGCGAAGCGCGCGACAAGTACGGCAATCGCTTCAAGGCGGGCATGGGCGCGGAAGCGATCCGCGAACTGCTGCGCGACCTGCAGTTGCGCAAACTGCAAGAAGATCTCCGCAAGGAATTCAAAGAGACGTCGGGCCAGAAGCGCCTCAAGGCGATCAAGCGACTCGAAGTCGTCGAAGCCTTCATCGCGAGCGGCAATCGTCCGGAATGGATGATCCTCTCCGCGGTGCCGGTGATCGCGCCCGAACTGCGCCCGATGGTGCAGCTCGACGGCGGCCGTTTCGCGACCTCCGACCTGAACGATCTCTACCGCCGCGTGATCAACCGCAACAACCGGTTGAAGAAGCTGATGGAGCTGCACGCGCCGGACGTGATCGTGCGCAACGAAAAGCGTATGTTGCAGGAAGCCGTCGACGCGCTGTTCGACAACGGCCGCCGCGGTCGAGTGCTCCGCGGGACGAACAACCGCCCGCTCAAGTCACTCTCCGACACGCTGAAGGGCAAGCAGGGCCGGTTCCGCCAGAACCTA
>JAGWSR010000037.1 GCA_028869385.1 bacterium
CCGGTGATCATGTTCTTGATGTAGTCGGCGTGTCCGGGGCAGTCAACGTGCGCGTAGTGGCGCTTCGTCGTCTCGTACTCCTGGTGCGAGATGGCGATCGTAATGCCGCGCTCTTTTTCCTCGGGCGCGTTGTCAATCTCGTCAACGTTACGCGCGGCCGCGAGACCTTCGGTCGCGAGGCAGTGCGTGATCGCCGCGGTGAGCGTGGTCTTACCGTGATCGACGTGACCGGTCGTGCCGATGTTCACGTGCGGCTTGGTGCGCTCGAATTTCGCCTTAGCCATGGTGTTTCGTTATGTCCTCGTACTAGTATCCGTCGAGCAGCTCGACGGCGTGAGCTATGTTGTTGTGTTTAGAAACCTCTAGCTTATGCCGCCGAGGTAGTTATGCCGGAGCACCCTTTTTGCCGGCCGCCTTGGCAACGATCTCCTCGGTGACCGACTTCGGAGCTTGCTCGTAATGAGAAAACTCCATCGTGTACGTCGCGCGACCCTGCGTTGCAGAACGCATGTCGGTTGCGTACCCGAACATTTCCGAAAGCGGAACGTGCGCGGTGATGACCTGCGCGCCGCCCGGCGCTTCTTCCGTCGCTTGGATCATGCCGCGACGCCGATTGAGATCGCCCGTGATCGCGCCCATGTAATCTTTGGGCGTCGTCACTTCGACCTTCATGATCGGCTCGAGCAGAACCGGACCCGCGGCGCGGTTGGCTTCTTTCCAGCCCATCGACGCGGCAATTTTGAACGCCATTTCCGACGAGTCGACGTCGTGGTACGAACCGTCGAACGCGGTAACCTTGAAGTCGAGCACCGGGAACCCGGCGAGCACGCCGCTCTGCGACGACTCTTCGATACCCTGTTGAACGGCCTTCTGATACTCGCGCGGAACCGCACCGCCGACGATCTTCCATTCGAACTGGAAGCCGGAGCCCGGCTCGAGCGGTTCGACGCGAAGCCACACGTCGCCGTACTGACCCTTACCGCCGGACTGCCGAACGAACTTGCCCTGCTTCTCGACGGTCTTGGTGATCGCTTCTTTGTACGCGACCTGCGGCTTGCCGACGTTCGCTTCGACCTTGAACTCGCGGCGGAGACGGTCGAGGATGATCTCGAGATGGAGCTCGCCCATGCCCGCGATGATCGTCTGCTGCGTCTCTTCGTCGGTCCACATCCGGAACGTCGGATCTTCCTGCGCGAGACGCTGCAGGCCCTTACCGAGCTGATCCTGATCGCCCTTCGTCTTCGGCTCGATCGCCTGCGAGATGACGGGATCCGGGAACGTGATCGACTCGAGCACGATCGGCGTCTTCTCGTCGCAGAGCGTATCGCCGGTGCGGGTGTCGGTCAGGCCGACCGCCGCCGCGATATCGCCCGCGCCAATCGCGTCGATATCTTCGCGATGGTTCGCGTGCATACGCAGGATGCGACCGATGCGTTCCTTCTTACCCGAACGCGAATTGTACACGTACGAGCCCTTCTCGAGCGTACCCGAGTAGACGCGGAAGTACGTGAGGTTGCCGTAGGGATCGGTCGCGATCTTGAACGCGAGCGCGGCGAAGGGTTCGTTGTCGTCCGGCTTGCGCGTGATCTCGCCGTCCGACTTCGGATCGGCACCGATGATGGGCTTGGCGTCGAGGGGCGACGGCATGTACTCCACGATCGCGTCGAGCAGCGGCTGCACGCCTTTGTTCTTGAACGCCGAACCGCAGAGCATCGGGAGCACCGTGCCGGCGATCGTCGCCTTGCGAAGTGCCGCCTGCATGCGCTCGACCGGCAGGTCGTCGCCGTTGAAGAACATCTCCAGCAGCTCGTCGTCCTGCTCGGCGATCGCCTCGACCAACTCCTGACGCCACTTGTCGGCAAGCGTCTTGAGCTCGCCGTCGGCATCGGTAACCGGATCCTGCGCCATGGTCGAACCGAGGTCGTCGGTGTAGATGATCTTCTTCATGGTGAAGAGATCCACGACGCCCTTGAAGTTGTCTTCGGCACCGATCGGAACCTGAACCGGCACGGCGCGCGCGCCGAGGCGCTCGCGAACCTTGTCGACGACGTTGAAGAAGTCGGCGCCCATGCGGTCCATCTTATTCACGAAGATGATGCGCGGCACTTTGTACTTGTTGGCCTGGCGCCAGACCGTCTCGGACTGCGGCTGCACGGCAGCGACCGAGTCGAAGAGCGCGACGAGGCCGTCGAGCACGCGAAGCGAGCGCTCGACCTCGACCGTGAAGTCCACGTGCCCAGGCGTATCAATAATATTGATGCGGTTCTCGCGCCACGTGCAGGCCGTCGCGGCCGACGTGATCGTGATGCCGCGCTCTTGCTCCTGGACCATCCAGTCCATCGTCGCGGCGCCGTCGTGCACTTCGCCGATCTTGTGCGTGCGGCCGGTGTAGAACAGGATGCGTTCCGTGCACGTCGTCTTACCGGCATCGATGTGCGCGGCGATGCCGATATTGCGGGTCCGCTCGAGCGGAAACTCTCTAGCTGCCATGATCCTTGAAAATTACCAGCGATAGTGAGCGAAGGCTTTGTTAGCTTCCGCCATCTTGTGCGTATCTTCGCGCTTCTTGATCGTCGCGCCGGTGTTGTTAGACGCGTCGAGCAGTTCGCCGGCGAGCTTCTCTTCGAACGAGCGGCCGCCGCGGGCGCGCGCATAGCCGATCAGCCAACGCATCGCCATTGCCTGACGACGGTCCGGACGGACCTCCATCGGCACCTGATAGGTGGCACCGCCGACGCGGCGCGGACGCACTTCGACCAGCGGCATCGCGTTCGAAAGCGCCTGCTGGAAGATTTCGTACGGGTCGCGGCCCGTTTTCTCGGCGATGATGTCGAGCGCGCCGTAGGTAACCTGTTCGGCGACCGACTTCTTCCCGTCGAGCATCACCTTGTTGATGAAGCGCGAGAGGATCTTCGAGTTGTACTTCGGATCGGCGAGAATCTGCCGTTTCGGGGCGGGACCTTTACGAGGCATCTAGCTAAACTGTCCTTTTCAGTCCTGGTTACTTCTTCTTGTCGCGCTTGGCGCCGTATTTCGAGCGGCCTTGCTTGCGATTCGCGGTGCCCGCAGTGTCGAGCGTGCCGCGGATGATGTGGTAACGAACGCCGGGGAGATCTTTCACACGGCCGCCGCGCACGAGCACCACGGAGTGCTCCTGCAGGTTGTGGCCGATACCCGGAATGTACGCCGTCACCTCTTCACCGTTGGTCAGACGGACGCGGGCGACTTTGCGGAGCGCCGAGTTGGGCTTCTTCGGCGTCACGGTCTTCACTTGCGTGCAGACGCCGCGGCGCTGCGGATTCCCCTTGACTTCGAACGAGCGCGTCGGAAGATCCGGGTGGCCCGGCTTCGGCCCCGTGAGAATCACGCGGAACGCGCGGGTCTTGACCTTCTTCTCCGTTTTCGCCCGGCCCCGACGGACCAGCTGGTTAATGGTAGGCAAAACTGGGCTCCAAATCTCTGCTTTTACAACACACACAAAGTCGGCCGCACCTGCCGGTGGGCCTGAACTCCGGAAGTATAGCAGGGAGGGTAGGGCGCGTCAATGCGCGTTTCGGCCGCCGCCTCGTGAGAGACAGGCGGCCGATCGTCTTACTTCTTGGCGAGCGAGTCCGCGGTCAGCGTGAGGGAGACGTTCATGTCGCCCTGCTGGCCCGACTGAATCGAGCTGGTCGCGACTTTGATCGAGTCCGGAACGCTCATCTGCGCGTCGTAGACGACCGTGCCGTCGGTCGTCGAATCCAGACCCATCCCGTCCTCTTTGCGCGCGACCTTGAGGGTCAGGATCGAGCCGTCCGTCTTGGTGACGGTGTAGTCGTTCTGAATCGTCATGTTGGTGATCGGCGGTTTGACGGTCCAGTGCCCCTTGTCGTCCACGCGCGAGGGCTCGTAGAAGTAGCGCCCAAGGTACTGCAACAGCACCGTCTGCTCGGGGGTCGGATTGAGGTTTTGGTTGCAGACGACGGCCTGCGTGCGGCCGTATACGGCGCAGCGGATCGTCTGCAGGTCGCGGGCGGCGCGATCGCGGTGCTCGGTGAGATCGACGACGAGTCCGCCGTCCTGTGCGGCCTCGACGACATCGACGCGAATCGTGCCGGTCGCCGAGTACGAAGAGCTCTCGGAGCCTTCGTAAACGAGTCCTTGATCGGAGTACGGCGTCCCGCCGAAGCCGCGAGCGTCCATCTCAAAGTGATAATTCAGGGTGCGAAGCGGGGCGGCGCTCGCCGGCGCTACCGCAAACATCGTTGCCGATCCGGCAACGAGAACTGCTAAAAAGATGCGAATCATGGCGCGGCAATGTACGCGCCCCACGCGCTCGAGCCCTTGGTTCATTCGGCCCACAAACCAGTTGTTTTCAGTGTCAGTCGTCATGCGAAGACTCCGTCTCATTTTACGTGCGCGAGCAGCGCCGCGCGAACCTCGTCGTGGGTGAAACCGCGATGCCGCAACGTCTCCACGAAACGCGCTACCGCATCGGTGAGCGCGTGCGCACGCGCGCGTCGGTCGGCCGCCGGCGTCTTGCGAGCGACGAACGTGCCGCGACGCCCCTCGCTGACGAGCCAACCAGCCTCCTGCAGATCGGCATACGCTCGCGCAACGGTGTTTGGAGCCACGGCGAGATCGCCGGCGAGTTGTCGCACCGTCGGCATCGGCGCTCCCGACGCGAGCGCCCCGCGCTCGATCGCTGCCCGCACCTGCTCGACGATCTGCTGGAACGGAGCGGTATCGAGATCGGGATCGACCGCGATCAACGCGTCGTCGGTCATCTGCGCTCGCGCACCCAGTGCACGCGCACCCACCCGCCGATGCAGCGCACGTAGAACGCAACCCACACGAGCGAGACGAATATCTCCGCCACGCCGCCCAACCAACCGCCGTCACCGCCCGGCGCGGCGATCGCAAGAAAGACGAACGGTATCGCAAAGGCGACGCCGAAGAGGCCGAGCACCCTCCGCTCCCGCAGCCGCCCGTCGATCAGCATCTCGCGGTCGAGATCGTCACCGGCCAACAGCGAGGGCATACGAGCCGCGAATCCGGCAAGCACGATCGTCGCGATCGTGCTCAGCGTGACGACGACGGCAGCGATGCGATAGATCGGCACCGGCGCGAAGACGAGCGGCACGAGCGCGCAGATCGCCGCGAGCACGACGAAGAGCGGCGGAACGATCGTCCGAAGTTCGCGAGGAGCGAGCACGGCCGCACGGCGAGGACCCCGATTGCGCAAGCGCACGAACGTCCACGCAAGCGTCGCGGCGAAGAAACAGCATCCGAGTGCGTATCCCGCAACGCCCTGCAGCGCGCCGAAGAGGACGAGGAACCCACAGAGCAGGTCTCCGACGCCGGCGATCTGCCAGACCGCAGGCGAGATGCCTTCGAGTTCCGCGCGACGCGCGAGCGCCGCATCGAGCTCCGGGGTGTGCTCGCTCCGTCGAAAATAGCGTCCGAGCGCAACGAATTGCGCGGCCCGCAACACGAGCAGCGCCCCGAAGATCACGAGAAAACCACCTAAATACCATCGCCCGAAGGCGAGCGACCATGCATCACCCATTCGTACCACTCCATGCGCTCGAGTTTTGTATTACCCATACAATACAAAACGCTTGTCGATTGTGTCAACTGGTCAATACAAAATCGCGGACGCTCGACAGCGACGCGGGGAGTGCCGGCGGCGGCGAATAATCCACGAGGCCATGTCGCAACGGTTAGGCGTTCTCGACGGACTCCGAGGCATCGCGGTCCTGCTCGTGCTGTGGTACCACGTGTGGGAGATCTCGTGGTACCCGGCGCCGTTTCCGTGGCTGCAGTTCGTTCCCGAAACCGGATTCATCGGCGTCCATCTCTTCTTCTTCTTGAGCGGATTCGTCATCGCGTATCCGTTCGTCCGCGCCGCCGCGAACGGCACGTCGCAGCCGACGTGGGCGCACTTCGCGTGGCGACGCGCCGTCAAAATCGTGCCGTCGTACGCACTCTCGATCGCGATCGCCTACGCGATCGGCTACGCCGCGCTCGTACGATGGAATACGACGCCGTGGCAAGAGCTCTGGACGCACGCGCTCTTCATCCACACCTGGTGGCCGCAGACGTACGGATCGATCAACGGCGTGCTCTGGACGCTCGCCGTCGAAGTCGAGTTCTACGCGCTCTTTCCGCTCGTGTGGTGGTGCTTTCGACGCGCACCGATCGCGACGTGGCTTGCGATGATCGCGTTCTCCTTCGCATGGCGCGCCTACGCGCTGCATTGCTGTGCCGCGACGACGATGCCGTTGCTCTCGGAGAACCTTCCCGGGTATCTCGACATCCTCGGCTCCGGCATGCTCTGCGCGTGGCTCTACGTACGTTTCGGCGCGCGAGCGCGCGAGCGCGGTTCGCGCGTGATGCCGTTGGTGGCGCTCGCTGGCGCGGTCGCGCTCGTCGCGCTGCTCGAGTGGACGTACGGACAGCGACTCGAAGCGAATTGGGAGGTCGCCTCGCAAGTCGCGACGCGGCCGATCTTCGGCCTGGCGTTCGTCGCGCTCGCCTTCGGTGCGCTCTGCTCCCCCGACGCATGGCAGCGCCTCCTGGCGAATCGACCGCTGCGCTTCCTCGCCATCGTCTCGTACAATCTCTACCTGTACCATCAGATGATCGCGCGCGAACTCGTGCGCGTCCACGTGCCGGCATATCACGGCGATCCGCACTTCGATCCGCACTGGCAACTCTGGTACACCGTCGTCGCATCGCTCGGCTCGATCGCGTTTGCGGCGGCGATCACCTACGGTTTCGAACGCCCGCTCCTCACGCTGCGCGAACCGCGTCTCACCCAGGTGCGCTAGCGGGCACTCTCCGCTTGCGTGAACGCAACGGAGCGCGGAGAGAGTCTCGTCTCGGTCGTGGTCGGCGTCGCGATCGCGGCGGTCGCGACCACCGCCGCGATCGCCGGCACCCTCGCCGCGGCGCGGCACTTCGGTCCCGACCCGGTAGCGACGGCGCTCGAGCAGAGCGCGCGCCGCGAGTTGCGCGTGGCGGTGGATTTGGCGAAGTATCGCGGCGCGATCTTGCCGCCGACGAGCATCGCAACGACGATTCCGCTGCCGAGCGCGTCGCCGCTCGACGCCACGCTCAGCTTCACCGCGACACCGCACGCCGACGGATCCATCGACCTGCGCGTGCGCGCGGCGAGCGTCACCGACCCGAGCGAACGTGCGAGCGCCGCGACGACGATCCCCGCGCCCGCGCCGCTGCCCTCGTCGCTCGTGCCGGCGACGGCGGGCGCCGCCGCTCCGCAGTAGCGATGCTGCTGCGCGCGCTCATCTTGGTCGCGTTCCTCGCGCTCCTCGGCGAGGCGATTCTGCACGCCGCGAGCGCCCTCGCCGTCGCCACGCTCCATGCGCGGGCGAGCGACGCC
>JAGWSR010000038.1 GCA_028869385.1 bacterium
CCCGTGAGCGCGACTGCGAGGCCGGCGACGACGAGCGCCGAGCCGAGCAGTTCGCGCGCGGTGACGTGCTCGCCACCGAAGAACACGCCGACGCCGACCGCGATTACCGGAATCACGAGCGACGATAGCCCGACGATCCACGATGCGATGCGCTGCAGAAGCCGCAGGTTCAGGAAGAACGCGAGGCCGCTGCCGACGAGCGCGAGGTAGCCGAGCGCGAGCAGCGAGCGCGGCTGCACGGCGGCGCTCCAATTGGGATGCTCCGTCACGATCCCGAGCACGAGAATCACGCCGCCCGCGAGCAGCATCGAGGGAGGCAGCGTGCGCAGCGGGTCGTGGTGCGCATGTCGCTTGGCGTAGAGATTGGCGAATGCCGACGAGAGCGCGGCGCCGATCGCCGCGAGCGCGTAGAAGGGCGAAGCCTGCACTTGCGACGCGAGCGAGATCACCGCGACGCCGCCGAATGCTACCGCCGCACCGATCCAGATCCGCGGCGTGGTGCGTTCGTGCGCGATCGCGCCCATTGCGAACATAAAGAACGGCAGCGTCCCAAAGAGTACCGCGACGAGCCCGGAGTCCAAGCGCGTCTCCGCCGTATACGTGAGCAGGTAGTTGACGCCGAATAGGAATGTCGCGAGCACCGCGACGAGCTTCCACGGTATCGGGTCGCGGACGCCGCGCGCACGCGCGAGCGCGGCGAGCGCCGCACCCGCCACGAGAAACCGCAAGCCGACCGCCGTGAACGCGGGAACGTACACCAGCGAGACCTTGATGACGAGCCAGGTCGTGCCCCAAATCAGGCACATGACGGCGTACGCCGCGATGGTAGAAGCGGCGGGTTTGGGGCGTTCGTGCATGGCAATCAGCGTACCATGAGACGGCGGTGAACGGGGCGAATCCTCCGTGCATGGAGCGAACGCGAACGCGCGACGACCTCCTGCATCGGGTGGCAGATGCGATGGCCTCGATCTCCGCATTCGACGATGCGTGGGCGGCCGCATGTCGCGCCGCGCGCGAGCTTCTTCACGCGGAGATCGAACTCGTCGCAAGCGATGCCGACATACGCGAAGCGGACCTGCACGTCGTGCTCCCGCTGCGTTTCGCCGGGCAGAGCGTGGGCGCGATTTTGGCGCACTTTTCCGGTGAACCGACGCTCGACGATCGCGCGGCGCTCGAGAGCGTGGCGCTGCTCGTCGCAGCACGCGTGGTCGACAACGAGCGTCGGCGCGAAGCGGAGCGCTACGAGCGCCTGGCGACGAGCGACGCGCTCACGGGAGTCGCGAATCGGCGCTCGTTCGACGAGGTGCTCGCACGCGAATGGTCGCGCGCGATGCGCACGCGCGAACCGCTCGCGCTCGTTTTGCTCGACGTCGATTTCTTCAAGGCGTACAACGATGCGTACGGCCATACGGCAGGCGATACGTGCCTCCAGCGTGTGGCGCGCGCCGCCGCCTCCGCGCTCGCGCGTTCGAGCGATAGCTTCGCGCGGTACGGCGGCGAGGAGTTCGTCGCGATTCTTCCGGGCACGTCGCTCGCGGGAGCGATCGCGGTCGCCGAAAGCATGCGAACGGCGATCGCGAGGACGGCGATCCCGCACGACGGCTCCTCGTTGCGGCGCGTATCCATCAGCCTCGGCTGCGCGGCGGTGATTCCGGAGGTCGGCGAAGCACCGGCGACGCTGCTCGAGCACGCGGATCGCGCGCTTTACGCGGCCAAGGCGGGCGGGCGCAATCGCGCCGCCGCCGACGGTTACGCCGCCGAAGGCGAACCGGCGTCACCGCGCTACGTCGTTCGCGGCAGCCTGCCTGCGACGCGCGCGAGCTTCTTCGGACGAGCGACCGAACGTGAAGAGCTCGTCCATGCGTTGGAGCGTCAGCCACTCATCTCGCTTGTCGGTCCGGGAGGGGTCGGCAAGACGCGCCTCGCGATCGAAGTTGCGTCGGCTGCCCTCGATCGCGGCGTGGGAAGCGCGTGGTTCGTGGATTTGGCAACCGCCCAACCGCACGACGATCTCGTGCCGATCGTTGCGTCGGCACTGCGCGGCCACGTTCCGCTCTGCCGAAGTGCGGCCGATGTCGCGATCAATCTGCGGGGTCGCAAGGCGTTGCTCGTCCTCGACAATTGCGAGCATATCAAGGAGCGCGTCGCGGCATTCGTCGATGAGGCGCTCTCGTCGGAGAGCGACCTGCGGATCCTCGCGACGAGCCGTGAGGCGCTCGAGACCCCGGGCGAATGCGTGTTTCGCGTCGCCCCGCTCCCGATCGTCGATGCGATCCGGTTGCTACACGACCGCGCGGCTCTCGCCGGAGCGCCGATCCGCCAGGGGGATGATGCGGTGCTCGCGCCGATCGCCGAGCGTCTCGACGGGATCCCGCTTGCCATCGAACTCGTGGCGCCGAGGCTTGCGACGATGACGCCGCAGGAACTCGCGACCGGGCTCGAACAACGGCTCGGCGTCGTGCAGGCGGCGAACCGACGCATGCCCTCGCGTCAGCAGACGCTGCGCGCGACGTTCGAATGGAGCTACCGGCTGCTCGACGATGTGGAAGCGACGGTGTTTCGACGCTGCGCGATCTTCAACGGCGGGTTCACCGTGGATGCGGCGCGAGCCGTGTGCGCGTCGAACGAGATTTCCGGTGCCGACGTTGAGGGCGCCGTCGGCAGGCTCGTCGCAAAATCGTTGCTCGCGTCCGCCGATTCGGGCGCGACGACGCGGATCTCGATGTTGGAGACCACGCGCAGCTTCGCGATGCACCTGTTGAACGACTCGGGTGAGGTCGGGCGGATCGCCGAGCTCCACGCGCGCTATTTCGAAGCGTTCGTGCGTCGCTCGCACGATGAGCGAATCCGCATGCCGATGACGCGATGGCTGCGAGCGATCGGCGAAGAGCGATCCAATCTCCGTGCATCCGTGCTGTGGCTGCTCGACCGTCGCGACGAAGGTACCGCCGCGACGATCGAGCGTCTCTGCTACTGGTACTACGAGCGCGGGTCGTTGTACGGCGTCGAGCACGCGCAGGCGTTTCGGAGCGCGCTCGAAGACGAGACGCTCGATCCGCACCTGCGCGCGGCGCTGCAACTCGGCATCGCGAGCATCCTGCGTCGCATCGACGCACGCGCCGTGCGCGAACTCGCGGCCGAGGCCCTGCTCTTTTACGTGCGGTGTGCAGACGTTCGCGCGATCGCGTTGACGCGTCGGGTGCTCGCCTTTACCGAATTCGCGACCGAAGGCCGAATCGACCCGGCGCTGGAGCCCGTGCTCGCGGCGCTCGTGGAAGAGCTCACGGTTGCGGGCGAGATGACGCTTGCGGCGGACATCCTCAACAATGTGGGGATTCTTCGAACGCAATTGCTCGACGATGCGCGACTCCCGGACGCGCTCGCGGCGTTCGACGGCGTGATCGAGATACTCGAAGCACGCGGCGACGAAGATCGTTGCGGGCTACCGAGCGGCAACAGCGGCGACGTGGCGTTCTATCTCGGCGACGTGGCGACGGCGATCGTCCGCGCGCGACGGGCCATCGCCCTCCTCGAGCAGGCGGAAGAAACGTGGCTCGCCGGGCTTCAACACTTGAATCTGGGGCACTTCTCCATGTGGGCCGGTGACTTCGAGACCTCGCGCGTCTCGCTGCAGCGCGCGTTCGAAGGATTGCAGGCGCAACACGAAAGCTTGGGCGCGGTCTCCGTCTTCGACAAGGTCGCGCAGTTGGCCAGGTTGTGTGCGAAGCCCGACGCAGCCGCATTGCTGCTCGGGTTTGCCGATGCGGCGTATCGTCGCGCCGGCCTTAAACGGCAACAGCGCGAGGCGCACTACATCGAAGCGATGCGCGAGGATCTCGCCGTTACGCTCGGTAGCGAGTATGCGGCGCTCTACGACCGCGGCGGCAGACTTTCGCGCGATAAGGCGCGAGCGATTGCCGACGCGGTCTGAGCCTTACATACGGAAGATGCCGAATGCGGTCGGCGGCTGCGGCGCGTTCGCCGCGGCGTCGAGTCCCATCGCGAGTACGCGACGCGTGTCGAGCGGATCGATGATGCCGTCGTCCCACAGGCGCGCCGTCGAGTAGTAGGGCGAGCCTTCACGTTCGTACTTGGCGAGAATCGGCGCTTCGAAGGTCGCCTTCTCTTCGGGTGACATCTCGCCTTTGACCGTCGAGAGCACGCTCGCGGCTTGGGGGCCGCCCATGACGCTGATGCGCGCGTTCGGCCACATCCAGAGTTGTCGCGGCGAGTACGCGCGCCCGCACATGCCGTAGTTGCCCGCGCCGAAACTGCCGCCGATCACCACGGTGAACTTGGGAACCTCGGCGCACGCGACCGCCGTCACGAGTTTGGCGCCGTCCTTGGCGATGCCGCCGTTTTCGTACTGCTTGCCGACCATGAATCCGGTGATGTTCTGCAAGAAGAGCAGCGGCGTGCCGCGCTGCGCGCAGAGTTCGATGAAGTGCGCGCCTTTGAGGGCGCTCTCGCTGAAGAGGATGCCGTTGTTCGCCAGGATGCCGACGGGGTGTCCCTCGATGCGCGCGAAGCCGCAGACGAGCGTGGTGCCGTAGCGCGCCTTGAACTCGTGAAATTCCGACCCATCCACCAAGCGCGCGATGATCTCGCGCACGTCGTAGCCGATGCGGCTATCGGCGGGGATGATGCCGTAGATCTCGCGCGGATCGTACTTCGGCGGGCGCGGCTCGGCGCGATCCCATTGCCGTGGCAACTCGCGGTGCAGGTTCTCCACGATCTCGCGCACGATGCCGAGCGCGTGGTGGTCGTCGTTCGCAAAGTGATCCGCGACGCCGGAGACGCGCGTGTGCACGTCGGCGCCGCCGAGTTCCTCGGACGTCACCTCTTCGCCGGTCGCGGCTTTGACGAGCGGGGGACCACCGAGAAAGATCGTGCCTTGCCCCTTGACGATGACCGTCTCGTCGCTCATCGCGGGTACGTACGCGCCGCCCGCGGTGCACGAGCCCATCACGGCCGCGATCTGCGGAATGCGCTTGCCCGACATACGCGCCTGGTTGTAGAAGATGCGCCCGAAGTGCTCGCGGTCCGGAAAGACGTCGGCCTGCAGCGGTAAGAACGCGCCGCCGGAATCCACGAGGTAGATGCACGGCAGATGGTTCTGCTCGGCGATCTCTTGTGCGCGAAGATGCTTTTTGACCGTCATCGGATAGTAGGTGCCGCCCTTGACCGTCGCGTCGTTCGCGACGATCACGCAGAGCTGGCCCTGCACGCTGCCGATGCCCGTTACCACACCCGCCGACGGAGAGCCGTCGTCGTACATCTCGTTCGCGGCGAGCGCGGAGAATTCGAGGAAGTCCGACCCCGGATCGATGAGCGTGTCGATGCGCTCGCGCGCCGTCAGCTTGCCGCGCTTGCGGTGCTTGGCGACCGCGTCGGGGCCGCCCCCGGCGCGCACGGCGAGCAAACGCTCGCGCAATTCTGCGACCAGGGTCTCCATCCGAGCCGCGTTTCGGGCAAAATCATCGCTGCGCCGATCGAGGCGCGATTCCAGTAGGCTCACGGGCCTCGCTTTTCGGCGGGCGCACGGCTTAACCCGTCCTTCATGACGCTCGGGGGCATCGCTTCGTTCAATAGACATATGGCTTCAGGATTGCTACGCCCCGCCGGCCAACTCGACGCCGCCCGCGCACTCGAGCCCTACGCCGGACCATGGAGTCCGCGGCTCGCGGCACACTTGTTGCGCAGAGCGGGCTTCGGCGGTTCCGCCGACGAGATCGCGCGCTATGCGGCGATGCGGCCGCACGAGGCGGTCGAAACGCTGATCCGCTTTCCGGATACGTCGGCGCTGGCGGGGCCGCCCGACGTGTTCGACGGCACGCAGGCCCTGATCGAGGCATTTCGCGCCGACAAGCAGCAGCGCCGCGAAATCTTCAATCACGCGCGCAAGAGCAGCCGTGCGTCGATCGTCTCGATGCAAGAGTGGTGGCTCAATCGCATGTTGAGCACGCCCGCGCCGCTGCAAGAGAAGATGACGTACTTCTTGCACGGGCATTTCACGACGGCGGCGATCCAAAAAGGCGTCTGGCCCAACTACGTGTATGCCCAGAATCAACTCTACCGCGCGAACGCGCTCGGCAACCTGCGCGCGCTTACCCTCGCGGTCAGCAAGGATCCGGCGATGCTGCTCTACCTCGACAACGCCGAGTCCAACAAGGCGCATCCCAACGAGAACTACGCGCGCGAATTGATGGAGCTCTTTACGCTCGGGCACGGCAACTATTCAGAGGAGGACGTGCGGCAGTCGGCGCGCGCGTTTACCGGGTGGACGGTGAACCGCCGCGAGGGGCGCTTCGTCTTCAATCGGCGTACCCACGACGACGGCGTCAAGACGTTTCTCGGGCAAACGGGCAACTTCGACGGCACGGATATCGTGGACATCATCTACCGTCAACCCGCCTGCTCGAAGTTTTGGGCGGGCAAGCTGCTCGACTTCTTCGTGTACAACGATGCCGAGCCGGAACTCAACGACGCGTTGGCCGCGCTCATACGCAAGCACGACTACGAAATCGCGCCCGTGATGTCGGTGCTGCTGCAGAGTAACGTATTCTACTCGCCGCGCTCGTATCGCGCGCTCGTCAAGAGCCCGACGGAGTTTGTGGTCGGCGTGCACAAATCGTTCGGGCTGGCGCAGATCGAACCGCGCAGCCCGCAAGCGCTGCGCCAGATGGGCCAGATCCTGTTCTATCCGCCGAATGTCGCGGGATGGCCGGGCGGCGAGAACTGGATCACGTCGCAGACGATGATCGCGCGCGCGAATTTCGTGGCGCTCATGGTGAACTCACCGCTGATGCTGCGCTCGGATCTCACCAAGCTCCCGTTGAACGCCTCGCAGGCCGCACGGGCCTTGATCGACGCCGTGCTCCAAGGTGACGCACCCGCCGAATCGGGCGTGCAGTTGCAGGCCTACCTCAACGGCTCGGGCACGTCCGCGCTCGGCGCGTTCTCGGTGGAAAATTACGAAGAGCGCGCGCGCGGCGCGGCGTACCTCGCGATGGCGATGCCCGCCTATCAACTCGCATGACGCAACATAAAGGGACGCACGCAATGATCAAACGCGGTTCATTCTTGATGGGGGCGATTTCGGGCATCGCGGTCGTGGCGAACACGCAGCATGTGTTCGCACGCGCGCTCGCCGATGCGACGCTGCCGGGTTTGCCCGGGGCGAGCGATCGCGTGCTGGTGCTCGTCAACCTGCAGGGCGGCAACGACGGCTTGAACTGCGTCGTGCCGCACGGAGACCCATCCTACTACCGTCTGCGCCCGTCGCTCGCGGTGCCGCAGAACGACGTCCTCGCGATCGACGCCCATCTCGGGCTCAATCCGACGATGCGTTCCATGAAGGCGCTCCACGATCGCGGTATGGTCGCGATCGTCCAGGGCGTCGGCTATCCGAAGCCCGATCACTCCCACTTTCGTTCGACCGAGATCTGGCAGACGGCGGTTCCGGATCGCTACGAGCATACCGGGTGGCTCGGGCGCTATCTCGACGAAGCGAATCTCCCGAAGCGTAACCTCTTCAACGGCGTCGCGCTCGCACAGGTGCTCCCCGAAGCGCTCGTCGCGACAAAAGCCGACGTTCCCGCCGTCGCGCAACTCAGCGGCTACGGCCTGGTGAGCGATCGCAACGCGGTCGCGCGTCGAACGTACGGCGAACTCGTGCGCGACAATCGCTTTCCGTTCCAGTCGCCGTATCTCGCGCACGTCGCGGAGATCGAAGATCACGCGCAGCGCGGCTCCGAAGAACTGCCGAAACTGGTCGCCGGATACAAAACCGATGCGTCCTATCCGGCAACGCCGCTCGGCCGCAGCCTCGCGCTCGCGGCGCAGATCGTCGGAAGCAACATCGGGACGCGCGTGCTTTACGTGCAGCACGGCTCATTCGATACGCACGTCAACCAGAAGGCGACGCAGGATCGGCTACTCGGCGAACTCTCCGACGCGCTCGGGGCCTTCTATCAAGATCTCGCCGCGCACGGCAACGACAAGCGCGTCCTCACCATGACCTTCAGCGAGTTCGGTCGGCGCATCGCGCAGAATGCGAACAGCGGAACCGACCATGGCGAGGCCTCGCCGCTTTTTCTCGTCGGCGGCGGCGTCAAGGGGGGCGTCTATGGTGCGCTGCCCGACCTGGGGCAGACGAACATGGGCAACCTGCGTTTCACGACCGACTTCCGCCAGGTCTATGCGACCGTGCTCGAGCGCTGGCTCGGGCGACCCTCGGCCGGCGTGCTCGGCGGCGCCTTCGGCACGCTACCGGTCCTCGCGTAGGTCACGCCCGCTCGAGCGCGGCCGCCGCGTTCGAAAGCGCGGTGCTCGATGCGGGCAGCTCGACGGCGAGTACGCGAAAGACGCGCGACGCATAGGCGGCGAGCGAGAGCCGCGGATCGATCGCGCGGGCGGCGACCTCGGCAGGCGGCATCGCGCTGCCGAGAATCAGCGACGTGGTCATCATCGGGTTGACGAAGAGGCCGACCAGTTCGAGCCCGCCGTCGGTCGCGCGCTCGAGGTGCGGCGGGAACGCGAGACCGCTCGGCATCGCGGGTGCGCCTTCGCGCATGCGCGCGACGGCCTCGCGCAGGCGCGCGCCCGCGGCGCTCGCCTCGTCGGAGCCGACCGCCGCCAAAAGCCCGTCGCGCGTGACGCCGTGTTCGTTCGCGATGGCCGCGACGTCGGCGTCATCGAAGAGCGCGGCGACGATCGTGCCGCGCGACACCTCACCCGCGGCGAAGAGGCGTTGCATGAACTCGGCGGCGGAGACGTAACGCACGATCAAAATATCCTAAAAACTGTTAGTAGTGAAACTACGATTTCGCGTTCGCGCTGAGGCGATTTTTGTATTATGCGACTTAGGCTGCAGGTTAACTTTCCGTAAACGCACAACTCAGCCCGAGTTGCGGGGCCTAGTTCGAAAGGCCTACATTCTCGGAAGGATACGGCTCGGACTGATGTTCGTGGAGGAACAGGTAGCCGTTCACGCAGGTCGTGAAAGCGGACTCCCACCCAAGGGTACCCCGAAGAATTATTTGATGGCGTGGCTGCTCGTCATGCTCAAAGACCATAATCTGCACGGCTACGAGATCATGAAAGAACTCAAAGAGAAGTTCGACGTGGTCACGGATCCGGGCACCATCTACCGGGCGCTTCGCCAGCTCGAACGCGAGGGCTTTATCTCCTCGTGGTGGGATCCCAAAGATCAGGGACCGGCGCGCCGCGTCTATACGGTGACGGAGTCGGGCAGCGCGGCGTTGCGCCTATGGAGCGTGGCCCTCGAGCAGTACCGCTCGAACTTGGACCAGTTCTTCAGTTTGTACGCGAGCAAGCATGAACCGGCGCAGAGGGCCCGTAATCTAGCCTAGCTTTGTCCGCCTCGGTACTCTTCCTCGGCAGCGGCGGCGCGCGATTCGTCGTCGCGCGTCAGATCCGCGCGTCCGGTGGTATGTGGCTGCGCCTCGGCCAGACCCAGATCCACATCGATCCCGGTCCCGGCGCGCTCGTGCGAGCGCTCGCCCACGTTCCGCCGTGCAATCCGCGCGAGCTCGACGCGATCGTGCTCTCGCACAAGCATCTCGACCACGCCGGCGATGCGACCGCGATGATCGAGGCCATGACCTCGGGCGGGTTTCGCAAGCGCGGCGTGCTGCTCGCGCCTCCCGACGCGCTCGCGGGCGAGCCGACCGTGCTCCCGTACGTCCAGCGATTCGTCGAGCGCGTCGAGCACCTCGCACCGAGCAGCGGCCCCTACGCCATCGGCGACGTCAGCGTCTTCACCTCGATACGCCACGTGCATGCGGTCGAAACGTACGGCGTGCACTTTCGGCACGATGCGCTGCGCGTGTCCTATCTTCCGTGCGGCCGTTACGTCGAGGGTCTCGCGGAGGATTACCGCGCGCACGAGCCCGACGTGCTGATCCTCAACGTGCTGCGCTACCGCGACAACATGGACGTGGACCACCTCACGTGGGACGACGCGCGTCGCATCGTCGAGCACGTGCGACCTCGCGTCGCGATCTTCCAGCACTTCGGCACGAAGATGCTCGAAGCAGATCCCGCGCGGCTCGCGCAAGAGCTCGAAGACGAACTCGGCCTGCGCGCCATCGCCGCGTACGATGCCCTCACCGTCGATCTGGAGACCGAAGTTGCCGCAGCCCGCTGAAGAGATTCTTCGCGTCCAGCCCTCGGAACTCGACGCATTCTATCGCGAGCACGAGCGCGAGTCGCTGCGCGCCTTCTACGAATTTCCCGTCATCTGGCACGACGCCGACTACGGTTTCGCGGTGCGCGACGGCGAGCGCGTCGTCGCCGCCGGAACGTTGAACGTCGCCGCGTCGCTCGGTACGGTCACGCGCCTCGTCGTGGATCCGGCGTATCGGCGTCGCGGATACGGACGAGCGATCCTCGAGCAGATGGCCGACGTCGCGAACTATTACAACTGCCACAAGATGACGGTCATGGTGCCGCACCTTCGCGGCGCGCAAGCCTTCTTCGATGCATGCGGGTACGGCGTCGAGGCGGTGCTTCCGCAACACACGTTCAAACTCGACATGGCGCTGATGCGCAAGTATCTGCTCTAAGGCTTACGTCGTGGCCGCGACGGCTGCGGAATCCGCGGCGGCCGCCGCAGTTTGAATCGCTGCTGCAACTCGGGGTGCGCGCGCAGAGCGCCGCGATAGAAGATCACCGATCCGCGCTGGCTCGATGCGGTCACTACCGGGCCGCCGCGATCGTAGGTCGCCTGCGCGTCGTGCACGCCGCCGGTCGTGCGGACGTCGCCCGCCCCGAATACGCGCCCGGTGCCGCTGTGCGCGCTCACCTGCGCGCCGCCGTTGACGCCGAGCGCAACGTTGCCGCGCTGCGAATCGAAGTGCGCGAGCCCCGGCGTGAAGCTGCCGTCGTCGTACACGATCGACCCGAGCAAACTCGTCGCTTGAATCTGCGCCGACGTGCAGCGCTCGTAGAACTGGCGGCCGCGCCCGGTGCGCACGCGAATCCGCGCGAAGTTCGAATCCCGCGCGACGAACGGGCCGTTGTTCAGTTGCACCGCACCCGTGCCGCTCACGCGGTCGAGCGTGATTTTGCCGCCGCCCATGAGCGCCGCGAACGTGCCGTTGCGGTAGCCGTCGATGGCGATCGATCCGTGGCGCACGACGGTCACCACGAGGGCGCTGTCGGCGGGTATCGTGATCGTCGCATTCCCTTCGCCGCGCACCAAGACGCCGTCGTGCGGCGCGCCGTCGAGCGACGGTAACGGAAAAGGCTCGGCCGGAAGGGTGAGCCGCTCGCCGTCCTTCGCCACGACGCTTTGCGACCAGAGCATCAGCTGCGCGGGAACGCGCCGTGCGATGACTTGCGGCGAGAGCGCGCGCGCGTCAACGCCCGGGTCGCCATCCACCTGGACGATTTGCCGATTCCACGTGCGTACGATCACGTCGCCCTGTCCGATGCGCACGTAGACGACCGGAGCGTTCGCCGCCGGAAGCTGCAGCGGGCCGGCCTGCGCGGGCGCGCCCAGGCTCGCCGCAAGCGCGAGTGCGAACAGGATCACGCTTCGAGTATAGGCTCGCCGCACGCTCGGCATCATGAGTCCGCGGTGAGCGTCGGGTCGAGGCGCGGCAGCGTCGCACGGATGCACGCGCCGCCGTCGGGCGAACGTCGGGCTTCGACGGTACCGCCGTGGACGCGCGCGATCGAGCGAACGATCGCCAGGCCCAGACCCGTGCCCGGCACGTCGCGCGAGCGTGCCTTGTCGGCTCGGTAAAAGCGTTCGAAGACGCGGCCGAGCTCCTCGTCGGGAATGCCGGGACCGGTGTCGTGCACCTCCACCCAGGCGTGCGCGCCGTCGGCGCCTAGTGCCACGCGCACGTGGCCCGTCGTCGTAAATTTGATCGCGTTCTCGATGAGATTTCCGACGAGTTGCCGCAGCAGATGCGCATCGCCCTCGACGATCGTCGACGCGTCGGTCCCGTCGTACTCGAGTGCGAGGCCCTTCTCCGCGGCGCGCGCCGCGCACGAGCGCAGCGCCTCTTGCGCGACGTGCGCGAGCGAGAGCGGCTCCTTGGGGATCGCGTCGCCGCGATCGGCCTTGGCGAGCGTGAGCATGCCGTTGACCATCTCGGCGAGCGTCGCGCTCTCGTGCTCGATCGTCTCCAGGCTCTCGATCCGCACGCGTTCGTCGCGGTCGCCCCAGCGCAAGAGCAGTTGGGCATTGGCGTTGATCGAGGTGAGCGGAGTCTTCAACTCGTGCGACGCGTCGGAGATGAACTGTCGTTCGCGTGCGAAGGCCTCTTCGAGCCGAGCGAGCAGATCGTTGAAACTGCGCATCAACTCGCCGATCTCGTCGTCGCGTCGCGCGACATCGAGACGCCGGTCGAGGCGATCCGATCCGATCTCGCGCATCGCGCGCGAGAGGCGCGCGATCGGTGCGATCGCGCGCGAGGCGATCGCGAACGAGAGTACGATCACCGCGACCACGGCGCCGAAGAGCACGAGCGCGATCGTGTCGCGCGTCGCTGCGAGCGTGCGTTCGAGCGCGTCGAGCGGCTCCGCCACGTGGATGATCGCGCCGCTCGAACCGCTCCGCAGCAAACGATCTTCGACGAGCACGCTATGCCCGTCGAAGGCGATGGTGCGGTACGCCGTATCGTGCGCGGAGCTGAGGTTCGCATTGGGCGGAATGCGGATGCCGCCGAGATTCGAGGTGCGCGCGATCGGATAGCCGGCGAGCGTGTCCACCTGCACGAACGTCGAAGGAGACGCCCACGTCTCGAGGTTCGCACTCGTGAAGAACGGGAGAATCGATTCGACGGTGAGATCTTGCGATGCGAACGGATCGGTAGAGCGCGCGGCCTGCACGATCTCGTGCACGGTCGTGTTCACGCGTTGGCGCGCTTGATCGTAGAGAATCGCCCGAAAGCGCGAGAAGAGGAGGCCGCTCGTGGCGATCAGCACGACGACGAGGAGTGACGCGTAGGCTGCGGCGATACGCCACTTGAACGAAAGGCTCAATCTTTGATCGTGTATCCCACGCCGCGCACGGTTGCGATCAACTTGTCGTCGAACCCGTCGTCGATCTTGGCGCGCAGGTAGCGAATGTACACGTCGATCAGATTCGAGTCGCCGAGAAAATCGCTTCCCCACACGCCGTTGAAGAGTTCGTCGCGCGTGTGCACCTTGTTGCGGTGCAAGAGCAGGTACTCGAGTAGCGCGTACTCTTTTGCCGTCAGCGCGATGGCGTGCCCGGCTCGGGTCACCTCATGGCGGTCGCGATCCATGGTGACGTCGCGATACGCGATCACGTTGGATTTCGGCTCTCGCTCGCGCAGGCGGGCGCGAACGCGCGCGAGCAGCTCCGCGGTGGCAAAGGGCTTGGTCAGGTAATCGTCGGCTCCGAGGTCGAGGCCCTCGACGCGGTCGGGCACGCGATCTTTGGCGGTGAGCATGATGATCGGAACCGCGCTCTTCGCACGCACGCGTCGGCAGACTTCGAGTCCGTCCATGCGCGGCAACATGAGGTCGAGGATGACGAGGTCGGGCTCTTTGAGGGCCTTTTCGAGACCCTCGAGCCCGTCGCGTGCGGTCTCGACCTCGTAGCCTTCGTGGCCGAGTTCGAGCGCGAGCACGCGGCTGATCGCGGCGTCGTCTTCGACGATGAGAATCTTGTAGGCGGTCGCCGGCTCGTTCATGCCGGACGAATTAGCGACGTTGCGTCAGCGCGCCCTTCGGCGAAGATTGGAAACCGGTGAAAATCGAGAGCCAGATCGCGGTCGCGCCGCCGGCGGCGAGCCACGCGAGCGTCGTGGTGCTCGCGAACGCGCGAATGACGGCGACGCCGAGCTTCTCGATGCTCTCGACGAAGAGCGCTCCGCCGCCCATCACGATGAGCGCGCCGAGCCAGAGCACGATGGCGACAATGGTGCCGATGAGCGCGAGCTCCCACGGCTTGAAGAGCGGCGCGGGGCGGTACACGGTCGCGGTGAGAATCGCCGCGCGCAGGTCGGCCGGCGGCTCTTCGAGCGGCAGCGCGAAGAGAGCTCGGTCGAGCGCGTCGTCGCTGTCGTATTTCATTCCGTTACCTCCTGCGCACCGAGGAGCTTGCGGAGCTGCTCCTTCGCGCGGAATAGATGTGTCTTCACCGTACCCATCGGCAAGCCTAGCACCTCGGCAATCTCGTCGTACTGCTTGCCTTGCAGATGGTAGAGGGTGATGACCGCCCGGTACTTCTCGGGGAGCGCGTCGATGGCGGCGCGCAACCGTCGGGCTTCGTCGAGCGCGATCGCCTCGCGCTCCGGACCGGGTGCCGGGTCGGCCCGTTCCGGAAGCTCCTCATTACTATAACGCTTGCGGCGGTTCAAACGGTCGCAGCAGGCGTGATAGGCGATCGAAAAGATCCAGGTCGAGAACTTCGCGCCGAGCTTGAAGGTGCGCAGCGACCGGTAGGCCTTGAAAAAGGCTTCCTGTGTGGCATCTTTGGCCTCTTCGACGTCATGCAGCGTGCGGTAGGCCAGGTGATAGACCGCGCGGTCGTAGCGACTCACGAGTGCGGCAAAGGCCTCGGGGTTGCCACCGAGGGTCATCGCCACCAGCTCGCCGTCTTCGGGCTCCGCGTTCACGACGCTCAGTCGCCGCGGCTCCGCAAGTGCTGCCGACATGCCCGATCTACGGACGAGGGGCCCGTAATGTTTCGGTCGGGTACTTGAAACAACACGCGAGGCGCGCCGTACGTGAGACAGAACGATCTACGGAGGCCCGACCACGCCATGCTTACGGCTAACAAGCTCGACAAAACCCTTCCCGGAACCCGGACGACCTCGCTTGGTCGCCCCGATGCCGCCGCCCTGCGCCCAACCTTCGATGGTTGGGGCCCGCGGCTGTAGTGGTTTCCATGCGACAGCCCTCACGAATCGCCGTGATCGCGATGCTGCTTGCGGTCGAAGTCTTGATCGTCGGCGCGGTGCTCGCGATCCTGCGTGGCGGAAGTTGGCACACCGCCCTCGCCGGCGACATCCACGAGTCGTCGTTCGTCGCGCGCCCGGTCGCGCCGATCGCCGCGGGTCTCGCGCCGCGCGTGCAGATCGACGATCCCGAGAGCGGCGTGGCGGTGACAACGTCGAGCGACGGGATGATCCATGTGAAGGACGACACGAGTTTTTCGGGATGGCGCTTCGGCGGGCGCACGCAGATTCCGCAGTTGCAGGTGACGCGCACCCTCGACGGCGTGCATATCGAACGCGCCGATTACTCGGCGAACGGCATTTCGATGAGCATGCGCCAGCACATCGAGGTGCAGGTGCCGCCGGGCGCGCATGTGGCGATCGGACACTGCGAGAGCGCCGAAGTAACGGGCGTGCAGAGCGGCGTCGACGTCGTGTCGCAAGACGGACATATCGGGCTGCACGATCTGCGCGGAAACGTGAATGCGCAAAGCGATGACGGACATATCAGCGCCGACGACCTGAACGGTAACGCGATCGCGCTATCGACCAAGGACGGACACATCGACGCGAGCGGCATCACGCTCTCGGGCGCCTCGCCGCGCGCAACGATTCACACCAACGACGGTTCGATGAAGGTGAGCGGACTGTTTCCGGCCGGCGGCACGTACGACGTCTCGACGAACGACGGCCGCATCACCCTGGCGCTCGCGTCCGGAAGCGACGCCGCCATCGACGCCTCGACGAGCGACGGCTCGATCGAAGTGGATGGGGCGACCTATCACGGCGACGATGCGGCAAGCCGCTCGATTCGTGTCGGCGGCGGCTCTTCGCCGATGCGCGTGCACACCGGGGACGGATCAATCCACATCACGACGAACGGAGCACGGTAAACCATGGAAGACCTCGTCCCTCTCTTCGCGATCGTCTTTCTCTTCGGCGCCCCCGTGGCGGCGTGGATCATCTCGCGGGTGCTCGCGCACCAGGAGCGGATGGCGATGATTCGCCAAGGCTACATGCCGCCGCCCGATCCGCGCGCGATGCGCCGCGGTACGTGGCAGGGCGCGCCCCCGCCCCCGCCGGGTCCCGGCATGCAAATGCCGCCGCCGACGGTGGGCATGTACGATCCGACCTACTACGCGCAAGCGCAGCTCCGCAAGGGCATCACGATCACGTTCATCGGCTTTGCGGTCCTGATCGGGCTCTCGTTTACCCTCCACGGCTCGCCCGGACCGCAGGTGCTCGGCGGTTTGGTCCCCATGTTCGTGGGCATCGCGCAGATCATCAACGCCGTGATCAACGGCGCGCGTCTCCCCGGCATGATCGGGAACCCAAGCGCCTCGCAGCACGCCAACTTCGGCCCCGCGCCGGGCCCGATGCCCGGACCGGGCGCACCGCCGCCGCCCGAACCGCCCTCGGGGCCGTACGCGTGGCGCCCCGGCCCGACGCCGGAGATCGAAAAGCCGGCGTCGCCGCCCGACTATCGCGGCTAACCCTCGCTCCGTTCGTTCAGAAACAAGACCGCCGGTTCAATCGAACCGGCGGTCTTGCTGCTGCTAGAGGTCTGTGGAGGTTACTCGTGTGCGAGGAGCCTGAGAAAGGAGTCTCACCTGCAGGAGACGATCGCGATCGCCCAACCCGCTGAGGTTCTCGTTCGTACGAGGTAGCCGTCCGCAGTACGGTCATAGACCTGATACCCGGCGCGAAGCGCGTCGGCTAACGTTCTGAAGACCATGAGACCTGCCATCTGCGGACCCTCCTTTCTCGATGTAGTGCTGTCTCTATTCTCTATAACGGCTTTTGTCGTACAAAGGTTCACGTTTTCGGCCCGGACTTTTTTTAAGTTTCCGCGAAAGCGGTGACCCGTTATGCCCACCGTTTCCCCGTCTGCCGTCCATCACGCGACGGTACTCGATCGTCGAGAGCTCGCACCAGGTATCGTGCTCGTAGGATTACACGCTCCCGAACTCGTGCGTGTGACCCGTCCGGGGCACTTCGCGATGGTCATTCCGCCCAGCGGCGAACGCGCCGCGACGGCGCTCGGCATCTACGAAGCGCACGGCGAGCGTGCGAGCCTGCTGTTCTTCGAAGTCGGCAAGCGCACGCGCGAACTCGGTAGTTTGAAGATCGGCGACCAGCTCGGCCTGCTGGGGCCGCTTGGCAATGGCTTTACATTAGGGCAGGCACGCAACGTCGCGATCGTGGCGGGCGGCGTCGGCATCGCCTCGGTACTGCTCCCCGCGCAGGCGGCACTCGCGGCGGGCGCGCGCGTGCGGCTCTTTTACGGCGCGCGTACCAAGGAACTGCTCGTCGAGCGCGAGCGCTTCGCGAACGAAGGGTGCGAGGTGCTCGTCGCGACCGACGACGGCAGCGACGGTCACCGTGGCTACGTCACCGATCTGCTCGCGAACGCGCACGACAAACCCGATCTCATCCTCGCATGCGGACCGACGCCGATGCTGCGCGCGGTAGCGCGCGTCGCCGGTGAGATCAACGTTCCCGCGCAACTCTCGCTCGAAGAGACGTTCGCGTGCGGTGTCGGCGGTTGCTGGGGCTGCGTCGTTCCGCTCGTGCGCACCTCGGCGCAGGCGCCGAGTTTTCCGCCCGCCGAACGCCAGGGCAGCGACGTCGTGTACGCGCGTATCTGTAAAGAGGGCCCGGTCTTCTGGGCGCACGAGCTTCGGTGGTAGGGCGAACGATGAACGCAACGCAAGTGGATCTCTCGGTGAAGGTCGGCAAACTCGAGCTCGACTATCCGACCTTCATGGGCAGCGGCTGTTACGGCTCGGGCGAAGAGTTCGCGCCGTTCGTGGATCTCGCGCGCATCGGCGCGGTCGTGCTCAAGAGCGTGACGCGCCTGCCGCGCTTGGGCAATCCGACGCCGCGTCTCGTGCACACGCCCGCCGGAATGCTCAACGCCATCGGGCTGCAGAACCCGGGCATCGAGTGGTACCTGGAGCACGACGTCAAGAAATTTGCCGAGCGTCCGTGCGCGGTCGTCGGCAGCGTCGCCGGTTTCTCGGTGGACGACTATGCCTATACGTGCGAGCGACTCGCCGCGCGGGATGAGATCGCGGCGATCGAGCTCAACATTTCGTGCCCGAACGTCGCGCACGAGGGCGAGACGTTCGCGTGCGATCCGAATCTCACGGCGAACGTGGTGCGGGCGGCGCGCGCGACGACGGATAAGACGCTGATCGTCAAGCTCTCGCCGAACGTCACCGACATCGCCGGTATCGCGCGCGTGGCCGAGTCCGCGGGAGCCGACGCGCTCGCGGTGATTAACACCGTGCGCGGCATGGCGATCGACGTGGAGACGTGGAAGCCGCGTCTGGGCAACGTGACGGGCGGTCTCTCCGGGCCCGCGATCCGTCCGATCGCGGTGCTCGCCGTGTACGAAGTCGCGCGTGCCGTGAAGATTCCGATCGTCGGACAGGGCGGCATCGAGACGACGAGCGACGCGCTCGAATTCTTCCTTGCGGGCGCGAGCGCGATCTCGATCGGTACCGGCAACTTCACCGATCCGCGTATCCCGGTGCGCATCGCCGACGAACTCGCGGCTTACTTGGCCGCGCGCAACGTCGCGAGCCTGCGACAGATCATCGGGAAAGCGAACGTCGGCTTTGCCAATCCCTATCAGTACGAAGGAGACGAAGGTTAACGTGGCCCAGCTCATCGTCGCGCTCGATGTGCCATCCGCCGACGAAGCGGAACGGCTCATCGACCGGCTCTACGAACTCGACGTCATCTTCAAGATCGGTATGGAGTCGCTCTACGGATATCCGGAGCGCATCTTCTCGTATTGCGAAGCGCGCGACGTGCGCTACTTCGTCGACGCGAAATTGCACGATATTCCACGCACGGTGGGTGCCGCAATGCGCGCGCTCGTGCGCCCGGGCGCGCACATCATCAACGTACACGCACTCGGCGGCGCGGAGATGATGCGAGCGGCGGTCGATGCGGCGCACGAACGCGCGAGCGAGCTCGGCATCTCGCAGCCGCACGT
Source organism: bacterium (assembly GCA_028869385.1). Classification (GTDB taxonomy): domain Bacteria; phylum Vulcanimicrobiota; class Vulcanimicrobiia; order Vulcanimicrobiales; family Vulcanimicrobiaceae; genus REEB354. Next base: position 18,952 of record JAGWSR010000038.1, read on the forward strand.
CTTCGCGGTGACGATCCTCACCAGCCACTCCTCCGACGACCTCGCGGGGATCGGTCTCGCGGGCGACGCGGCCGCGAACGCGACGCGCCTCGCCGCGCTCGCGCGCGCCGCCGGTTGCTCGGGCGTCGTGTGCAGCGCTCATGAGGTTACGGCACTCAAATCGCGCCTTGGCGCCGATTTTCTAACGCTAACGCCGGGCATTCGCCCAAGCGGCAGCGAGCACGGCGATCAGCGCCGGGTGATGACGCCGGCGCAAGCGGTCGCGGTCGGCGCCGATTATCTCGTGGTCGGACGTCCGATCACGGGTGCGAGCGATCCGCTTGCAGCGGCGCGCGCGGTGCTTGACGAAATGAAGCAGCATGCCTAGCGCGTCAAACGTCAATCTCGCCGCCGCCCTTCAGGAGCGCGGTGCCCTGCTCGACGGACACTTCCGCTTGAGTTCGGGGCGTCACAGCAACCGGTTCATTCAAAAATTCCGCATCCTCGAATCGCCGCCGCTCGTCGAAACGATCGCGCGCGAGATCGCCGAACACTTTCGCGCGAGCGCGCCGACGATCGTGGTGAGCGCCGCGGTCGGCGGTATCGTCCTCGGCTACGAGGTCGCGCGCCAACTCGGCACCGATGCGATCTTCGTGGAGAAAGAGGGCGGGGTCGCGACGCTGCGCCGCAGCTTCCGTCTGACGCCGGAGGATCGTGCGCTCGTCGTTGAGGACGTGGTCACGACCGGTCTCTCCGTGCGCGAAGTACTCGACGTCGTTCGTTCGCACGGCGCGCATCCGGTCGGCGTGGGCGTGATCGTCGAACGCGGTACGGCCGATTTCGGCGTGCCGACCTTCGCGCTGCTCGAGATGCCCATTGTCTCGTACGAGGCGAGTGCGTGTCCGCAGTGCGCGGCGAACGAGCCGATCACCGATCCGGGTTCGCGCCGCAACTAACCCTATGGGAATCTCGATTCGCGCCGCCGCCCCGAGCGATCGCGCGTTCGTCGAGATGCTCGGCAAACGCACGGCGATGAGCAGCGTCTCGTCGCTGCGTCATCCGCCGCTCGAGGACGTGCTCGCGAACTTCGACCAACTGCTCGCGATCGTCGAGGGGCGAGCGCACGTGGCGCTCGTTGCCGACGTGGAGGGCCGGCCGGCCGGATTCATCCTCGCGCTCGACTCGATGCCCGACGAGGTCACGGGCGAGGATCAGGCCTTTATCGCCTACATGGCGGTGGAGCGCGAGGTCCGCGGCCGGGGCGTGGGCGCGGCGCTGCTCGCCGCGGCCGAAGATGAGGCCCGCAAGCGGGGCGTGCCGTATATGGCGCTCATGGTCACCGAAGAGAATGCGGCGGCGCGTGCCCTCTACGAGCGCGCCGGGTACGTGACGGAGCGGCGGTTGCTGTGCAAAACGCTCTGAGCCCACGCGGCTGGCGCCGCGCGCTCTTCGCGGCGATCGCGATCGTGCTGCTCGTCCTGGCGTGGCTCTTCGCCGAGCGCATCCCCCACACGCTCGCGATCTTCATCATCGCGGCGTTCATCGCGTTCGGCCTCCACCCGATCTGCGCGCGGCTCGAGCGCCGCATGCCCAAGCCGTTCGCGATCGCGCTCGTCTTCGCGGTCTTGATCGTGCTGATCGCGATCGGTCTCGTGATCGTGGTTCCGCTCACCGTCGCGCAGCTGCAGATTCTCGCAACCAACGTGCCGACGTACGCATCGAACCTCCAGACGTGGATTTCGACGTCCGAAGCGTGGATGATCGGTCACATTCCGGGGTTGCGCATTCCGCAGAGCGCGTTCGACGTGGGAGCGCTGAGTTCGGAGCGTCTGACGGCGCTCGCGACGGGAACGCTCGCGTCGCTCGGGACGATCCTGATCGGCACCGCGACGGCGTTCTTCGTGGCGTTCTCGGCGATCGTACTGTCGTTCTTCTTTTTACTCAATGACAGCGGCATCTCCGAAGGCTTCGCCTCGATGTTTCCGGTGCACCGGCGCGAGACCGCGCGCAATCTCGCGGCGGAGATTACCGACGTCTTCGGCAGCTACATCTCGGGCCAGGTGATCGTGAGTGCGATTACCGGCATCGTGGTTGCGGTGATCTCCGCGCTGCTCGGATTCAAGTTCTCGTTGATCCTCGGCATCGTGACCGCCGTCGCCTACGCCGTTCCGGTGATCGGAATGCTGATCGCGCAGGCGATCGCGGTGGTACTCTGCGCGCCGCAGGGCGGCTGGATGATTCTCTGGGTGCAGGTCGTGATGTTCGGCATGGCGCGCGTGAGCGACAACGTGCTCGTACCCAAGATCATGGGCCAATCGGTCGGCGTCTCGCCGATCGGCGTGATGTTCGCCGTCTTCGCGGGCGGCGAGCTCTTCGGCATCCCGGGATTACTGCTCGGCATCCCGGCCGCCGCGCTCATCAAGATTCTCTGGCGCTACTTCGCGGCGCCGTGGCTGCACGCGCAACTCGGCGAAGATTAGCGCCGGTCGCGAAGCGTTACCGCGCGATCCGCCCGTCGGCGAGCGCCGCGGGTTCGTAGGGAAAGACGATTGCTGGATCGGGCGCGCGGCGCACGTGCTTGGGATCGATGCGGTGCAGCAGGTCGGCGATCACGTTCAAGCGCGCGAGCTTCTTGTCGTTCGCGTTGACGACGAGCCAGGGCGACTCGGGGATCGAGGTGCGTTCGAACATCGCGTCGCGCGCGCGCGAGTAATCCTTCCAATGCTTGAGCGCGACCTCGTCGATCGGGCTGATCTTCCACTGCTTGAGCGGGTCCTCGTGCCGCGCCTCGAGCCGTTTGCGCTGTTCATCCTCGGTGATGTCGAGATAGTACTTCACGAGGCGAATGCCCGAGCGGGTCAGCATGCGTTCGAACGTGGGCACCGTCTCCATGAACTCTTCGTACTCGGCATCGCTGCAGAAGCCCATCACGCGCTCGACGCCCGCGCGGTTATACCAACTGCGGTTGAAAAAGACGAACTCTTGCGCCGCGGGTAAGTGTGGCGCATAGCGTTCGAAGTACCATTGCGTCACCTCGCGCTCCGTCGGCTTGCCGAGCGCCACGATCCGGGTCTCGCGCGGGCTCGTGTGCTCGGTCAAGCGCTTGATCGTGCCGTCTTTGCCGCTCGAATCGCGCCCTTCGAAGATGACGAGCGTCTTCCAGCCGTGCGCGATCGCGCGCCGCTGGAGTTCGACCAGCTCGATCTGGAGTGCGCGCAGCCGCTTCTTATAGTCGCCCATGCCTCAAGGCTGCGCGACGACGGCGAGTGGGTCCTGGTAGAGCACCCGGCCGCACCGCTCGGCGACGGCGCGACGGGGCGCGTTCGGCGCGGGATCGTTGCGCTGCGCGAAGACGACGAGGAGCGCGTCCATCGCTCGCGCGCGCGCGCAGCCGTCGGCGCCGGGTGGGGTATCGAACGTGCGCGACGCAGGGGAGAGCACCGTCACGACGCCGCCGCGCAGCCCCCAGGTGACGACGCGCGGCGGGCGCCGCGCGGCGAGAAAGACGAAGAGATCGCTGCGGGTTCCATCGAGTGCGAAGGCGTCGGCGAAGTACGGCGCCGGGGCTCGTACGGCCCAGAGCGAGGCGATCGCGAGCGCGACGAAGCTCGCCAGCGCCACGAAGTTCGCCGCGCGCAGGCGCGCCGCGAGTGCGCAGCATCCGAGCGCGAGCAGCGCGACGACAAGACACGTGCGCGTCGGCGCGTCGTTCCAGAACGTTGCCACGACGGTCGCGGCCCCGGAGAGCGCGGCGAGTACGAAGATGGCGACGATCGCGCCACGCGCGCGCCCGGCGACGGAGGCAAGCACGATCGCGCCAAGCGCGAAGGCCGCTGCCGCGAAACGCAGAGAGGTGCCGTCGGCAAGCTGCGGCACGCTGTTCGCGTAGCCGAACGGCATGACGAGATACCATAGCGCCGCAAGCGCGGCCATGACTGCGAGCGCACGGTTGCGACGATCGAGGAACGGCGCCGCAAGCGCACAGATGAAGGCGAGCGCCGCGAATGGCGAGCGCGTGACGAGCACGCGCGCGAGTTCTGCGAGTCCGGCGAATCCGTGCTCGGCGATGCCGGTGCTCCACGGGTGCGCGATCGCCGTCGCGCCGATCGCGATTGCCGCGTGCGGGGCGAGGATTGCGTCGTGCGCGAACCAAACGGCGAGCGCCGCGCCCGCGGCGAGCCACGACGCGCGCGGCGCACGCGAGAGCGCGAGGGCGAGACCGGTAAAGATCCATCCGAATGGTTTGACGAGCGCGCCGACCGCCGCGGCGCCCACGCTCGGAGTTGCGAGCACGTCGAGCAGCATCGCGGCGAGCCATACGTCGTTGTCGAGCGTGCCGCCCTGAAGCGCGAGCGCGGGAATCGCGATCACCGCCGCCGCGCACGCGTCGGCGAGGAACGGCGTCTCGGGCACGCGCGCGCGCACGTAGGCCTCGATGCGAAGCCCAAGCAGCGCGAGGGCGAGCGCACCCGCTGCGGGCAACACGGATGGGCCGCCGATCGCAAAGAGCGCGCTGGCGAAGAGCTCGCTCGCGGGCGGGTACCACCAATAGAGCGTTGCGCTCGCCCACAGGGAGTGCGCGTGCACCCACATCGCGGCGTTCGGTAAGTGGTAGAGCAACGAGTCGCCCTCGAGCAGGGGCCGAATTGCAGCCGGCCAGACGACGAGCGCGAGCGTCGCGACGAGCAGATACGGCATCGGTTCGGGCGACGCGTTTGCCGAGAATCGTCGCGCGCGTGCGATGCCGCCTGCGACGCAGAGCGCGAGCGCGATCCAGAGTGCGGCTGGATAGAGCAGGTGCGCGATGCCGAGTGCGAACGGAATCGCGACGCCGACGACGATCGCGTCGCGCAGGCGATCCGCGCGCCCGTACGTCGTCGTTCGCAGCAGCGGCGCGGCATACCACAGGCCCGCGAGCCAGAGCGCCGCCGCGAGCGCGCTCACATCGTTTCGGGAGCGGAGACGCCGATCAGATCGAGCACCTGCGCGAGCACGCTCTTCGTGGCAAGACAGAGTGCGAGGCGCGCGCGGCGCTGCGCCGCGTCGTCAACGAGAATCTTGCACTCGGTGTAGAACTGATGGAAGTCACTCGCGACGTCGCGCGCGTACTTGGCGAGACGATGCGGCGCGAGGTGATCCGCGACGCCCTGCACGACGCGCGGAAGCTCACCCAGGCGGCGCGCGAGCGCGAGTTCGGCCGCCTCTTGCAGCCGCGGAAGAGCATCGCCGCCACGTGCGGCTTCGACGTCGGCCGCGTCGGCGTTACGCAGCACCGACGCGATGCGCGCGTGCCCGTATTGCACGTAATAGACGGGATTTTCGGAACTCGCTTCGACTGCGAGCTTGAGATCGAACGTCAGCGGCGAGTCGGTCGCGAGCATGACGAAGAAGAAGCGCGCCGCATCGACCCCGACTTCATCGAGGATGTCGTCGAGCGTGATGATGTTGCCCGCGCGCTTGCTCATGCTCACCTGCTCGGTGCCGCGCATGAGCGTGATCTGCTGCGCGATCAGCACGTCGAGCGCGCCCGGATAGCCGAGCGCCTCGGCGAGGCCCTTGAGGCGATTGATGTAGCCGTGATGATCGGGCCCGAGAATGTCGATCACACGATTCGCGCGCTTGAGTTTTTCGTAATGGTAGGCGATGTCGGCGCCGTAGTAGGTCGGGCGACCGTCGCTGCGGATGATCACGCGGTCTTTGTCGTCGCCGAACTCCGACGCGCGGAAGAAGAGCGCGTTCTCGCTTTCGTAGGTGTGGCCGAGCTCGCGCAAGCGCTCGATATCGGCGAGCACCTTGCCGCTCTCGTGCAGTTCCCGTTCGCTCTGCCAGAGATCGTAGGCGACGCCGAAGCGCTTGGCGGTCTCCTGCTGTTCGGCGACGAGCGTGTCGCGTCCGAACGTCGCGAAATACGGAAGCCACACGCTCTCGTCGGCATCGCGCCAACGCTCGCCGTCGCGCGCGACGATGCGCTGCGCGATCGGCAGCAGATACTCGCCCGGATACCCTTCTTCGGGGAACGGATGGGACGGGTCGAAGTGCTGCAGGTAGCGCGCGTAGAGCGAGCGTCCGAGCGTGTCCATTTGGCTGCCCGCATCGTTGATGATCCACTCGACGAAGACGTCGTAGCCGCAGTAGCGCAGCGCGTTTGCGAGCGTGCCGCCGATCGAGAGCGTGCGGCCCTGCACGACGACGAGCGGCCCCGTGGGATTCGCGCTGCCGAATTCGAGCGAGATGCGCGTGCCGTTGCTTGCGCGGCGCCCGAAATTCGTGCCCTCGCGCAGGATCGTCGCGATCTGCGTCTGCCACACGACGGGCGCGAGGCGCACGTTGATGAATCCCGCCACCGCGTCGATCGCCGTGAAGAGTGCCGCGACGTTGGGCGCGTGCTCGCGGAGATCGCTCACCAGGTTCGCCGCCACATCGTTCGGAGAACGGCGCGCCACCTTTGCAAGCGAGAACGCCACGTTGGTCGCAAAATCGCCGAATTCCGGACGTCGCGGCGCCTCGAAGGCCACCGTGACGGCGGGCGCATCGGGATAGCGGGCGGCGACGAGATCGGCGACCGCGCCGGCGAACGCGGCGAGCGCGTCGTCGGGCAGCATTGCGGAACTAGTGGTGGTAGGGTTCATTGCGGGCGATCTTCGCCGCGCGGTAGAGCTGTTCCAGCACGAACATGCGCGCCCACTCGTGCAAGAACGTCAGTTTCGAGAGTGACCACAGCCGATCGGCGCGTTCGACGAGCGCGTCGCCCGCGCCGTACGTTCCGGCTACGACAAACGTCAGGCGCGTGGTGCCGGCGTGCGCGACGGCGTCGAGTTCGCGACTGAGCTCGATGCTCGAGAGCTCGGTGCCGGTGCGTTCGAGCAACCACACGCGCTCGTCGGGTCGGATGAGCTTGAGGACGCGCGCCGTCTCGTCGCGGATCGCCGCACCCGGATCGCCGCCCGCGGCGGCGCGCACCTCGACTTCGTCGTACGGAGCGTACGCGCGCAAGCGCTTGCGGAACTCCTCGCACGCTTGCGCGACGTACGGCGTGCGGAGTTTATCAACCGCGATAAGCCGGAGCTGCATGCGCCCAGCTTGCACCGCTGCGCTCGACCAGCCCTTCGCATTCGAGGAGCGCGAGCGCCGCGAGGAGCGTGGGCGCGCTCGCCGCCGTCGCCGCGACGAGCGCATCGAGATCGGCGTCGCCGCGCGCGAGAAGCGCGAGGATCGCGCCCGCGAGGCCGTCGCGCGTCGGCGGCGGCGCGGCCTGCCCGGACGCGGCCGCGAGCGAGAGCACCTCGAGGACGTCGCCCGCGTTGCGCGCGAGGATCGCGCCGTCGCGGATCAGCGCGTGACAGCCCTGCACGTGCGCGCGGTCCACGTCGCCCGGAACCGCGAAGACGGGGATGCGACCGGCCGCCCAATTCGCGGTGTTGAGCGCGCCCGAGCGCTGCGGCGCCTCGACGACAACCACGGCGTCGGCGAGCGCCGCGACGACGGCGTTGCGCTCGAGAAACTGGTGCGGCAGCGCCGGGTGCTCGGGCGGATAGGGCGAGAGCACGGCGCCGCCCGCGGCGAGCATGCGCTCCGCGAGCGACAGATTGCGCGGCGGAAAGAAGCGCGCGTGACCGCCGCCGATCACGCCGACCGTCGCCGCGCCGCTTGCGAGCGCGCCTTCGTGCGCGGCGGCGTCGATGCCGAGCGCGAGGCCCGAAAGAATCGTGCAGCCCGCCGCGCCGAGCTCGCGAGCGAATCGCTCGGCGAGGCGACGCCCGTATGCCGTCGCGGCGCGCGTTCCAACGATCGCGACGCAGGGGCGAGCGAGCGATTCGAGGCTGCCAACGGCCCAGAGCGCCTCGCCGCTCCAGGCCCAATCTCGCTCGCCGCGCAGCGCAGCGAAGACTTGGGTCATTTCTTGCCGGGCGCATTCCATCGCCGGTCCTTCACGACCGGGGTGCGCGACATCCAGGGGCCGCGGACCAGGAGGCCCGGGGCCTCACCCGAATAGGGGCTGCCGCAGTTCATGCCCGGGCCGGCCCGATACCAGCCCTTGCTCTGGAGGATCCACAGGTGGCAGCAGAAGCCTATTGCGTCAAGTGCAAGACGAAGCGTCAGATCAAAGACGCCGTCCAGATTACGATGAAGAACGGCCGTCCCGCGACCGAGGGCAAATGCCCCGAGTGCGGTACCAAGATGTTCAAGATCGGAGCCGCGAGCTAGCACGCTCGCCCGGTCCCGAAATGTACGAAGGTCGCCCTTTGGGCGGCCTTTTTGCGTTCCCTAGGGGTAGTACCGTATAATACGAGGACCCACAACATGTGGGCTGCCATGAGGGGCAAACCGTCTGATCTGTCCGACCTGTCGCAAGAGCGAGACCCGTGTCGTGGACTCGCGCGACGACGAAACCGTGGTTCGCCGCCGGCGCGAGTGCCTGGACCCGCGTTGCAAGCATCGCTTTACGACGTACGAGCGCATGGAAGCGCCGCGTCTCTTCGTCGTCAAGAAAGACGGGCGCCGCGAGCAGTATAACCGCGAGAAGATCCTCGGCGGGCTGCGCAAGGCGTGCGAGAAGCGCCCGATCTCCGAAAGCCAGATGGAGGCCGTCGCCGCCGATCTCGAGCGCGACCTGTTCGCGCGGGGCGAGAGCGAGGTCAGTTCGACGATGGTCGGCGAGAAGCTCATGGAGGCGCTCAAGAACCTCGACCCGGTCGCGTACATCCGATTCGCGAGCGTCTATCGCTCGTTCCGCGACATCGAAAGTTTCCGAGAAGAGTTAGCGCAGCTTCTTGCTAAATGACGCACCGTTATGTCTGAACGCGTGCGCGTCGCGCTCCAGCGCCTCCCCGACGGCGAGGGCTTGCCTCTTCCATCGTACATGAGCGACCTTGCCGCCGGCGCGGATCTCTGCGCGGCCGTGCGCGAAGATCTTACGCTGTTGCCGGGGGCGCGCGCGCTCGTGCCGACGGGGATCGCGATCGCGTTGCCGCCGGGGTACGAAGCGCAGATTCGTCCGCGTAGCGGACTCGCGCTCAAGGCGGGCGTGACGTGCCTCAATACGCCCGGCACAATCGATGCGGATTACCGCGGCCCGGTGGGCGTGATCCTCGCAAACCTCGGTTCCGAGCCGTTCGTGGTGCGTCGCGGCGATCGCATCGCGCAACTCGTCGTCGCACCGGTCGTGCAAGCCGCCTTCGAGATCGTCGCCGAGCTGCCGACCACGGTGCGCGGCGAGGGCGGATTCGGCAGCACGGGGCTCGCGTCGTGAAGGTCTATATCGTCGGTCGGGGTGCGGTCGGTACGTTTCTCGGCGATCGCCTGGAGGCGATCAACGTAGAGGTGGCCTACGCGCCGCGCGCGCTCGACGCGGTGACGCCGTTCGATGCCGACGTCGCGATCGTCGCGACCAAAGCCTACGACACCGACGGCGCGATCGCAACGCTGCGCAAGGCGATCTCCGTGCCCGAAAAATGCGTCTTCGTGACGCCGCAAAACGGCGTCGGCAACGAAGAGCGCCTCGCCGAGGCGTTCGGCGGCGAGAATGTGGTTGCCGCGGCGCTCACCGTGCCGGTCGATCGCGATCGCGACGGACGCGCCGCCGCGACGAACGAGGGCGGGCTCGCCTTCGCGCCGGTCGGCGACCGCGCGTTCAATTGGCTCACCGCGACCTTCGCGAGCAGCGGCCTGAACGTCAAAGTGGTGGAGGACTACCGCGCGCTCAAGTGGAGCAAGCTCGCGCTCAACGTCGTCGCGAACGCCAGCTGCGCGATCCTCAACGTGTTGCCGAACCGGCTCGTCCACTTCGAGAAGATCTTCACGCTCGAGATTCGCATGATTCGCGAAGTGCGCGCCGTGATGAAGGCGATGGGGCTCACGCCGATCGACCTGCCGCGCTATCCGGTCAACGCGCTCTTCGGCGTGACGGCGCTGCCGAGTCCGCTCGCTCGCGCGGCGCTCGCGGGGCGCATCGCGCGCGGCCGCGGCACCAAACCGCCGTCGCTCCTGCTCGATCTGCGTGCGGGTCGCCCGCGCACCGAGGTGGACGTGCTCAACGGCGCGGTCGCGGCGGCGGGACGCGCGCACGGCGTGCCGACGCCGGTGAATGCCGTGTACGCGCGCGTGCTCGACGACATCGCCCACATGCCGCAGCTTTGGCCGAAGTACCGCGAGCGCCCCGAGGCGTTGCTCGCCGAGGTCGAAGCTGAGGTGCGGCGCACTCGCGAATTGCAGCCCGGAGGAAGAGCCTAACCCATGCGCGATCCGAACGTTCCCGAGTCGCTCGAAGGCTGGTGGATTCTCCACCGCATGTTCGCGTTCGACCGCTTGGCGTGGGACGCGCTCTCCGAAAAGCGCCGTACCAAGTTTGCGACGCACGCGCGCGACCTCTTCGAGCATCTGCGCACCGGACCCGACGGCGATGCCGCGCTCGCGCAACTCGTTGGGCACAAAGGCGATCTGCAGCTCACGCACTACGCGCGGACCTACGAGGGACTCGCCTACGCGCAGGCGCTCGTCGATAAGCTCGAACTGCGCGCCTACCTCACGCCGCTCGGCTCGTACGTCTCCGTGCTCGAACTCGGCATGTACGATGCGACCGGCAAGATTCACGACCAACTGCGCGAGCGCGGTCTCGAAGCGAACTCGCCGCAGTGGGTGGAGGCGTTCGACGAACTCGTGCGTCGGCAGGCGGAGAGCCCGTACGTCGGCCCGCGCCTGTTTGCGAAGATTCCGCAACGCCGGTATGCGTGTTTCTATCCGATGAACAAAAAGCGTGACGGCGCGGACAACTGGTTCATGCTTCCATTCGCGGACCGCGCGAAGCTGATGACCGAGCACGGTAAGGTCGGGCGTTCGTACCACGGTCAAGTGACGCAGGTGATTTCCGGCTCGATCGGTTTCGACGATTACGAGTGGGGCGTCGACCTGTATGCCGACGACCCACTCGTGTTCAAGAAGCTCGTGTACGAAATGCGCTTCGACGAAGCGAGCGCGCGCTACGGCGAATTCGGTGCGTTTTGGACCGGCTTGCAGTTCTCGCCGAGCGAACTTCACGTCTTCCTCGACGGCGACGCCGTCCCCGAGTTACTGAGCGAGGGCTAACGCACCCGGGTGCCGTGATAGCACCCGAGCGTGTACGGAAAATCGTAGGTCGAGACGTAGTGGTAGATGGTCACGAGTTGACCGTCCCACATAACGGGGCTCGTGATTCCGTGACAGGCGTCCAGATCGGCGCTCGTGAGAATCTTGCCGTTATACCACGGGCCGTAGATCCCGTAGCCGTCGAGCGCGTATCCGAGCAGCGACGAGTTCTGCGTGGCGCTTCCGTCGTCGTGCACGCACTGCTGCAGGTGGCCGTGCATGTGGTACGTGCTCGATTGATCGGGATGACCGTTGCACGAATCTTGGATCTCGTGCGCCACGCCGTCGTAACCCGCGGCGTCGAACGCATCGTAGATCGCGACGCCGGTGAGCGTGATGCCGATGGTGCCGCCGCTCAGACAGCCGGGCGAGGCCGCGGCCGTTGGCGTTGCGGGCAGGGTGAAGTCGTCGTTCTGCGCCGCGATGTGATTCGGGTTGCGGTCGTACTGCGAAGCCGGATCGCTCGACGAGATCGGAAAGACGCCGGCGGTTTCGGGTGCGACGGGCTCGCCGTTGCCGACGATCGTGCGCGTGGAGCCGCTACGCGTGGCGGAGAACGTGCCCGGATACGACACGCTGCCTTGCACGGCGATCTTCTTGGTGTAATCCCACGTGCCGGCGGCGGTATCGAGCCACGGTGCGCTGCCGACGACCGGCGAACCGCCGGGCGTGTTGCAGAGATAGATGTAGCCGTGTTTGGCACCGCTCGTGGTGAATTTCAGATCGCCGAGCGGCAATTTGGTGCAGTCGAGCGTGCCCGATGAGGTCTCCGCGTTCGGGCAACTGAAGGTGCTCGACGTTGCGGTCGTGCCCGACGAACCCGGGCTCGCGGTGGCGACCGATGTGGTGCTCGGAAGCGACGTTCCGGCGCCGCCGCCTCCGCAGGCGGTGAGCGCGAGGAGGACGGCCAGCAGGCCGGTGCGCGTGCGCGTAGATTGCTTCATGCTCGGACTCTAACCAATGCGATCATTTCAATGCTTGGGAGCCATCACAGGCCGGCTTAAGAATGCGCCCGAAAATCGGAGGGGATGATGCGACGGGTCTTCGCCTGGACGGCGCTTGCGATTGCGGCCGTGCTCCTCGCTGCGATCGGCGCCTGGTTCGTGCACGCTCGTATGCTCGCGGGGCTGGTCTCCGCGCAGGCGGACGTAGCGCGCACGCTGATCGCGGCGAATGCGCCGCTCGACGAACGTTTCGTGCGCGCGCTCGTTCGCGACGATCTGCACGTCATCGTCGCCGATCCGGTGGCCGGTACGGCGATCGACGCCTTCGGCACCGACGTGCGCGTGCATCCGATTCCGATCCGCATGCCCGGCATGAACGGCGACGGACCCGCGGCGATGGATGGACCGGGCGGCGCCGCGCCCGAGGGCGGCGGGCCCGGCGGCGGGCCGCCGCGCCCGG
>JAGWSR010000039.1 GCA_028869385.1 bacterium
CAGGGACTCGAACCCCGAACCAATTGATTAAGAGTCAACTGCTCTACCATTGAGCTAGCGGTGCACGTGCGCCCTCTGGGACTCGAACCCAGGACCAACGGATTAAAAGTCCGCTGCTCTACCGACTGAGCTAAAGGCGCGTTCGACCCAACCGGGTGCCTGCGGTATTGTAACGTCGTCCGGCAGGCTTGACAAGGTGCGACAAAATCCGCCGTTCAGGCGGTGGCGCTGCGCTGCGAGCGCCCGAGTATCTCCGGAAAGCGAGCGATCATCTCTTCGCCGCGCATGGGCCGCGCGAAGAGAAAGCCCTGCGCGAGGCGGCAGCCCGTGTTCTGCAGCACTTCGCGTTGGCGCTCCGTCTCGACGCCCTCGGCCACCACGCGTACGTCGTAGGCCTCGGCGAGCGTCATGAGCGTTCGCACGATCGGTTCGCTCGCGACCTCGCCGTCCGGGTTGCTCACGAAGGAACGGTCGATCTTGATCGCATCCACTTTGAACTGCTGCAGGTAGCGCAGCGACGAATAGCCCGTGCCGAAGTCGTCGATGCAGATTTGGAAGCCGCGTTCGCGCACGCGTTCGAGCGTCGCGTTCGCGCGCGTTCCGGCATCGAGCACGACGTTCTCCGTGATCTCGAGCGTGAGATCCGACGGCGCGAGCCCGTGATGCTCGACGAGCGCGACGAGTAGGCGTTCGAAGTCGGGGTCGGAGAGTTCGCTCGCGGAGACGTTGACGTGCATGCTGAAGTCGAGCGTTCCGCCGCGATTGCGCCGCCACGCCGCGAGTTGCTCGGAGGCCGTCTGCAAGACGAATCGGCCGATGGGCGACGCGAGCCCCGCCTGTTCGGCAAGCGCGATGAACTCGGACGGATTGAGCGTGCCGAGCGTCGGATGATCCCAGCGGATCAACGCCTCGCATCCGTTCGGCACGCCGTCGTGCATGCCGACGATGGGCTGGTAGAGCAGATGGAACTCGCCGTGGTCGATCGCGGAGCGCAGGTCGTTGAGCAACTGCACGCGCCGCTGCGCCCGCTCGTGCATCGTCGAGTCGAAGAGCGCGAAGCGCGTTCCGCCCGAATTCTTCGCATGTTGCATCGCAATCTCGGCGTCGCGCATCACATCCTCGGCACGCTCGTAGGTCGCGGTACCGATCGCGATGCCGACGCTCGCGCCCAAGTAGGCCGAGCGATTGCCGATCGTGATCGGCTTCGAGAGGTTGTTCAGAATGCGGCGCGCGACCGATTCGACGTGCAGGATGTCGCCGAGCGATTGCACGAGAATCGCGAACTCGTCACTCCCGAGCCGCGCCACTACGTCGCGTGCGTCCACCGAGGCGCGCAGCTTCGCCGCGATCTGCGTGAGGACCAAGTCGCCGGCGGCGTGGCCCATGGACTCGTTGACGTCTTTGAAGTGTTCGAGATCGACGAAGATCACTGCGAAGAACGAGTCGAGCAGGGCGCTCGCTTCGTCGAAGCGATAGCGCAGTTGCTCCTCGAAGAGCTGGCGATTCGGAAGCCCGGTGAGCGCATCGTGGGTCTTGTCGTGCTGCATGCGGCGCTCGTTGTGCTTGAGGGCGGTCTTATCGCGGAACATCGCGATCACGAAGCGCGCGCCGCCTTCGTCGTTCACGATCGAGAGGGTCGCGTCGGCCCACACATCTTGGTTCGCCGAGACGCGCACGTGCTGCTCGTATTCGTACGTCTCGCGCTCGCCCGAGAGCAGCACGCCGATCGCGCCTTCGTGCCCTTGGAGCGCGCTCGCGTTGCTGTCGCCGAACATCGTGCGGAAGACGTCGTTCGAATCCACAATCGCGCCGGCTCGATCGAAGATCGCGATGCCGATGGCCGCGCCGTCGAAGACCGCTCGGAACTGCGCCTCCGAGAGCCGGAGCGCTTCTTCTGCTTCTTGACGCGCGAGCTCGGCGCTCAATCGCTCCGATTCTTCGTGCGCGCGCCTGAGCGCGTCGCGGTCGCGGCGCGCGATCAACTGTGCGATCGCGATCATGATCCCGACCAGCAGCACCGCGCCGAGCACGAAGGCAAGGTAGAGGTACCGATCGCGTAGCGCGTTCGAAGCGCCGCGTTCGACGATGTCGGCGTCGAGTGCGACGCCGCTCTCGATAAACAACTTGCGCGCGGCGACGTCGACGCGTGCTGCGTCGCGCCGGAGTTTGGCGAGCGGAGCGGTCGGAACGGGCTGCAGCAGCACGCTCGAAGAGAAGAGGCCGACGTAGGCGGAGCCTGCGTCGGTCATGCCGTTCGCGAGACCCGGCAGCTGAGCCCATTCGCTCTTGCGCTCGGGCAGCAGCGAGGCGAGGGTCTCGGCGACTTGACGCGGGTGATCCGCGGAGACGTCGTAGCCCGTGCGCAATGCGTAGACGGTCGTCGCGATGTCGATGCGCTCGTCGAGCGTCAATCCGCCCTGCTTCGACGCGAGTTCGGCGAGCGTGCGTAGTCGCTGCGTTCCGGAGAGCGCGTAGGGCGCCTCTTGCATGTAGAGATCGGCGAGATTTTGCGCGACGGGGCTTGGATCGTAGGTGAGGCCCGAATTATCTTCCATCGCGGTGACGAAATCGGATGTCGCCACGAAGAGGGGACTCAGCTCGCGCATCGCCTTCGGCGACGGCTGCAAGCGCGACGCCGGACGCCACGCGGCGCGTACCGCGTCCCATCGCTGCTGGACGTCGAGCAGCGCACCGTCACCGCGCGCGAGATCCGCGGTCGTCTTCGCGAGCTCATCGGCGAAGGCCGTACGCCGCGCCGCGAGGTCCGGCGTGTTCAGAACCAAGGCATAGCGATACCGGTCGAGCAGATCCACGATCTTGCGGACGTTCGCCGTCTGATGGACCGCGGCGCGCTCGCGCGCGACGGCGGCGCGGTCGAGCCCCGACTCCTTTGAGAGCTGAGCAATACGCCATAAGACGAGACTCAAAAGCACCGCTGAGACGACGGTCACCACGATGCCGAGCGAGTCGCGCCAGCGCTGCAGAGCGAGGCGATCGCGATTCATCAGGTGTGCCACGTTCTCAGGTCACCCTCAGGACTACTGCCGGGAGGGACACAAGATGACAAAAAAGGAACCCGGCGGAGCGAGAGCGTCCGCCGGGTTCGCACGTTTGGGGTGACTGACCGGGTTCGAACCGGCGACCTCCTGAGTCACAGTCAGGCGCTCTAACCAGCTGAGCTACAATCACCGTAAGGCCCGCATTTCGCGCCCTCGTGTTCCGGGTCTTGCGCCCGGAGGGACTCGAACCCCCATCTTCGAGTTTAGAAGACTCGTGCCTTATCCGGTTAGACCACGGGCGCGAGCACCACGTTAGGATACCACGGCGGTGCAAGTGGTCGGGACGACAGGATTCGAACCTGCGACTTCTTGCTCCCAAAGCAAGCGCTCTACCAAGCTGAGCTACGTCCCGATGCGCTCTCGCGCCCAAAGATTAGAAGCTGAGCGGATGAAATCCCACGTAACGGCGCAGATCCACCTCGGGGAGATTCGACGCGAAGATCGCGCTGCTGCGTTCGACCCGCAGGCCGAACTCGCCGGCTGCGCGCAGTACGCGCTGATTGCTTCCGGGAACGAGCAGCGTGCACCAGCTCGCGCCGTAGGTTCGCCGCAGCGCCGCGAGCGCGAAGCCCAAGAACGACCCGAGATACGAGGCCGAACCCGCGGCGACCGGCCCGATCCGACCGTCCGGCCACACGTATGCGTAGCCGGCGCATTCACCATCGAGATAGAACGCCGTCCCCGAGGCGACTTCGCAAAGATCGGCGTGCTCGCCCGGCTTCGCGGTCGCGCGAACCTCGCGATCCAACGCATCCACGTCGTACGTCGTTCGCGCGTCGATCGCCGCGGTTGCGAAGCGATACCGCGTCGCCGCCACGCGCATCAAGCGATCCTCGCGCGGGATCTCGCCCGCGAGCCGCAACACCGGAACGTGCAGCGCCAACCCGCGCCGCACGAGAAATCCGAGCGTCGCCGCATCGGCGGCGTCGGCGAGCGCCGCGATCGCGCAATCCGCCGCGTCGTCGGTGGCGGCTTCGAAGAGGCGACGACCGATGCCCGAGCCGCGAAACGAAGGTTCGACGAAGAGTTCGCTGACGAAGCGTTCGAACGCGAACGCACGGGCGAAGGCGACGCCGACGGGCGCGCCCGCGTCACGCGCGATCCAGGCACCGTTGACGGCGCGCTCCGCCGCGCGCAGGTAGAGGCGCCGGCCGATCTCGTCGTCGCAACGGCGCCGCGCGAGGTCGCGGAGATCGGCCTCGGTCGCCGGGACGATCTCGGGCTCGTTCATTTCGTGACGAGCGCCTCGAGCAACGCGTCGGCCGCGCGGCGACGATGGCTCAGCCGATTCTTCTCCGCGTCGGTCATCTGCGCGAACGTGCGTCGCGAGGGTGGATAGAAAAAGATCGGATCGTACCCAAAGCCGTGCTCGCCGTGCTCGCCCTCGGTGATGCGGCCGTTGACGATACCTTCGGCGACGATCTCTTCGCCGGTCGGCAGCAACAAGACGAGTACGCTCACGAAGTGCGCGCCCCGCTCGCTCTCGTGCAAGCCATCGAGCTCGCGGCAGAGCGCGGCACGGCGCTGCGGCCACGTGGCGTTCGCTCCCGCGTACCGCGCCGAGAGCACGCCCGGACGACCGTCGAGCGCATCGACTTCGAGACCCGAGTCGTCGGCGAGAACCGCCGCGTCGATACCCGCTTCGCGCAGTTGTCCCATGAGCGCATGCGCTTTCAAGCGCGCGTTTTCGACGTACCCCGCCTCCCCCTCGGCCACGTCGGCGTACCCGTCGTACGTCGCGAGATCCAGGTGTCTGCCGGCGAAGATCGCCACGAGCTCCGCGAGCTTCCCGGCGTTCTTGGTGGCGACGTAGGTCTTCAACGCCGAATCAATCTTCGAGTTTGAGGACGGCCATGAAGGCCTCTTGCGGCAGCTCCACGCGCCCGACGCGCTTCATGCGCTCCTTACCGGCCTTCTGCTTCTCCAACAGTTTGCGTTTGCGCGTGATGTCGCCGCCGTAGCACTTCGCGAGCACGTTTTTGCGCTGCGCGCTCACCGTCTCGCGCGCGACGACCTTGCCGCCGATCGCCGCTTGAATCGGCACTTCGAACATCTGGCGCGGAATCAGTTCCTTGAGCTTCTCCGCAAGGGCCCGGCCGCGCGAGGCCGCCTTCTCGCGCGCGACGATGAACGAAAGGGCGTCCACCGATTCGCCGTTGAGCAGAATCTCGAGTTTGACGAGGTCGCCTTCGCGGTAGCCGATGACCTCGTAATCGAGCGAGGCGTAGCCCTTGGTGCGCGATTTGAGCTGATCGAAATAATCCACGATCACCTCGATCAACGGCATCTCGAACGTGAGGATCACGCGCCCGTCGTGGAGATACTCCATATTCGCGAGCGTGCCGCGACGCGAGATCGTGATATCCATGATCGCGCCGACGTAATCGGGAGGCGCGATGATGGTCGCCTTGACGAACGGCTCTTCGATCAGATCGATCGTGTTCATCACCGGCAACTTCGACGGGTTGTCGATCATCTCGACCTCCCCGTTGGTCTTGGTCACGCGGAAGACGACCGAGGGCGACGTCGCGATGAGATCGAGGTTGAAGTCGCGTTCGAGACGCTCTTGCACGATCTCCATGTGCAAGAGTCCGAGGAACCCGCATCGGAAGCCGAAGCCGAGCGCGACCGAGGTCTCCGGTTCGTACGAGAGCGCGGCATCGTTGAGCTTCATCTTATCGAGCGCGTCGCGCAGGTCGTCGTACTCGTCGCCTTCGTTCGGATAGAGGCCGCAGTACACCATCGGCACCGCCTTGCGGTATCCGGCGAGCGCGACGTGGGCCGGGTTGTGCGCCTCGGTCAAGGTATCGCCGACATCGATATCGCCGAGCGACTTGATGTTCGCGATGACGTAACCGACGCTGCCCATGCCGAGAACCTTCACCGGGCGCATCTTCGGACTGAAGACGCCGACCTCGGTGCACTCGTACACCTTTTGGTGCGCCATGGACATGAAACGACTTCCCGCCTTCAGTTCGCCGTCGGCCACGCGCACGTACGAAACGACGCCGCGGTACGGATCGAACTGCGCGTTGAATACGAGGGCGCGCAGATGATCGTCGTGCCCCTTGGGCGGCGGAATGCGCGAGACGATCGCTTCGAGGATATTCTCGATACCGATGCCGTTCTTGGCGCTCGCCAGGATGCACTCGCTCTTTTCGATCACGAGCAATTCCTCGACCTCACCCATCACGCGCTCGGGATCGGCGGCCGGGAGATCGATCTTATTGATCACCGGAATGATCGTGAGGTCGTGTTCGAGCGCGAGGTGATAGTTCGCGAGCGTCTGCGCCTCGATGCCCTGCGCCGCGTCGATGATGAGCAGCGCGCCCTCGCACGCCGCAAGCGAACGCGAGACTTCGTACGAGAAATCCACGTGTCCCGGCGTGTCGATCAGGTTGAGTTCGTACTCTTGCCCGTCGTTCGCGCGATACTTGAGCGTGACCGGGTGCATGCGAATCGTGATGCCGCGCTCGCGCTCCAAGTCCATGGCGTCGAGCGCCTGTTCTTCGAGATCGCGCGACTCCACCGTTTTGGTGAGTTCGAGCAGACGGTCGGAGAGCGTCGTCTTGCCGTGATCGATGTGCGCGATGATGCAGAAATTGCGAATGTTCGACGCCACGCGCGTCCGATGCGGCTGCTCGCTCTTGGTGCTCATGGCGCTCAGAATCCGACGTAGCAGGCGGTGAACGCCGCGCGCACGAGCAGCGGCACGATCAGATAGTTCAGGACGAGCAGTACGACGAGAAACGCGAGATCGAACCCGCCGAGCGGCGGGATGATACGGCGAACGGGGGCGAGCACGGGCTCGATCACCATCGCGAGGTAGCGTACCCACGGTCCGCGCAGATCCGGCAGCCACGAGAGCACCGCATACACGAAGAGCAGCACGGAGTAGAGGCGAGCGAGCCAGATCACCAGTTGATCGAGCTGGCAGAGAAGTGCATTCACGACGGGATTCGCAGTTCTACGGGAGCGATGCTAAGACATTTGCGGGCACGCCGGTCAGAAACGGCGTCGGGTTGACGGGCGTGCCGTCGTACATCACCTGATAGTGCAGGTGCGGCCCGGTCGAGAAGCCCGTCGAACCGACCGCGGCGATCGGTTCGCCTTTATACACGTGCTGTCCGATGCGTACCTCGGCGCGCGAGAGATGCGCGTACCACGTGTGGTAGCCATTGCCGTGGTCGATATCTACTTTGATGCCGTAGCCGCCGTCGTACGAGTTCGCGACGACGGTACCGGCGGCGGCGGCGCGCACGGTGTCACCGTAATCGGCCGCGAGATCGACGCCTTCGTGGAACTCGGTGTCGGGGTACGTGCGATAACAGTAGCAACCGATCACTTCGGCGCCGGCGACCGGATCGATCGACGGAATCGCCGCGATCATCTGCGCGCGAGCGAGGTCGCGGAGATGACGAATATTGAGCACGTGCATCGCGAGGCGCCGGGTGAGGGCCGTCTCGCGCGCGACGGCGCTGCCTTCCGCGCTCAAGAGCTTCATCCGCGCCGCCACCGCGGGCAGGCTCGACCCGCGCACCCACGAGGTCTTCTTCACCGGCGACTTCGCGGGGGCAGGCGCGCCGATCAATTGCCGAATCTCCTGATTCTGGCGCTGTACGCTCTGGAGTTGCTTGCGCAGCGCATCGGTCTGACGATCGATCTGGTGCAGCGTCGCCTTTTGCGCGTCGGTCTCGGCGCGCAGCGTCGCCACCTGGGCGTGCGCGCGTAGCGCGGTCAGCGCCGCGAAGCCGAGCGATCCGAGAATCACGAACGCGACGAACCCCAGCGCCGCGAAGATATGGCGGCGCGTGATCTGCAGGCGATGCACCGTCTCACCCTTATGGGGGACGATCTTCACATAGTACCGGTCGTCAATCATGCCTTCTTCGATCGCGCGAACTCGATCGCGCGCAATTCTTCGTCGGAGGCGGGGACCGCCGGCGAGAATTTGGTGACGGCCTTGCCGTACGTGCGCGTGTCGCTTCGCGAATAGATGCTCGAGATGACGACGCCGTCGCCGTCCCGGTTGAGGAGCGCGAGGGCGTACGAGAGTTCGGAACCCGTGTCGTCGTAGGCGTCGTAGCGGACGAAGCCGACCCGCGAGAGATCGGTCCGTGCCAGGGCTTCGAGTTCGCCCGTCCGCTCGGTTACCCCCTGCAGGGCCGAGCGCTGGGCGGCGATCTCCCCTTCGAGCGCCTGAAGCCGTGCCGAGGCGCCGGCCCCGCCGCCGATCAACTGATCGTGCGTGGCGGTCAGCTCGCTCAAGCGCCGCAACGCGGGGCGCATCGCGACCGCGTGATAGATGTACAGCGCGACGAGCGCCGCAAGAAGAGCCGCGAGCGCGGCGACGATCGTAAGTGTCGGCATCATGTTTTGGAAAATAAGGAGCCACGACGAGAGTTGAGGTATTTCACGGCACCCGTAAGGACTCGCTTACCGTTGCTACCTTCCGGTCCTGGCGGGGTTCACAAGCTTACGCCGCGTGAAGCCCAACCCCCATCATGGCCTCGGCATGATACCACATCCACGCTTCGCCCTACTGCATGGGAGGTCTCGTGCTGCTTTTGTCGCTTCTAATCGCCGTCGCCGAGCCGCCGGCGCTCGATTGGCACCCCGAGCCGACGGCCTATGCCGCCGCGTGCGGCGACGCCGTCACGCGTTACCGCGGCTCGCTCGAAGCGATCGCTCGGACCCAGTCACCGAGCCTGGCAAGCATCGTGCTGCCGCTCGAACGCGCCCAGGCCGACCTCGACGACGCGACCGCGACGGCTCCGATTCTCGAGCACGAGGCCGCGGCTCCCGATCTTCGGGAGGCGGCGCGAACCTGCCGCGAGAGCGCCCGGACCGCCGACGAGACCGCCCTCGCCGATCCACGTCTCTTCCATCTCCTGCAGCGCGTCTTTCACGGTCGCTGGGCCCGCACGCCGATCGAGCGCTCGCTCGGATTGCGCTGGCGCTCGCTGCTCGTCGCCTCCGGCGGTGCGCTCGCCCCGCAAGCGCGCCGGGCCCTGCTCGTTCGCCGCGCCGAGCTCGATGCGATCGAGGCCGACTACGCGGAGCACCCCGACGAGATGCTCTTCGCTCGGGCCGCCGCCGCACGCGACCGGCTCGCGCATCTTCTGGGCTACGAAAGCTGGGCGGAACGTGCCCTAGCCCCGACCTCGCTGCGCACGCCCGCGGCCGCGGAGAAGCTGGTCGAGCGGATTCTCGCCGAGCCGACGGCGCAACCGCATTCGCTCGATCCCGCGCCCGAAGCGCTCCCCCTCGCGGGACTGCCCGACGATATCCTCGCCGTGGACGCCGCGTTTCTCGGCCTGCGGGTCACGCACTCGGACCTAGCCGGCTGGTCCCCGAGCGTGCGCGTCTTCGATGTAAACGACGCAGCGAGCGGCGATCCGATCGGCACGCTCGCACTCGACTTCGACGCGGACGACCCGCGCGGCGCGCAACTGCTCGTGCCGCGCCGCGACGATGGGACGGGCACGCATGCGGCCTACGCGGTCGTGCGCATGCGATACCCGGCACCGCGCCGCGGCGGCACGATGCTCGCCCGAGCGCAGGTGGCGGCGCTCGCCGACGAACTCGGTACGGCGCTCGCGTCGCTCGTTCCCGACACCGCCTACGAGCGCCTCAACGATGTCAGCCCCGACGTCTCGCGCATCACCGGCGCGCTCTTTGCCGACCTCTTCCCACGCGCGCGCGACGAACGCGCCGAGCTCGCGAGCGACGCGCACGTCGCGTCGCTCGACCTACGCCTCGCGCAGGGCGGCAGCGGCGCCGACGCGCGAATGGCGTGGCGCGCGCTCGCTCCCGCGCAGCGCGCGGTGCTGGTGCGCGACGCGGGCCTCGTAAGCGCACGAAACGTGCTCGCCCGCCTCTACGCGGCGGATATCGCCGCGGACCTCGGCGCCGAACCGATCGCTCAAGAAGTCGGCCGGCGCTATCGCCGCCTCGTCCTCGAGCCCGGCGGCGCGCTGCCGGTGCTCGACGAACTCACACGCTTTCTCGGACGCCCGCCCGACCTGGAACGCCTCTACACGCCCGACGCACCCTGATGCGAACCGGAGTGCGTCGCGCGTGCGGCGAAGGCGAACGTTCATGCAAGACGTTCGCATCAAGGTTCGCGACAACGGCCCTTATCTCGTCACCGGAACCGTGACGCTGACCGACGCGACGGGCGCGCCGTACGCGGTCGAGGGGAATTTCGTGCTCTGCCGCTGCGGCGGCTCGGCCACCAAACCGTTCTGCGACGGCTCGCATCGCGACAACGGATTCGCGGCCGTCGAACGCGCCCCGGAATCACAGGAGTAACCATGCCTTCGTACGTACGCGCGGGCTCGCTTCCGCACAAGCGCCACATTCAATTTCGTCGGCCGGACGGCGGACTCTACGCCGAAGAGCTCTTCTCCACAAAGGGCTTCGAGAGCGTGTACTCGCTGCTCTATCACCAACGCCCGCCGACCGCGACGCTCGACGTGCGTCCGTGGCATCGCCCGAGCGTGACGTTCCTTCCGAACGATCCGCTGCGCAACCGTCACTTCAAGGTCGCGCAGTTGGAGACGAGCGGCGACGCGATCGATTCGCGGCGCGCGCTGCTCGGCAACGACGACATCGTGCTCTCGATCGCGCATGCCGACCGTCCGATGGAGTACTGGTATCGCAACACCGGCGGCGACGAGATGCTCTTCATCCACCAGGGCGCGGGCACGCTCGAGACGCCGTTCGGCGAACTCGCGTACCGTCAGCACGACTTTCTCGTCATTCCGACCGGCACGACCTATCGCGTGCAGCCCGCTGCGCCGACGCGAATGTTCGTGCACGAATCCTCCGGCGCGATCGTGATTCCACGCAAATACCGCAACGAGTTCGGCCAACTGCAAGAGCACGCGCCGTATTACGAGCGCGACTTTCGCGCGCCGCTCCTCAAATCGCCGGTCTTGGCCCGCGGCGAGTACGAAGTGCGCGTGAGCAATCGCGGCCGTCACGCCGTCTACATTGTCGAGAATCATCCGTGCGACGTGATCGGGTGGGATGGCTACTGCTACCCGTATGCGTTCAACGTCGAAGAGTTCGCGCCGATCACCGGCCAACTGCACCAACCGCCGACGGCGCACGCGACCTTCGAGGCACCCGGCGCCGCGTTCTGTGCATTCGTTCCGCGCCTCTTCGACTACCATCCGCTCGCGATTCCGGTTCCGTACAATCACTCGAGCGTGGACTGCGACGAAGTGCTCTACTACGTGAGCGGTAACTTCATGAGCCGCCGCGGCGTCGAAGAGGGCTCCGTCACGCTGCACGCCGCCGGTGCCCCGCATGGACCGCAACCCGGCGCGGTCGAGGGCAGCCTCGGCAAAAGCCGTACCGACGAGATCGCGGTGATGGTCGATACGTTTAAGCCGCTGCACCTCGCGCAGAGCGCGCTCGACGTCGAGGACCCCGCCTACTTCCGTTCGTGGATCGAGGCGCCCGCGACGTAGTTAGCGCGCGGGCGAGATCGTGCCGCTCGCTCGACCGAAACCGACGCGATACTCGCCCGCTTCGCACCAGCCGCGCAGCGTTACCGTGTCGCCGTCCTCTAAAAACGCCCGCCGCTCGCCCCCCGCGAGTTCGAGCGGGCGTTCTCCGTTCCACGTGAGTTCGATGAAGCTTCCGTAACTCTCGGGCGTGCTTCCGCTGATCGTTCCCGATGCGTAGAGGTCTCCGGGACGCATCGCCGTGCCGTTAATCGTGACGTGCGCGAGTTGCTGCGCCATCGTCCAGTACATCTCTTTGAAATTCGTGCGCGAGATGGTCTGCGGCGCAAGCCCCGCCTTGCGCATCTTCGCGCTCTGCAGATCCACTTCGAGGTGAATATCGTAGGCCCACCGTCCGTGCGCTTGGAGATACGGTAGCGGCTCCGGTTGCTGCACGGGCGGCGTCAGGGCGAAGGGATCGAGGGCGTCGAGCGGCACGATCCACGGCGAGATCGTCGTCGCGAACGATTTGCCGAGGAACGGCCCGAGCGGTTGATACTCCCACGCTTGGATATCGCGCGCGCTCCAATCGTTGACGAGCACGAGACCGAAGATGTGCTCGCGCGCTTTCGCCGCCGGGATCGGATGGCCCAGACGATTCCCCGGTCCGGTGATGAAGCCGATCTCGAGCTCGATGTCGAGCCGTGTCGAGGGTCCGAAGGTCGGCGCGGAGCTGCCCGGGGGCTTACGCTGCCCCTGCGGTCGCATGACCGGCGTGCCGTCGATCACGATCGTGCTCGCGCGCCCGTGATAGCCGATCGGAAGGTGTCGCCAGTTCTCGGTCAAGGGCTCGCCGTTCGGGCGAAAGATCTTGCCCAAGTTCGTCGCGTGCTGCATCGACGAGTAGAAATCCACGTAATCGCCGATCGCGACCGGAACCACCATGCGCGCCTGCGACTGTTCGACGAAGAATTTCGAAACGTCGAGCGCGCGCAATCGTCCGTCCGCCGCATCGTCGGTGCGTAAGAGCGCCGCGATGCGCAGGCGCGTCTGACGCCATACCGCGCGACCGAGCGCAAGGAACGCATTGAGCGTGGGCTGCTGGAACACGCCGCGATCGCAGATGTCGTCGAGCAATCCGGCACTCGCGAGCGCGTGAAGGTCGAGAATCTGCGTGCCGATCGCGACGCCGAGGTGCGCCGCGCCGATTCCACGCGCGAACGCTCCGTACGGCAGGTTGTAGATCGAGAAGTCGCTCCCCCGGGGAACGGGAATCCAGGATTCGATGTGCGGCACGGTCGTGGTTATGCTTTCAAGATATGGAGGGCGGTGAGATCTTCGACGGGTTCGGCGAAACTGCAGCTGCCGTAACCGACGAAGCGCGCGCGTGCCGCGCGAAGGTGCTCGACGTCGGCACGTCGCTCGCCGACACGCAATCCGTCGGCGTCGAGCGCGAAGGCCGTCGGGTCCTCTTCGGCGAGGACGTCGCTCACCGCGCGCGCGTCGGCGTCGCCCGCAAAGGCGGCCGCGGCGAGCAGATTGAGAAAGCCGTGCATCGGAAACCCGGTCTCCGCTTGCGTGTGACGGATCGGATGGTGGAGGCCAGCGGTCGCTTTGAACGCCACGTTCTCGTCCGCGCAGGCGACGACGAAGGCGGCGAGTTCGTCCACGCTCGGAAAGGCCGCCGCGTGCGTCCCGCCGCAGCGCACCTTCGCGTGCAGGCGGTGGCGCGCGAGCGCGGCGATGCCGCCTCGCAGCAGCTCGAGGTTCGCCGCTCCCGTCGGCAACTCGACATAGATTGGAAGCTCGCGCAGCCCCTGGCGCTCGGCCAGCATCGCGAATTGACCGATCGTCGCATCGTATCCGTCGCGTGCGCTCGCGAGCGGCGGCAGCGGCACCTCGAGCGCCTCGATAACCAGCGCGGGCGTGCCGACGCGCAGATGCGCGAGCCGCTCGACGATCTGCCCGGCCTGCGCGAACCAGGCGCGGGGATCGCTGCCGGCGTCCACGATGACGCTCGCGCGCAGCGGGCCGCGCGTCCCAAGCGCGCCGAGGAGCTCCCCGATGCGCGAGGCCGGGACGATGAAGCGGCCGAGCATCCATGCGTGCGCGCCGTCGCGTGCGGCGAGATACTCGTCGAGTGCGGGCGCCATGGCGAGCTTCGCGGGCGGAAAGAGGCCCGCGTAGTCGATCAGAGCGCCGAGCGCGAGCGCGGGTGTCGGGTGCGTGGAGAGCGTCATGCCGGAACCTAGGTTAGGGACCCGGGCACGACCTTCATGCCGACGCCGACGAACAGGGCCCCCGGTTCGAATGGCCAAACCGAAACCCCATGAGCACGACGACTGAACCGCGCAGCAATCCGCTCGCGCGCATCGACTGGGATTACATCGAATTTTACGTCGGGAACGCGAAGCAGGCCGCCCACTACTATATGTCGGCATTCGGGTTCGACCAGGTCGCCTATGCTGGGCCGGAGACCGGCGTCAAAGAGCGCTGCAGCTACGTGCTCCAGCAGAACAAGCTCCGCTTCGTGCTCACCACGAGCCTCCAGCCCGACGATGCGATCACCCGACACGTGATGCTCCACGGCGACGGCGTCAAAGACGTCGCGATCCTCGTGGACGACGCGCGCGCGGCGTACGACCAGGCGATCGCCGGTGGTGCGACGAGCGTGCTCGCGCCGACCGAGTCGCGCGACGAGCACGGGCGCGTGATCAAGGCGACGATCGCGACCTACGGCGACACCGTGCACTCGTTCGTCCAGCGTGACGGATATACCGGCGCGTTCATGCCCGGCTTCGTCGCCGAGCATCGCTCGCTGCCGGGCGCGAAGAAGCCGGGGCTCCAGTTCGTCGATCATTGCGTCGGCAACGTCGGTTGGGGCGAGATGGACGGCTGGGGCGACTTCTACGCGCGCGTCTTCGGATTCTCGCAACTGGTCTCGTTCGATGACAAGGATATCTCGACCGAGTACACCGCGCTCAAGTCGAAGGTGATGACCGATCCGCGCCACCAGGTCAAGTTTCCCATCAACGAACCCGCCGAGGGCAAGAAGAAATCACAGATCGAGGAGTATCTCGACTTCTACCGCGGCGCCGGCGTGCAGCACATCGCGATTCGCACCGACGACATCGTCGCGACGATCGACGCGCTCTCGGCCAACGGCGTCGAGTTCCTCGACACGCCTGATTCGTACTACGATATGCTCGAAGCGCGCGTCGGCAAGATCGACGAAGCGCTCGACGTGCTCCGTCAGCGCCGCATCTTGGTGGATCGCGACGATCAAGGCTACATGCTGCAGATCTTCACCAAGCCGCTGCAAGATCGCCCGACCGTCTTTTTCGAGATCATCCAACGCAAGGGGAGCCTGTCGTTCGGCAAGGGCAACTTCAAA
The DNA here is from genome assembly GCA_028869385.1 of bacterium. GTDB lineage: Bacteria > Vulcanimicrobiota > Vulcanimicrobiia > Vulcanimicrobiales > Vulcanimicrobiaceae > REEB354. The sequence goes on from JAGWSR010000039.1 coordinate 14,910, forward strand.
GCGCTCTTCGTCTCGATCGAAAAGGAACAAGAGAAGCGCGGCACGCTGTAATGACGACGCTCGCTCCCGTCACCGTCGACGCGGTGATGCTCGAAGCGCGAGCCGCATCGCTCGGTAAACGCTCGATCAAGAACGAGGCCAAGCGCGTCGGTATCGATCTCGCCATCCGCTGCATCGATCTCACGACCCTCGAGGGCAAGGACTCCGAGGGTCGCGTGCGTTCGCTCTGCGCGAAAGCGGTGTCGCCGCGTCCCGGGTGGCCGAGCATCCCGAGCGTCGCGGCGGTCTGCGTCTATCCGAATCTCGTCGCGGTCGCCAAAGACGCGCTGCGCGGGAGCAGCGTGCGCGTTGCGTCCGTGGCGACCGCGTTCCCGAGCGGGCTCTCGGCCCTCGAGGTCAAGCTCGCCGATACGGCCGCGGCGATCGCCGCCGGTGCCGACGAGATCGACATGGTGATCGATCGCGGCGCGTTCCTCAGCGGCGACGAGCGCAAAGTCTTCGACGAGATCGTCGCGGTAAAGGCGCTCTGCGGCCCCGTGCACCTCAAAGTCATCCTCGAGACGGGCGAGCTCGGCACGTACGACAACATTCGCCGCGCGAGCGATCTCGCGCTCGAAGCCGGCGCCGACGTCATCAAGACCTCGACCGGAAAGGTGGGCACGAACGCGACGCCTCCGACCGCGCTCGTCATGTGCGAAGCGTTGCGCGACTTCGCGCGACGCACCGGCGAGCGCCGCGGCTTGAAGGTCGCCGGCGGCGTACGCACCACGAAGCAGGCCCTGGCGTACCTCGTGATCGTCAAAGAGACGCTCGGCGACGCGTGGTTGAACCCCGACCTCTTTCGCATCGGCGCGAGTTCGCTGCTCGACGATCTGCTCATGCAGGTCGAGAAGCTCGAACTCGGTCACTACGCCGGCGCCGACTACATTCCAAAGGACTGACGATGACGACGTTCGAGTACGCCCCGGCTCCCGAGAGCGTGCGCCCGCGCATCCGCGAACGCTACGGCCTCTTCATCGACGGGCAGTGGTGCGCGCCGCAGGACGGCCGGTACTTCGAAACCATCAACCCGGCGAACGAAGCGCCGATCGCGCAGGTTGCCTACGGCAGCGCGGCCGACGTGGATCGCGCGGTGCGCGCGGCGCGCAAGGCCTACGACAAGCACTGGCGCAAGATGAAGCCCGCCGACCGCGCCAAGTATATCTATCGCATCGCGCGCGCGATCACCGAACGCGGCCGAGAACTCGCGGTCCTCGAGACGATGGACGGCGGCAAGCCGATCAAGGAGTCGCGCGACTTCGACATCCCGACCGCCGCGGCGCACTTCTTTTACTACGCGGGCTGGGCCGACAAGCTCGAGTGGGCGATGCGCGCCGGCCGCACGCCGCACGCGCTCGGCGTCTGCGGTCAGATCGTGCCGTGGAATTTCCCGCTGCTCATGGCCGCCTGGAAGATCGCCCCCGCCCTCGCGTGCGGAAATACCGTCGTCCTCAAGCCCGCGGAGACCACGCCGCTCACCGCGCTCGCGCTCGCGCAGATCGTGCAAGAGGCCGACTTGCCGCCGGGCGTGGTCAACGTCGTCACCGGCGACGGCGCGACGGGTGCGGCGCTGGTCGGACACGACGACGTCGAGAAGATCGCGTTCACCGGCTCGACCGAGGTGGGCAAGGGAATCGCGCGAGCGCTCGCGGGCACGCGCAAGCGGCTCACGCTCGAACTCGGCGGCAAGGCCGCGCACATCGTCTTCGCCGACGCTCCGCTCGATCAGGCGATCGAAGGCGTCGTCAACGGCATCTACTTCAATCAGGGTCACGTGTGCTGCGCGGGTTCGCGGCTGCTCGTCGAGGAGCGCGTGCACGACGAGGTCGTCGCGCGTCTGACCGAGCGCATCGCGACGCTGCGCCTTGGCGATCCGATGGATAAGAATACCGATATCGGTGCGATCAATTCGCGCGCGCAACTCGAGAAGATCGAAGAGCTCGTTCGCAGCGGCGTCGCCGAGGGCGCCGCGCTCGTACAGCAACCCTGCGAACTGCCGGGACGCGGCTTCTTCTTTCCCGCCTCGTTCTTCACCAACGTGCACCAGTCGCACCGCATCGCACGCGAGGAGATCTTCGGCCCGGTCCTCTCGATCCTCACGTTCCGCACCCCCGACGAGGCCGTGGAGAAAGCGAACAATACGCCCTACGGACTCTCCGCCGGCGTCTGGACCGAGAAGGGAAGTAAGAACATGTGGGTCGCGCAACACCTGCGCGCGGGCGTGGTTTGGTGCAACACCTTCAACCAGTTCGATCCGAGTTCGCCCTTCGGCGGCTACCGCGAGTCGGGCTTCGGTCGCGAGGGCGGCGTGCACGGGCTCTACGAATATTTGCGCGCGTAGCCGATAGCCATAGGGTATGCTCGGCGAACGCGACCTCGATGCCCTCGGCGACCTGCTCGCGCGCTCGCCGCTCGCCCTGGTGGCGTGGGATTCGGAGCATCGCATTTCGTACTGGTCGAGCCGCGCGTGCGCGATGTTCGGCTACGACGCCTCCGAGGTCCTCGGCAAGAGCGTCGACGAGATCGGCCTCGTCTCCGACGGCGACCTTGCGGCGCTGCATCGCGTGCAGCACGAGGTCGAGACGCACGCTTCGGATCGCGCGCTCGTCAACGTCAATCACAACGTTCGCAAGGATCGAACCTCGCGCATCTGCCGTTGGATCACCTTCGCGGTCCAAGAAGATCCGCGCTTTCACATCCTCTCGTATGCCGAGGATATCACCGACTCGGTCGAAGCGCAGGCCGCGCTCGCCGACAGCGAAGAGCGCTTTCGTTCGCTCTTCGAGTACAACCCCGACATCATCATCTTCTTCTCGCACGACGGCCGCATCGTCGATACGAACGCGGCCATCGCGCGTTTCGGCAACGTGCCGCGCGAGAAGCTCGTCGGGATGCACTTCAGCGTCTTTCTCGATCCCGACGAAGTGCCCAAGCACGAACTCTACCTCAAACGCGCGCTCGCGGGCGAGACCCTCTACTATCACGCGACGGCGCACGCGCTCGACGGCCGCGATCTGCACGTGGCGATCACGACGGTTCCGGTCTATCGCGACGGCCGCATCGAGGGCGCCTTCTCGATCATCCGCGACGAGACCGAACAGCGCGTCGCGCAAGCGCGCATCGAACTTCAAGAGCGCGCGCTCGCCGATAGCGAAGCGCGCCTGCGCTCGCTCTTCGCGCACAACCCCGACGGCGTCCTCGCGCTCACGACCGACGGCACGATCGTGGACGTCAACGACGCGTGTCTGCGGCTCGGCAACTTTCCCCGCGAGGCGGTGATCGGCGAGCGCTTCCATCGCTTTCTCCCCGCGCACGAGATCGAACGCGTGGATCGCGCGTTCAAGCGCGCGGTCACCGGCGAGCCCGTCTCGCTCACGATGGAGTCGTTTCGCATCGACGGATCGCCGCTCGAATTCGATGTCACGATGATTCCGCAGTTCGCGGCCGGCGACTTGGTCGGTGTCTACTCGGTGCTTCAAGACATCACCGAGCAGCGCATCGCCGAGCGGCGCGCCGAGATGCAGAGCCGCCGCATTCGCAATCTCTACTTCATCTCGGCGAGCGGCGACTATCCGGACGTCCGCATGCGTGCCTCGCTGGAGATGGGTTGCCAAGCCTTCGACCTCACCGCCGGAGCGGTCGTCGAGGTGAGCGACGGCGTCCCGCGCATCGAGGGTATCTTTCGCGATCCGAACGCCGAGAGCGTGGGCGACGAGGAGATCGTGGAGATGGCCGCACGCGCGTGTGCGCTCTCGGGAACGCCGCTCCCCGTCCTTTTCGATAACGGCGTGGCGCTGCGCATCGACGTTGCCGGTGAGGCCTACGGCGCGATCGTCTTCGCGACCGCACCCGGCAGCAACCGCGATCTCTCTTCGACCGACGGCGACCTGCTCGGCTTGATCGCCATGTTGATCGCCGGCACGCTCGATCGCAGCCGCCAGCGCGCTCGCCTGCGTGCGATGGCGTACTACGACACGCTCACCGGCCTGCCGAATCGCGTCTTTCTGGCCGAGAAGCTGCGCGACGCCATCGAGGTCGCGCAGTCGCGCATGACCCGCGTGGCCGTGCTCTTCTTCGATCTCGACCGCTTCAAAGACGTCAACGATACGCTTGGGCATGCGCGCGGCGACCGTCTCCTGCAATTGGTCGCCGAGCGCCTTGCGGCCGAACTGGACGACCGCGCGACCATCGCTCGCATGGGAGGCGACGAATTCGTCATCCTGCTAACCGACTGCCGCGACGCCGATCACGCGCGCGACGTGGCCGAGCACATCATCGGCGCGATCAGCGAACCGTTCCCGCTCGATGAGTACGAGCAATTCATCTCGACGAGCATCGGCATCGCCATCTATCCCGAGGACGGCCGCGACGATCAGACGCTGATCAAGAACGCCGACATCGCGATGTACCGCGCCAAGGATCGCGGGCGCAACGGGTATTACTTCTACAATCCGACGCTCGAAGCGCCGATCCACATGCGGCTCTCCCAGGAGAAGCTCTTGCGGCGCGCACTCGATCTCGACGAGTTCGTCGTGTACTATCAACCGCAAATCGACCTGCGCTCGGGCGAGATCGTCAGCGTGGAAGCATTGGTGCGGTGGAATCATCCGAAGAGCGGACTCATCGAGCCCTCGCACTTCATTCCGAGCGCGGAGCTCTCGGGTTTGATCGTGCCGCTCGGTGATTGGATCCTCGGCACGGCCGCAAAGCAGGTTCAACGCTGGCAGCAGAGTCTGGGCACCTTCCGCCTTGCGGTAAACCTCTCCGGGCGCCAGTTCCACCAGCGCGACCTGCGAAAGCGCGTGCTACAGCGCATCGAGGAGGCGCAGCTCGACCCGTCGCTGCTCGAAGTGGAGATCACCGAGAGCGTCGCCATGTCGGACGCGGCGCAGACGGTCGGCATCGTGCGCGATCTCAAGGCCTCCGGCATTCGCATCGCGGTGGACGACTTCGGCACCGGCTACTCCTCGCTCGCCTACCTGCGTCGCTTCGCACTCGACGTGCTCAAAATCGACGGCTCGTTCGTGGTCGGCGTCGGTCACGAAGCCTTCGACGAGACGATCGTCAAGACGGTCGTCGGCATGGCGCACAGCCTCGGCCTCGAGGTCGTGGCGGAGGGCGTGGAGACGCGCGACCAACTCACCTTCCTCACCGAAAACGCCTGCGACATCGTTCAGGGCTACGCCATCTCGCCGCCGTTGCCCGCGCACGAATTCGAGGAATTTATCCTCCGTCGGCGCTCGACATCGGCCGCTTCGGGGTAAGACCGAACCATGTCAACCGTCACGACGCCGCAGCTCGACCGGGACGCGCTGCTCGCATGGTACCGTCGCAACCGCGAGCGCTCCGCATCGCTCTTTGCCTTCGTGGACGATAGCGCGTACACCGAGCGTCCCATCCCGCTGCGCCATCCCTTCGTCTTCTACGACGGACATTTGCCGGCGTTCAGCTACCTCACGCTCAACGAGCGCGCGCTCGGTGAGGCTCCGCTCGACCGCACGCTCGAGACGCTCTTCGAGCGCGGCATCGATCCCGATTCGCTGCAAGCGGCGGCCGCGCACGAACGCACGACGTGGCCGAGCCGCACCGAAGTGGAGGCCTTCGGACGGGCGTGCGACGAGCGCGTCGAACGCGCGATTGCGACGGCGACCCTCGTGGATCCTCAGCGCCCGCGCCTCGTTCGCGCGCAGGCGCTCTATACCGCGCTCGAGCACGAGCAGATGCATCACGAAACCCTGATGTACATCGTGCATCGTCTCGACTACGAACGCAAAGGCCGTATCGTGCAGCGGCATCACGATCATGCCGTGGCTCCGGCGCAGATGCGCGCGATCTCGGCGGGTATCGCGACGCTCGGCGCGGATCGCGACGAGATGGCGTTCGGCTGGGATAACGAGTTCGGGCGGCACGAGGTCGCGGTGCCGGCATTTGAGATCCAGCATCGTCCGGTGACCAACGGCGACTGGCTCGCGTTCGTCGAGGCGGGCGGCCCGCCCGCGCCATTCTGGATCGCGCGCGACGGCGACTTCGCGTTACGCGGCGTCTTCGAGGAGCTTCCGCTGCCGCTCTCGTGGCCGGTGTACGTGTCGCATCGCGACGCCGCGGCATACGCCGCGTGGAAAGGGATGCGACTGCCGACCGAGGCCGAGTACCATCGCGCGGCCTATGGCACGCCCTACGGACACGAGCGCCCGCAGCCGTGGGGTGATGAGGCGCCTGCGCCCGTGCACGGAAATTTCGATTTCGAGCGTTTCGACCCCGAACCGATCGACGCGCACCCGGCGGGCGCGAGCGCCTGGGACGTACACGATCTCGTCGGCAACGGCTGGGAGTTCACCGCAAGCCTCTTCGCGCCGTTCCCGGGCTTCGAGCCCATGGCATCGTATCCGCAGTATTCGGCCGACTTCTTCGACGGGCGCCACTACGTTCTCAAGGGCGCGTCGCCGGTGACGGGTCGCGAGTTGGTTCGGCGGAGCTTCCGTAATTGGTTCTACGCCGACTATCCCTACATGTACGCGAAGTTCCGCCTGGTCGCGTAAGGGGGGCCGCACCCGCGGCGCGAAACCGAACGGCTCGTCATTGCGCGCCATACCACGCGAAGGAGCCTTCGTTGACCAGTCCCACGACAAAACGCGTTCCGATCACGGTCGCTCACGGCGACGGAATCGGTCCTGAAATCATGGACGCCACGCTGCGGATCATTCTCGCGGCGGGCGCCGCCATCGACATCGAAGAGATCGCGATCGGCGAATCGGTGTACAATCGCGGCCTGCAGAGCGGCATCGAACCCTCCTCGTGGGACTCGCTTCGTCGCACGAAAGTCTTTCTCAAGGCGCCGATCACGACGCCGCAGGGCGGCGGCTTCAAGAGCCTCAACGTCACCGTTCGCAAGACCCTCGGCATGTACGCGAACGTGCGCCCCTGTGCATCGCTCCATCCGTTCGTCGCGACCAAGCATCCGAACATGGATATCGTGATCGTGCGCGAGAACGAGGAAGACGTCTACGGCGGCATCGAGCACCGTCAGACCAATCAGGTCGCGCAGTGCCTCAAGCTCATCTCCCGCCCCGGCAGCAAGCGTATCATTCGCTACGCGTTCGAGTACGCGCGCGCGAACAAGCGTAAAAAAGTCACGTGCTTCACCAAAGATAACATCATGAAGATCACGGACGGCCTCTTCCATCGCACGTTCGAAGAGATTGCCAAAGAGTATCCCGAGATCGAGAGCGAGCACTGGATCGTCGATATCGGCGCGGCGAAGCTAGCCGATACGCCCGAGGCCTTCGACGTAATCGTGATGCCGAATCTCTACGGTGACGTTCTCTCCGACGTCGCCGCGCAGATCACCGGATCGGTCGGACTCGCGGGATCGGCGAACATCGGCGATCACTGCTCGATGTTCGAAGCGATCCACGGCTCGGCGCCGCGCCGCGCGGGGCAGAATCTCGCGAATCCCTCGGGGCTCCTGCACGGTGCGATCCTCATGCTCGTGCACATCGGACAGCCGAAGGTCGCGCAAGCCGTCCACAACGCGTGGTTGAAAACCATCGAAGACGGCATTCACACCTACGATATTTACAAAGAGGGCGTCTCGAAAGAGAAGGTCGGTACGCGTGAATTCGCCGATGCGGTCATCGCGCGCGTCGGGCAGCTGCCGTCGCAGCTCAAGGCCGTCGAATACGCCGAGGATGCGGGAATGAATCTCGCGATCCGCCCGGCGGGCAAACCGCCGATGAAGGTGCGCGTCGGCGTGGACATCTTCATCGACCGCCGCGACGGCAACCCCGACCAGATCGCGGAGCTCATGCAGAAGTTCAACGTCGCGGGCACCAAGCTCACCGTCATCAGCAATCGCGGCACCAAAGTGTGGCCGCAGGGCAATCCCGACACGTATTGGAGCGACCACTGGTCGTGCCGCTTCGAAGGCGACGGCGACGCGCTCTTCACGCAAGAACACGTGATCGCGCTGCTCGCTGCGGCCGACAAAGCCGGATTCGACGTCATCAAGACCGAGGGACTCTTCACCTTCAACGGCGAGCGCGGCTACTCGCTCGCGCAGGGTCAGTAAGTCCGCGCAACCGCCTACGCGCTCGTAGCCATCGCAACACCGCCCGCGCGCCGGAGAGTCTCCACGCTCGCGGGCGGTGTCACGTTCGAGGACATGCGACGACGGTGAAGGTTCCCACGTCTCCCATGACGATTTCGTTCGGCCAGATGAGCCAGAGATCGTACGTCCACGAACCGCGTCCCGGCGCGCAGAGTTCCTTCGGAACGCGCACATCTACGATGTCGGTTCCATCGGGCAACGTTGCGACGTGCTCGAGCGACGCGGACGCGCCGAGTTTCGCGCACGAGTAGTTCCGCCGCGCACCGGGGAGACACGCTGCGAAACGGAAGCGGGCGGGCGCCGTTCGCGCACTCCCAGCATGGCCGCGCGGACCGTTTGCGAAGAGCACACCCGCGATCGTTCCCGGCGGGTGCGCAATCGTGCGCACCTCGACCGTCGAGCCGACTGCGCCGCTGCACGGCGTGCTCGCGGCAACGTGGCCTCCAAGCCGCACCTCCGGAAATTTCGAAACATCGACCATCGTGCCGCAGGCATTCGCTGCGCGCGAAATCGCGATCACTGGTGCCGGCTTCGAGGCCCCGAGGCACGTGAGAACCACGAGCGACACGAGCGCAAAAGCGAGCAACGAACGGTATTCTTGCATGCATCCCACGTGCAACCCGACGCGCAAGGTATCCTGGTCTGCCGTCCGAACGAACGCTGCGCAGATGCGCGCGCACTCCTACGCAGCCGCCCTTCTGGCGATACTCATCGCCGTCGGTCGCGCGTCGGCAGCAAGCAGCGTAGCGCCCGCCGACGAGTACTTCGGGCCATTCAAAGAGAGCATCCTCGGCATCCGCAATCGATTGCTTGCCTTCGAGCGTGACACGGCATGGGATCTCAAACGGCATCTGCGCGCGCTCGACAACGAAGAGCTCGCGATCGAGGATTGGTATCGCAAATATCCGCGCGATCCGTGGATACGCGATTTCTCGGCACGGTTGGTACGCGTGTACGACCGCGCGCGCGAGGGTCGCGACCGCTACTGCGGGCGGATGCGCCTCATCGCCCGGGCGACGGGCCGCACGCGACGACGGTAAAGCGCAGGTATCCGTCGAATCGGCGTGACCGATGCGTATCGTAAGCCTCCTTCCCAGCGCGACCGAGATCCTTTTTGCCATCGGCGCCGGCGACGATCTCGTCGGCGTCACGCACGAGTGCGACTTTCCGCACGAGGCGACGTCGCTGCCCGCGCTCACGTCATCGGCGCTTCCGACGGCCGGATCGGCTGCCGAGATCGATCGACACGTACGCGCGAGCGTGCACGGCGGTTCGAGCCTCTATCATCTCGACGCGGCGCTGCTCGAGCGGCTCGCACCAGACCTGATCGTCACGCAAGAACTCTGCGCCGTCTGCGCCGTTTCGTACGAGATCGTGGATCGAGCGGCCAAGCGCCTCCAAGGCGATCCGCGCATCGTCTCGCTCGAACCCTCGTCGCTCGACGACGTGCTCGCGAATATCGCCTTCCTCGGCGATCTCACCGGCCGCCGCGCGAACGCCGACGTACTCCTCGCCGAATTGCGGGAGCGTATCGCGGCGCTGCGCGCGCGCGCGACGGCGCGTACCGAGCGCCCGCGCGTGCTCGTGCTCGAGTGGACCGATCCGCCGATGAGCGGCGGGCACTGGACGCCGGGACTCGTCGAACTCGCGGGCGGCATCCCGGTGCTCGGCAATCCGGGCGCAAACTCGGTAACGCTCGCATGGGAGACGATCGCGGCGGAGGATCCCGATGCGCTCGTGATCGCGCCGTGCGGATTCGATCTCGCAAAGACGCACGCGGCGATCGAGGCGCTCGAAGCGCTGCCCGCGTTCACCGAACTGCGCGCGTATCGCAGCGATCGCATCTTCGCAATGGACGGTAACGCCTATCTCAACCGCCCGGGTCCGCGGCTGGTCGAGACCGCCGAAATTATGGCGGAGTTACTCGATTCAATGCACGCCGAGCACTAAGAGCGCGAGCACCTCGGTGGTTACGACGATCGCGCCGTATGCATCACCGGTGAGCCCGCCGCCCAACCGTCGGCTCGCCCACCATCCGACGATCACCGCGACGAGCGGGGCGCCGATGCAGACGGCGATCGCCGCGGGCGCGACGTACCGCGCTGCCGCGAGCAGAACCGCGAACGAGACCGCGACGACGATCGCGCTCGGGCGCGCGTCGAAGGCGCGCGTTACGGCGCCCGCCCGCGCGTACGGATAGATCCAGGCGTTACACACCGTGCCCGCGCGCGCGAGCGCGCCCGTAAACGCGAGCAACGCGATCCAGGAAGCCGCCGGAAACTGCGCGATCGCCACGATCCAGAACGCCGCGAGCATCGCCATCCCCACCACGGCAAACGTACCGTGACGCGGATCGCGCAAAATCTCCAGACGCCGCTCCACGCTCGCCGTTACGAGCAACCCGTCGCACGAATCGAGGAATCCGTCCACGTGAATCGCGCCGGTGAGCGCGATCGCGCAGGCCCACGCGACGATCGCCGCGACGACGTGCGGCAGCACGAATGCGGCGAGCCAGCCGGCGAGGCCGGCGAGCGCGCCGACGCACGCGCCGACGAGCGGCAGGTACGAGAGTGCGTAGGCGTCGGGCGCGGGACCCGCGGCGAAGCGCCCGAGTGGGATCACCGTGAAGTACGAGAACGCGCTTGCGAGTGCGGCGAGCGCGCGCTTCACGCTTCGATCGGTGCGTGCGCGGTCGCGACGCCCGCTTGCGCGAAGGTCTTCATCTCGCGTACCATGCGCGCCGCCGCTTCGCAGAGCGGAAACGCGAGCGCCGCACCGCTCGCCTCGCCGAGACGCAAGTCGAGATCGAGCAGCGGCACGAGCCCGAGGTGCCGAAGCGCGATCGCGTGACCGAGTTCGCGCGATCGGTGCGCGGCCACACAGTAGCCGATCGCCTCGGGAGCGATCTGCTGCGCCACGAGCGCCGCGGCGGAGACGATGAAACCGTCGAGCAGAATCGGCACGCGTCGACTCGCTGCGGCGAGCAGTACGCCCGCGAGCCCGACGATCTCATACCCGCCGATTTCGGCGACCACGCTCCGCCAATCGAGCTCCTCGACGCGTTTTGCCGCGTCGGCGACGACCTGCTGCTTGCGGCGCAGCGCGTCGTCGTCAACGCCGGTCCCGCGGCCAACCACGTCGTCGGCTTCCGCGCCCGTGAACGCACAGATGAGCGCGGCGGCGCTCGTCGAGTTGCCGATGCCCATCTCGCCGAGCGCGATGATCTCCGGCTGCACGCGCGCCTCGACATCGGCGAACGCGTGCGCACCGGCCTCTAACGCCGCGGCGACGTGATCGACCGGCATCGCCGCTTCGCGCGCGAGATTGCGCGTGCCGCGTCCGACGCTGCGGTCGAGAAGTCGCGGATGCTTGGGTAGTTCGCTCGCGACGCCGAAATTCGCCACGAAAACCTCGGCCCGCGCGACGCGCGCGAACGCGTTGATCGCCGCGAACTCGCCGAGGAACGCGCCAACCATCTGCGGCGTGACCTCGCTCGGATACGCACTCACGCCCTCGGCGGTGACGCCGTGATCGCCCGCGCCGACGACGATCGCGCGGCGATCGTAGAGCGGCGGCAGTCCGCCGTGCATCGCGGCGAGACGTTCGGCGAGCTCTTCGATGCGGCCGAGGCTGCCGACGGGCTTGGTGAGCTGGTCGATGCGCTCGCGCGCGGCGAGCGCCGCGGCGGCGTCAAGCGATGGAATCGAGGTGGGCAACATGATTGAGCGTGATGATCCGTACGCCGTCGGCGTCGAGTGCGAGCTCGGTGATGCTCGCGGGTGAGAAATTGAGGCTCATCGGATCGCCGCGGCGGTCGCGAATCGCGTGTCCGAATACCTCGAGCGTCGCGTGCAGCACGCCCGCATGGGTGACGACGAGAATCGTCTCCTCACCGTCGGTGGCGACCTCGTCGAAGAACGCGCGCACCCGATCGCACACCACCGCGAACGACTCGCCCCCCTCGGGGACGTAGAGCTTCGCGGCGGTGCTGCCGTGATCGCGCAGCTCCGGCCAACGTTCGACGATCTCGTTCCACGTCAGGCCTTCCCATTTGCCGAAATTGAATTCGCGCAGACGAGCATCGGGTACGACGGCGAGTCCGTGCGGCTCGGCAATCGCGCGCGCCGTCTCCAGCGCCCGCCCGAGATCGCTCGCATACGCTCGCGCGAAGGTTCGTCCACGCAGGGCGTCGCCGAGCGCACGCGCCTGCGCGCGGCCCTCCGCGGAGAGCGGAATATCGCTATGCCCTTGAAAGCGGCGCGAGGCGTTCCATTCCGTGCGTCCGTGACGCACCACCACGATGTTTATTTGCGGCGTCCTTTCCCGTTGCTCGACGGCTGGATCTCTTCTATGAGATCGAGCATGTCGTTCGCGTGCTCTTCTTCCACGCCCAGAATCTCTTCCATGAGGCGCCGCGTCGTAACGTCGCGATTCCCAAGGAAGCGAATGATCTCGGTGTAGCTCTCGATCGCGATGCGCTCGGCGATGAGATTTTCTTTGATCATCGCCACCAAGTCGCTCGCTTCGACGTACTCCGAGTGACTGCGCGCGGTCAGGGTCGCGGGATTCAGGTCGGGCTCGCCGCCGAGTTGGGTGATGCGCTCGGAGATGCGATCGGCGTGCTGCTGCTCTTCGTTTGCGTGCTGGAGAAACTCTTGCGCGACGGCATCTTTGTTGAGCCCGCGAGCGGCGAAGAAATGACGCTTGTAGCGGAGCACGCAGACGATCTCGGTCGCGAGCGCTTGATTGAGCACGTCAACGACGACCTTCGGATCGAGCTCGTAGCTTTCGGTTACGGCGCCGCGCTGCATGTTCGCGCGCGCGCGCTTGCGGAGTTCTTTGACATCGGTCAGGAACGGTTTGCTCGTGGCCATGTGCGGGTCATCCTTTCAAAACGGACGATTGGGAATCAGAGCGCTTGATGCGCCGTGTCGACTTCCAGCGTTCCCAAATGCGTGTCGATGCATTCGTCGAGCAGTTCGAAGCGTCCGTCCGCGCGGCGCAGCCGAGCGTAGCCGCCGTTGACGACGCGGGGCTCCCAGAATCGTGCGAGCGGCCGGCGCTGCGCGTCGAGGATCGCCAGGCGCGCGAGCACGTCGTGCGTGACCACGAGCACCTCGTCCGTTCCGCCGAGATCTTTCGCGAAGGCACGCCAACGGGCCATGACCTCCGCGAGCGACTCACCACCATCGAAATGCACGGACTCGGGCTCCTCGCGCCAGCGTTGCAGCGCGAGCGGTTCCTCTCGCTCGAGGTCGCTGCGCAAGCGGCCCTCCCAGGTGCCGTGCGCGATCTCGATCGCGCGGGCATCGATCTCGACGGGCACGCCGAGGCGCTCGGCGAGCGGCTGCGCCGTCTCACGGCAGCGTCGCAGCGGGCTCGAAATGATGCGCCCGATCGGACGCTCCGCGAGCGCCGAGGCGAGCGCCTGGGCTTGCGCCCGGCCGATCTCGGTGAGCGAGGACTCGCGCCGCCCTTGGTAGCGGCCCGCGCGATTCCAATCGGTCTCGCCGTGGCGAGCGACGTAGAGGATCACACGCGCACGAGCCGCACGGAGGCGATGCCGTCGCAGCCGGCGATCGCATCGACGATGCGGCGATCCACGTCGCGATCGACATCCAGCACCATCATCGCGTCGCCGCCGCGCGCCGAACGCGCCACCTGCATCGTCGAGATGTTCACCGCGGCATCGCCGAGGATCGTGCCGATACGCCCAACCATGCCGGGCACGTCGCGATGGCGCGTGACGAGCATCGCCCCTTCGGCCACGGCGTCGACTTCGAACCCGTCGATCTCGACGATACGGGGGCCGTGCGGCAGCACCGTGCCCGCGACGCGATGCTCGCCCGCGGCCACGACGATGCGCGCGCGAAAGGGTTCGGCGCTGCGTTCGCGCCCAAGCGCGGTACGCACGCCGAGTTCGTGCGCGAGCGCGCTCGCGTTGACGGGCGTCACGCGGCGATCGGTGACGAACGGCAGCGCGCCGGCGAGCAGCGCCGAGAGAAACGGCTGCGCGTCGAGCTCTTCGATCTCGCCTTGCAAGACGAGCGCGATCTCTTGGCGCAACGCACCGTCGAAGAGTTGCGGCAAGAGCGCCCCGAGACGATAGGCGAGATCCACAAAGCCTCCGGCCCGCTCGGCGTCGGCGCCGGTGAGCGCCGGAGCGTTGACCGCGCCGCTCGCCGGTCGACCGCCGAGTACGCGCACGACGTCGTGCGCGAGTTCGAGTGCGATGCGCTCGAGCGCTTCGTAGGTCGAGCCGCCGAGGTGCGGCGTCGCGATGACGCGCGGATGCGCGAGGAGCGCGGCCGAGGCCGATCCGGGCGGCGGAGGCTCCTCGGGCACCACGTCGATCGCCACCGCGCGCAACCGCCCGGCCTCGACGCACGCGAGCAGCGACGGCCCATCGATCACGGCGCCGCGCGCACAGTTCACGAGCACGGCGTCGTCGCGCATGAGCGCGAGTGCGCCCGCATCGATCATGCCGCGCGTCTGCGGCGTAAGCGGCACGTGCAGCGTCACCACGTCCGCGCGGGCGAGCAGGTCGTCGAACGCGACGAGCTCCACGCCGAGCGCGCTCGCGCGCGAGGTCGGAACGTACGGATCGTGCGCGATCACGGTCATGCCGAAGGCCGCGGCGCGGGCGGCCACGCCGCTCCCGATGCGCCCAAGGCCCACGATCCCGAGCGTCTTGCCGTGGAGTTCGTAGCCGATGAAGGGCTTGCGCTCCCAGATTCCGGCATGGACGCTCGCATGCGCCTGGGGCACGTTGCGCATCGCCGCGAGCAGCAGGGCGAAGGTCTGCTCGGTCGCCGCCAGCGTGTTGGCACCCGGGGTGTTGACGACGACGATCCCGGCCGCGGTTGCCGCATCCACGTCGATCGCATCGACGCCGACTCCGGCACGGGCGACCACTTCCAACTGCGGCGCACGGCCGAGCAGCACGCCGTCCACGCGGGTCTCCGAGCGCACGATCAGGCCGCGCGCGTCGCGCAGCGCTTCGTGGAGCGCTTCCGGGGGCTTGCCGACCACGGAAACCACATCCGCGCCGGCTCGGCGCAGCACCTCGAGTCCTCGTTCGTCGAACGGTTCGGCGACGACCACGCGCCCGAGCAAATGTTCCTCGACCATGGCCGTCGTTTCGCCCGAGGGCTCCTCCGCTCTTGCGTCGTAGCCGCGAAGAGTGTCGAAACATGACGACGTGCGGCTCGACGTCCGCAAGATGTACAAGCTCTACATCGGCGGAGCGTTCGTGCGATCCGAATCGGGACGCAGCGATCCACTCTGGGACGGCAAGGAGTTCGGCGCCAACGTCGCACGGGCGTCGCGCAAAGATGCGCGCGATGCCGTCGTTGCCGCGCGCGCCGCGCAGAGCAAGTGGTCGAAGACCGCGCCGGGCACGCGCGGCCTCATTCTCTACCGCCTTGCCGAGATGATGGAGGCGCGCCGCGCCGAGCTGCTCGAGCGCGTGCGCGAGGGCGGCGTCTCGCAGGGCGAGGCCGAGCGCGAAGTCGCCGCCGCCATCGACCGCACCGTGTGGTATGCGGGATGGTGCGATAAATTCAACGCGCTGCTCTCGACGCGTAACCCGGTCGGCGGACCGCACTTCAACTTCTCGACCGCAGAGCCGATGGGCGTGGTCGCGGCCTTCGCTCCCGACCGCCCCGCGCTGCTCGGGCTCGTCTCGACCCTGCTGCCGCCGATCGTCGCGGGCAATGCCGTCGTGCTGCTCGCGTCAGAGCACGATCCGCGCACGGCGATCGTCTTCGCCGAGGCGCTCGCGACGAGCGATCTGCCAGGCGGCGTCGCCAACGTCCTCACCGGACTGCGCAGCGAGATCGCACCCGTGCTCGCCAAACACATGGATGTAAACGCGGTGAGCTTCGGCCAGCACGACGACGAGTTGTTGACCGCGATCCGTCACGACGGCGCGGAGAATCTCAAGCGCACGCATGCGGCGCCCGCGCGAACGCGCGATGCGTGGTTCGACGCCGACGCACAGAGCCTCGATGAGATCGAGGCCTTTTGCGAGATCAAGACGATCTGGCATCCCGCCGGTGTCTGAGCGCACGGAGCGCGACGAACTCGCAGGCTTCTGCCGACGTCTCTGGGAGCGCTCGCTCACCAGCGGATCGAGCGGCAACGTGAGCCTACGCCTCGAGGACGGCGACCTGCTCGCGACACCGTCCGGGCGCTCGCTTGCAAACCTCGCACCGAACGAACTCGTGCGCGTCGCACCCGACGGCACGCCGCGCGACCCCGCGCAGCGCGTGACGAGCGAACTGCCGCTGCACCTCGCCGCCTATCGCGTGCGTCCCGACATTTGCTGCGTCGTGCACACACATCCGACGTTTTCGGTGGTCTGGTCGAAGACCGGACGCCTCTTCGCGCGCGATACCGTGGGAGCGATGGAGTCGCTGCGGGCGTGCGCGTGGACGCCGTATCGTAAGAACGGCACGCAAGAGCTCGCCGAACTCTGCGGCTGCGAATTCGCGCGCGGAATCGACCTCGTCGTTATGGAGCGCCACGGCCTCACCGCGATCTCGCACGACCTCGAGGATGCCTTCGTGCAGACCGAGCTCGCCGAGGAGGCGGCGAAGATTGCCTATTACAGCGCCTACCTGCCTCGTGCAGCGGAGCCATCGGCCGAACCGGAGAATCCGGAGCGCTCGTGAGCTATCGCCTCCCGATGCACCAGCGCCTCGCGAACGCGCTGAGCTACAACGAGTTTCGCCTCTTCTACCAGCCCGTCATCGATCTTCGCACCGGCATCATCACGGGCGTTGAGGCGCTCTGCCGTTGGCCTCAGCGCGACGATACGTTCGCGCCGCCCGAGACGTTTATCACGCAGGCCGAGACGTCGGGATTCATCATTCAGCTCGGCGACTGGGTGCTGCGCACCGCGCTCGAGCAGGTGAGCGCGTGGCAGCGCACGTTCGACATTCCGCTCACCGTGGCCGTGAATCTCTCCGGGCGCCAATTCTTGCACTACAATCTGGTGAAGTCCATCGAAGACGCCGTACGCACGGCGAAGATGGATCCGCGCTGCATCGAATTCGAGATCACCGAGAGCGTGGCGATGCACAACGCCGAGGACTCGATCGGCATCATGCGTCAGATCAAAGGCCTCGGCATGGAGCTCGCGCTCGACGACTTCGGCACCGGCTACTCGTCGCTCGCCTATCTCAAGCGCTTTCCGATCGACAAGCTCAAGATCGACAAGGCCTTCGTCCGTGACATTCCCGACGACGGCAACGATCTCGCGATCGTCTCCGCGATCATCGCAATGGCGCACGCGCTCGGACTCAAGGTACAAGCCGAGGGCGTCGAGACCGCGCCGCAGGCCGAGTTCCTCGCCGAATGCGGCTGCGAGTACGCGCAGGGCTACCTCTACGGCCGCGCCCTCCCCGCCGACGATCTCGCCGCCCTCCTCACCGCCCAATCCGCCAACTCCGTCGCATAGGACTCCCCCCCACCAACCGCAAACCGAAGGGATCGCCCATTATTGGGGGCCCCAACGCAGTTGGGGGGCGCGCAGCAGCACAGCTGCGGAGCGCCTTTCAAATGAACGAGGGGTGCCGCCCTGGAGGGCGGCACACAGTTTCAAGCACAGGATGTGCGGTCGCGCGAAAGCGCGATGAAACGATGGAGAGGTGGTCGAGTGGTCGAAGGCACTCGCTTGGAAAGCGAGCAGACGCGCAAGCGTCTCGAGGGTTCGAATCCCTCCCTCTCCGATGGTAAAACGAGCCCGGCACGCGATGCGCATGCCGGGCTCGTTCTTCTTCCGCCTCGTCGCTAGCGGTGCGAGGCGAGACGCCACGTGCCGGCGATGCGCACCCAGCGATCCACCGCATCGGCGTTGTGTCCCCGCCAACCGACATACCGCGCGTGCACTTCGACGGAGCCATCGTGCAGCGCGACGATGCGTTCAACCATCACCGCGAGCGGATCGAGCTCGAAGCTCGCGAGTTTGATCGGCGCGCGATCCTTGAAGTTCGGCGAGAGCACGCGCAATTCGGTGGCCGTATCGCCATGCTGCATGGCTTCGGCGAGTTGGGAGTACCGCTGCGCGATAGCGGCTTGCGTATCGATCGAAACGGGCATCGAAAACCTCCGCGGCTCTTCCGAGAGTGCCACGGAGGCGTTCGCGCTTCCTCGCGGCCATCGCCTAGCGGCGATGATCGACGATCGCGGGGGCTTTCGCGGTTACCGGATCGTGGTGCAGCGCGCGGCGCTCGACGCGCTCGACGCTCGCGATGCCGTCGAATTCGGGGCAATCGAGCAGCGCGCGAAGTTCGCGTTCCACGGCTGCGAGCGAGACCGCCCCGGAATCGTCCACCAGAAGCAGACGCAGCGTGTCGCGCCCGTGTTCGTCGAAGCGCAGGTGCAACTGCACGGCGTCGCTCCCGAGCGCGATCTCCTCGATGCGCCCGAGATCGTAGGTGGTCTCCGCGAACTGGAACGACGAGCGATCCCGCCCGCGAAGCTCGAGCAGGCGCACGCCGTCGCGTTCGATGATTCGCCCCACGTCGCCGACGCGATAGCGAAACAGCGGAAAGCGCGCGCGATAGCCATTCGTCACCGCGAGCGGGCCGAAGCCTTGCGCATCGGGATCGAGCACCTCAACGACGATCCCCGAGAGCAGTTCGAAGCAACCGGGATTGCGATTGGCGTCGCACCACGCCCAAATGCCGGTCTCCGCGCCGCCGTAGAGCGACCACACCCGACGCACCCCGAAGCGTTCGCGTAGCAGTCGCAGGGTGGTTTCGCGCAACGGTTCGCCGCCGTAGAGCAGATGCGCGATATCGAGTCGCTCGTCGCGATCCGCGAGGAAGCGTGCGAAGAGCGTGAGCTTTGAGGGCGTGCCGAGGAGGTGCGTCGGCGCGAAGCGGCGCGCCGCGGCGAGCATGTCGGCGTACGGCGCATGTGCGCTCATCGGCAGGGTGGTCGCGTCGCAGCGTTCGAGCAAGTCGTCGAAGATCGCCGCGGTGCGATAGAGATCGGAGTAGCCGAACACGTTGAGCGCGACGGTGCTCGGGCCGAAAATGCCGACGCGACGCAGTTGCTCGGCGAGCGCCTGACGCTGGGCGTGGTTCTCGGCGATATCGACCGGAAAGATCAGCGGTTCGCGCGTGCTGCCGCCCGAGCGCACCAGATAGACGCCGCGCGGCTCCGCACGCGGCTCAAACGAACGTAAGCGTTCGAGCACGACGTCCTTACCGATCGCCGGGGCGTCGGCGAGATCGGTGATGCCCGCGTACAGATCGGCGAAGCGCGGATCGCGACGCACGCGTTCGAACGCCGCGCGCAGCGTCTCCGCGTCGGTACGCGCGGCGATCACGCTCGAACCTTCGGCGAGATGTCGAGGTCTTCAAAGATGGTAGCATGCTCGCGCTCGAAGGCACGCAGGTCGTCGGCATGGAGTATCGCGCGTGCGTGTGCGAGCCAACGTTCGGCGATCGTACGCGCCATCCGACGATCGCGGGGATCGTCGCTCGCGCGATAGCGCCGCACCGTCGGCGGCGGTTCAAGCGCGCGCCAGTCGGCGACCGGCGCGTGCGAGAGGCTCAGGGCGCGAATGCGAAACCGAATGAGCGGCTCGGTAAAGAGCCCCACGCGAGCGCCTTCCGCGCACGCCGCCTTTACCACGCGATACCAGAGATCGACGCCCTCGTTGAGGCGCGCGTCTTCGCAATAGCGAAGCTCGCCGAGGGCGCTGCGCCGAACGACGACGTTGCTCGCGCGTCCCATGACGAACGACGGGTGCGCGACGGTACGCAGCGGGTCGCCGAGTTCGACGAGCGCCGGTTCGAGCGCGCGAAGATCCCATTCGCGAAGATCCTCGTCGGGAAAGCGTTCGCCCGACGGATCGCTCGCATAGCCGATAACCGCGAGCGCGAGGTCGTGGCGCTCCATACCCTCGCGCAACACGCGCAGCGCGCGCGGCGCGAGGCGATCGTCGGCATCCATGCAGAGGAGCAGATCGCCCGTCACCTGCGCGATCCCGTCGTTGCGCGCTCGGCCCGGGCCGCCGTTTTCGCTTCGCCGGAGCACCACCACGCGCGTCGCGCGCAACTCCGCCGCGTGGAGTGCGAGCGCGTCGCGCGCGGCATCCTCGCTGCCGTCGCGGCTCGCGTCGTTCACGATCACGATCTCGTCGGGCGGAACCTCTTGCAGCGCGAGCGACGCGATCGCCTCTCCGATGTAGCGTTCGGCATCGAAGAGCGGAACGACGACGCTTATGCGACTCATGCTTCGACCAGGGGCACGTAGATGCGCCCTCGGCGCCCGTGCACGTTGATAATCTTCGCATCGGAGCCGCGAAAGACGCCGGCCCCGAACGACGTCGCGTCTCGGCAGAGCTGCATGCCGACGAAGTGTATCGGCCGCAGCTCATCGGGAACCGCGAACGATGCCTGCTCGAGGTAGCGCTGGTACATGTCGCTCGCCCATTGCCCGCGAACGCGCTCGCTCCACGCCGCGTCGCCGCATTCGCTGCGCACGAAGGCATCGACGCCCCGCCCGCCGCTGCTGCGTTTGGCGATCAGGTCGCCGTCGATCGCAAGCAGCGATTCGCATGCATCCCGATCGGTGGCGACCCAGGATGGAATGAGAAACGCGCGCAGCCATGCGTAGTCGTCGTCGGGGAGCATCTCGCGCATGATCGCCTCGTCCCAGAGCACCGCGAGCGTGCGCTTGTCGTGAACGAGTATCAACGTTCGAACGTCGTTGAAGTAGGCCCCGGAGGCGAGCAGCGCATCGAGCGCTTGCG
>JAGWSR010000040.1 GCA_028869385.1 bacterium
AGGGTGACACGTGGGCCCTTCGACGGGCTCAGGGTGACACGTGGGGCCCTGCGACAGGCTCAGGGTGACACGGACAGGTTCAGGGTGACACGGTCGGGGTCAGGGTGGGACGGGCGCGGGGGCGTTATGTGTCACCCTGAGCTTTATGTGTCACCCTGAGCTTGTCGAAGGGTCACTCCGAAGGCCTTTTCCAGCTCCTCGATGAGGATCGGTTTGACCTCGTCGAGGGTCACCGGGCGTCCCGTCTCCTTGCTGATCGAGGTGATCCCGCGGTCGGTCAACCCGCACGGGTTGATCAGCCGGTCGTAATCGAGCTCGGTCGAGACGTTCAGCGCGATGCCGTGCAAGGATACCATCTTTTGCACCGCGAGGCCGATGGCACATATCTGATCGCGCCCGACCCACACGCCCGCATGCTCGCTCCAGCGATCCGCGGTAATCCCGAAGCGGGCGACGGTCGCGATGACCGCTCCCTCGAGCGCCCGCACCAGCGGCACGACCTCGCGAAAGCGCTCGAGCTTGCGAATCGGATAGACGACGAGCTGCCCCGGCCCATGATAGGTCACATCCCCGCCGCGCTCGATCTGCACCAGGTCGACCCCGCGAGCCGCCAGCATCTCCTCGGAGAGCAGCACGTTCTCGCGCTTCGCCTGCCGCCCCATCGTCACCACGGGCAGATGCTCGACCAAAATCCAGGTCTCCGGCTCGCTCCCCTCACGAACCCCCTCATGCAACCGATGCTGAAGCTCCCAAACCTCGCGATACGGCCGAGCCCCAAGATCCAAAACCCGCCCCACACGCCCGCTATCCACAGTCATCTATCCCCAGAACCGTAACGCCCGCCGCCCAGGTGCACGAAGAGCCTCGGCGCTCGTCGCTGTCCGGGCGTCTGAGAACCGCGCGGAGCCAGGATGGCGAGAGCGCGGTTCGAGGCGAGCTATGATTTTCGCACGATGCGAAGATCATCGCGTCCCGGGCGGCGATGAGTGCCGAGGCTCTTCGTGCGACCCCGACAAAGCAGAGGCGCGTTACTTCGCCCCCACCGGAGTCTTCGGTTTCTGATTCACGATGTGGATCGCCTTAAAGTGCGCCGCTTCAGCCGCGTCCATGATGCCTTCGGTGAGCGTCGGATGCGGATGCACCGAGAGGCCGATATCTTCGAGCGTCGCGCCCATCTCGAGCGCGATCACCCCTTCGCCGATCAGCGATTCGGCTTGCGGGCCGACGATGTGCATGCCGAGGAGCATATCGGTCTTCGCGTCGCCGACGAGCTTGATCAGACCGTCGGTGTCGTTCATCGTGCGCGCGCGGCCGCTCGCCGCGAGCGGGAACTTGCCGATGCGAATCTCGTAGCCTTTGGCCTTCGCTTCTTCTTCGGAGAGGCCGACCGTCGCGACTTCGGGATCGGTGTACACGCAGTTCGGAATCGCGACCGGATCGAACGCCGCGGATTTGTCGCCCGAGATCACTTCGGCAACCACGACGCCTTGCTTCATCGCGCGGTGCGCGAGCATCGGTTGTCCGCTCACGTCGCCGATGGCGAACACGTTCGCGACCTTCGTGCGGCACTGCTGATCCACGGCGAGGAAGCCCTTGTCGTCGACCGCGAGGCCGGCGGCCGCGAGGTTGAGCGTGTCGGTGACCGGTCGGCGTCCGACCGCGACGAGCACCATGTCGAACTCGCGCGTCTCGTCCTTGCCGTTCGTCGCGTCGCCGTTGAAGGTGACCTTCGCCGTCTTGCCGCTCTTTTCGATCTTGCCGACCTTCGTATCGAGCATGATCTCCACGCCCTGCTTCTTGAGGATGCGGCCGAGCGTCTTCGAAATTTCGCTGTCGGTGCCGGTGAGGATCTGCGGCATCGCTTCGATCACGAGCACCTTCGCACCGACGCGCGTGTACACGGTCGCGAACTCGAGACCGATCACGCCGCCGCCGATCACGAGCATGTTCTTCGGGATGCGCTTCATCTGCACGGCGTCGTCGGAGTTGATGATCACTTCGCCGTCGCGCGGCCACGCCTTGACGTCGATCGGCGCCGAGCCCGTCGCAATCACGACACTCGCGCACTTGATCGTGTCTTCGCCGCCCTCTTTCTTCTTGACGACGATCTCGGTCGCGCTCTTGAAGCTCGCGTCGCCGTAGAGAAACTGGACGTTGTTCGCCTTGAAGAGCGTCTTGACGCCGCCGACGTTCGAGTTGACGACATCGGTCTTGAATTTCGCGACGCCTTCGCGATCGACTTCGGCCTTCGGCACCTTGAGGCCGATCGCCGCGGCGTGATCGATGTGGCGAATGACTTCGCCGACGTGGAGCAGGGCCTTGGTCGGGATGCAGCCCCAGTTCAGACACACGCCGCCGACTTCGTCGCGGTCGATACAGATGACCGACTTGCCGAGTTGTCCGAGGCGGATAGCGGCGTGGTACCCGCCCGGGCCCGCGCCGATGACGACTGCATCAACCTGATGTTCAGCCACTACATGCTCCTATTCGTGGGTGTGGAAAGGCTACGCTACTATACCAGGCTTTCGCCGGCCGTGCTTCGACCTAGTCCGTCCAACAGGCCCGAGAGCATTTCGGCGGTGCGCCCGGCGGGCCAGCGCTCGACCTCGGCGGCGGCCGCCTCGGCGAGCTCGGCCGGTACGGAGACCCGATCTTCCGCGGCTTCGCGGGCGCGAAATCCCAGCGCGTTCACGTGATACTCGCGGCGCACGCGCTGCGCGGCCGCGAAGGCGCGCGCCGCCGCCTTCGGATCGGCGGAGCGCAGGGCAAGCCGCCCGATCCCCTCGGCGAGCTGGGCGGTGTACCGCGGCTGCGGCGCGCGCCGCAGCATATCGGCGGCCACGCCGAAGCGCTCGCGTGCCTCCGATGCGTCGCCGCGCGCGAGCGCGACGCGGCCGAGCGTCTCGTGCTGCCATGCGATCATGGCGAGGTTCGAGATCGCTTCGAACTGCTCGATCGCGCGGCGCGCGAGCTCGATCGATCGATCGTACTCGAGGCAGGCATGCTCGAGTTCTGCCAGATTGCCGAGCGCGATACCGAGGAGTTCCGGGGTGCCGTAGGCTTCGTTACGTTCGATCGCCTCCAGGTAGAGGACGCGCGCCCGTGCGTAATCGCTCTTGCCGTCGAAGAGGACGTTCGCCTGGTTGGTCAGCGCGCTTGCGATGCCGCGCTCGTGCCCCATCTGCGTGTAGATGCGCAGCGCCATCTCCACGCTCGACATCGCTTCGTCGGTCTTGCCGGTCGATAGCGCGGCGATCGAGAGCGCGTTGTACGCACGCGCGAGTCCCAGGCGATTGCCCGCAATGCTGAAGGCGGAGATCGCGAGCGGGCCGTGTTCGAGCATCATCAGATGATCGCTCGCCGCGTGCGCGAGGCGGAGGTGCAGATAGTAGATGCGTCCGCGGCGCTCCGGCGAGAGACGCGGCGCGACCGTCTCCAGTCGATCCACGTAGCGCAGGCCCTCGGCGTAGCGCCCGCTCTGCGCCCAAATCTCGGAGAGCGCCGTAAAGACGGGCTCGACGCGCTCTAAGCGCTCTTCGGGGCGTTTGAGCGCCCATCCGAGGGCGCCCGTGAGATCCGAGTAGCGAGCGTAGAGGCGTTGAAACGCGAGCGGGCCGTTGGGCCCGGTAAACTCAGCGGTGTTGGCTTCGGCGAGAGCCGTCATGCGCGCGGCGAACGCTTCGTCGAGAGCGGCGCGGTTGGGCCGCGCGGCGAGCATCCGGCGCGCGACCGCCTGGATCGGGAGCAGCATGCGATAGGCGAGTTCGGTGCGCGCGACGAGCGATGCCGCGGTGAGTTCGGCGAGGGCCTGCGCCGTGCGTTCGTCGCCGTATCCGCAGAGCGCGGCGGCATCCTCGAACGAAAACATGTCGGCGAAGATCGAGACGAGCGCGAAGAGCTCTTGCGCGTCGGCGCTCGAGCGCGCGTGGCTCCACGCGATCACGTTGCCGATCGTGCGGTGTCGCGGATCGGTGCCGCGCGTCGAGCGAAGCTGGTAGGGCTTTAACTGAGCAAGCTCTTCGCTCAGTTCCTCGAGCGAGAGCGACGCAAGGCGCGCGGCCGCGAGATCGAGCGCGATCGCGAGCCCGTCGAGACGTTTGACGATCGTGCGAATGCGTTCCGCGTCTTCGGGCGAGAGGCGCGTCTCGTCGCGCCCGGTGCGCGCGCAGAAGAACGCGACGGCGCTCGGCGTTCCGAACGGCTCGATCGGAAGAACCTCTTCGTCGGTGTAGTCGAGGCGCTGTTGACTCGTGGCGATGACCGCCGCGCCGTCGATCGCGCGCAGGCGGTCCACGAGCGCTGCCGCTTCATCGGGGACGTGCTCGCAGTTGTCGAGCAGCACCACGAGCGGCTCGCCGCGGAGCGCGTCTTGCAGCGTCGCCAGCGGGTCGCGCGTGCCCTCGAGCGCCACGCCGAACTCGGCCATCGCCGTACCGATCACGGCCTCGGGCGCGACCCCGACGAGACTGATGAAGACCGTCCGCCGGGCGGTATCTCGTTCGAAACGCTGCGCGGCCTCGAGCGCCAACCGCGATTTGCCGACGCCGCCGGGACCGACGAGCGTGACGGCGCCACCGCGCTTGAGGATGGCCCGCAGGCGTTGGAGTTCGCTCTCACGACCGATGAAGGGAATACGGGTATCTACCGTCTGCGAATCGAGCACCACCCCCACCATCGGCAAGCGTTCGCTCTCGCTTTACCGAAATGGACTGCTTGCCCATGGCCAACATTGGATGGTCCGGTATCCTGCCGGAACTCGACCGCGATTCGATCGTCCCGCTCTACCGCCAAATCTACGAGCATCTGCGCGAGGCGATCCTCGCAGGGACGCTGCCCGAATCTACGCGCCTGCCTCCGGAGCGCGCGATGGCGGAGCGCTTGAACGTCAACCGCAGCACCATCGTGCACGCCTATCGCGAGTTGGTCGCCGATGGGCTGATCGAACAACGCGTCGGCTCGGGCTCGCGCGTCGTTCCGCAGTTGCGGGCCGGGCAACCCGAGCGAGCGGCCGGGGTGCCGTGGTGGATTACGCTGCCCCCCTGGCGGGTCGGCGAGTTTCCGAACATCCTCGGCGAACTCGCGGCCAAACAGGAGGCGGGGCGCATCTCGTTCGTGCAGGGCGTCGCGCCCGACGAGCCTTCGCCGCTCGGCGAACTCGCGCAGTCGTTCAGTCGCGTCGCCGGCGATCCGCGATTCATCCTCTCGTACGGCGACTCCGAGGGGTACGAGCCGTTGCGCGCGGCGATCGCGGCGCGCATGAACGCGCGCGGCGCCACGGCGATCGCGCCGAAGAACGTCATCGTGCTCACCGGCTCGACGCAAGGCATCATGATCGTGGCGCAGAGCCTCGCGGAGCCGGGCGACGAGATCATCGTCGAATCGCCTTCGTACCCGGGGGCCTTGCAGATCTTTCAGATCAACGGGTTGCGCGCGATTCCCGTGCCGGTCGACGACGAAGGCATGCGCGTCGATCACGTCGAGGCGATCTTGCGAACCCGGCGCCCGCGCTTCATCTACACGATGCCGTCACTCCACAATCCAACCAACGCGACGATGAACATGGACCGCCGCGAGCGCCTCGCCACGATCGCGAAGCGCGCGGGCGTTCCGATCATCGAGGACGATCCGTACGGTCCACTCGCGCGCGAGCCGCTCGCGCCGCTCGTCTCGCTCGCGCCCGATCACGTCGTCTATCTCTCGACCTTCTCGAAGACGGTCGCGCCGAGTCTGCGCGTCGGCTGGCTCGCCGCGCCGCGCATGATTCTCGAACGCCTGCTCCTGCGCAAGCAAGCCTACGACATGGCGACGAGTCTCTACGTGCAGGCCGCGGTCGTCGATTATCTCGAGCGCGGCTACGACGCGCACGTCGCGCAATTGCGCGAGGAACTCGCGACGCGCCGACGCATCGCCGACGAGGCGATCGCCCAGTACTGGAGCTCGAACGTGCGCGCCGTCGGCGTCCCCGGCGGGTTCTATCTCTGGGCCGCGACGCCGCGCGAGATTCGGGCGCGCGCCCTGCTCGATGTCGCCGAGCGTCTCGGTGCGTCGTTCCTCTTCGGCGAGGCGTTCTTCGCCGATTCGGGCGGCGACCATCACTTCCGTCTCGCGTTGACCGCGGTCTCGCGCGCGGAGATTCCCGAAGGCATTCGCCGCATCGGCGAGGCGATCAAGCAACTTCGCGCGTGAACGATCTCGAAGCGTTGCGCGCGGCGCTGCTCGCGTGGTACGCGCGGCACGGTCGCGCGCATCTGCCGTGGCGCCTCGTGCGCGATCCGTACTACACGCTGGTCAGCGAGTTCATGCTGCAGCAGACGCAAGTGGACCGCGTCGTGCCGAAGTTCGAGGCGTTCGTCGCGCGCTTTCCGACGCTCGAGGCGCTCGCGGCCGCGAGCGTCGCCGACGTGCTGCGGCTATGGCAAGGCCTCGGGTACAACTCGCGCGCGATTCGTCTGCAGGGCGTCGCGCGCGAGGTGATCGCGCGTTTCGGTGGGGCGATGCCGCGCGACGAGCGGGACCTGCGATCGTTACCGGGCATCGGCCCCTACACGGCCGCCGCGATTCGCGCCTTCGGATTCGACGAAGACGACGCGCCGATGGATACGAACATCCGACGCATCGTTCACCGTCTGCGCTTCGGCATCGAGTATCCGCCGCAGGCGACTTCCCCGGAGCTCGACGCGCAGGCGCGCGCGCTCGCGCCCGGCGGAGCGGCGCACGACTGGAACTCCGCCATGATGGATCTCGGCGCGACGATCTGCACCGCACGCGCGCCGAAGTGTTTGGTCTGCCCGCTACGGATGTGGTGCCGCGCGACGCCGGTCGAAGCGGCCGCCCTCGAGCTCCTGCGCAAGCAGCATGCCAAGAAGCCGTCACCACAAAACGCGATTCCCTTCGAACGCACGACGCGCTACGCGCGCGGCCGCATCGTGGATCGTCTGCGCGCGTTACCGCCCGGCGAGCGCATCTCGCTCTTGGATCTCCACGCCGACCTGCAACCGCTGTTGCCGGAACGACCGTTAAAGGAGCTTGAACGTCTCGTCGCCATACTGGAGCGAGACGGGCTCGTCGCATGCGACGGGCCGTTCATCGCTCTACGTGACTAGGGCTCGAACGCCCGTATAGTGGAGGCGCGGATGCGTGTTCTTTTCGGCGTCGTCGTCGTCGCGCTGGTCGCCGCACTCGGCGTGCCGGCACATGCGTACGATTTCTCGGACGCACGTCATATCGTCTCGATCTCCGATCCGCAGATCTCGCCCGACGGCGCGCGCGTCGTCTTCGTGCGCGGGCGCGCGGATTTCGCGAACGATCGAATCGACCGGCAATTGGTGCTCGTGGACGTGCGCACGCACGCCGAGCGCCAACTCACCTACGACCGCAAGGGCGTTTTCGGCCCGCAATGGTCGCCCGACGGTGAGACGATCTACTTCGCCGCGCTCGACGGCGACGCGAAGAATCCGCAAGAGCAGGTCTTCGCGATGCCGATGTCCGGTGGCGACGCCCGTCAGGTCACGCACGCGAAGAACGGCGTGATCTCGTGGTACGTGAGTCCGAACGGCCGGCGCATCGCCTACACGATGCAGGACGATAATCCCGACCAGAAGCGCATCGACGCGCACCTCGATGCGTTCCAGGTGCACGACAACGACTATCTGCATCGTGCCGCGACGCCGCCGGTGCACGTGTGGCTGGTCCACGCCGACGGCAGCGCGACGAAACAACTCACGCACGGTGCGTGGAGCGCGGCCGATGTGAACCCCGACGGCGGCGGCGAACTCGCATGGTCGAGCGACGGAACGCGACTCGTGCTCGAGCACTTCCGCACGCCGTTTGTCGGAAACGCGCTCGAAGCGTACTTCGAGGTGCTCGATCCCGCAACCGGAGCGCTGCACCGACTCACGCCCGGCGAGGCGATGCAGAGCGCGCCGGCCTACGCGCCGCACGGCGACGATCTCGCATATCTCCGCAACACCGGCGGCGACTACACGCTCGGCACCGACGTGTACGTCGTCAACGGCGCCGGCAAGCACGTCTACGATCTTCGCACCCAGCTCGACCGATCGATCGATGCGTTCAGCTGGAATGCGTCGGGTGACGCGCTCTGGCTCCTCGGCGGCAACGGCGTGGACCGCGCGCTGTGGTACGCACCGCTTCGCGGCCGCGTTCATCGCGTCGCGCTCGACGGACTCGAGGGGATCGGTCTCGGCAACGCGGCGCGAAACGGCGCATTCGTCTTCACCGCGTCGCGACCGCAGGCGGCGGGCGAACTTTACTATCTCGCCTCGCCCGCTGCCAAACCGGTCGCGCTCACGCACCTCAACGCGTTCGCGGCGCGCAGCGGCCTCGCGAAGCGTATCGGCATCGCGTGGAACGCCACCAAAGGGCGGTTCGTGGAGGACGGCATCCTCACGTATCCGCTGCACTACCGCGGCGGTAAAGCCCCGCTCGTTCTGCTCATTCACGGCGGCCCGCAGGCGGCGTCGTCGCTCGCGTTCAGTTCGCAGGCGCAGATCTTCGCGGCGCACGGCTTCTTCGTGTTCGAACCCAACTATCGCGGGAGCACCAACCTCGGCGACGCCTACCAGCACGCGATTACGAACGACGCGGGCGACGGTCCCGGCAAGGACGTGATGGCCGGACTCGCGCGCGTCGAGTCGCTCGTTCCCATCGACACCTCGCGTGTCGGCGTATCGGGATGGTCGTACGGCGGCTACATGACATCGTGGCTGATCGGTCACTATCCAAAGGTCTGGAAAGCGGCGGTCAGCGGCGCCTCGCTCGACGATTGGCTCGACGACTACGACATCGCGTTCTACTACGATCTCGACGTGCCGTTCTTCCGCGGCAAACCTTGGAACCCGGCCAATACCGCGGAGTGGCGCGAGCAATCGCCGATCGCCGCCGCGCCGAATGCGAAGGCACCGACGCTCATCATGGGCGATATCGGCGACAACAACGTCACGATCACCAACTCGTTCAAGCTCTATCACGCGCTCAAAGACAACGGCACGACGGTTCGCTTCGTGGCGTATCCGGTCGCGGGGCACTTCCCTTCGGATCCGGTTCGCTCGGAAGACGTCGAGAAGCGCTGGCTTGCGTGGCTCGAGTCGTACCTGAAGTAAGGGAGAGATGAAGATGAAGAAGCACGCTCTCGCGAGCCTCACGCTCGCTCTCACCTGCGCGACGACGGCCATGGCGGCCGCGCGCCCGATCTCGCTCGACGACGTTCCGAAGATCGTCGGGGTCGGTGACGTGGCCATCTCGCACGACGGCAAGGAGATTGCCTTCGTCGTGACACGCGAGAACCTCGAGCACGACCGCAACGAACGCACGCTCGAACT
Organism: bacterium; assembly: GCA_028869385.1. Classification (GTDB taxonomy): domain Bacteria; phylum Vulcanimicrobiota; class Vulcanimicrobiia; order Vulcanimicrobiales; family Vulcanimicrobiaceae; genus REEB354. The sequence goes on from JAGWSR010000040.1 coordinate 9,339, forward strand.
CTACGACCTCGCGAGCAAGACGATGCGCGCGATCACCTACGACCGCAAGGCGCTCGCGTCGCCCGCATGGTCGCCCGACGATACCAAGATCGCGTTCCTCGCGCTCGACGGCGCGAAGGATCCCAAGCAGCAGATCTTCGTGCTCGACCTGCGCGGCGGCGACCCCGTGCCCGCGACCGACGCGAAGACCGGCGTGCAGCAGTTCGCATGGCGTCCCGACGGCGGAGCGATCGCCTACGTGTCCGCCGACGAGCCCGCGAATGCGGCGCAGATCAAGAAACACCTCGATGCGTTCGTCGTCGGCGATCAAGCCTTCGACGATCGCTCGGCGCCGACGAGCAATCATCTGTGGCTCGCGACGCACGCGAACGACGGTACGTGGTCGAGCAAGCGTCTCACGAGCGGAAGCTGGAGCATTCCCTCGGCGCAGCCGCCGAGCTCTCCGGGACCGCCGATCTCCTGGTCGCCGGACGGCACGAAGCTCGTCTTTACCAAGATGCCCAACGCATACGACGCGGATGAGGACCAAGCGATCGTTGCGATCCTCGACGTCGCGAGCGGTGCGGTGACGCCGCTTACGACGCACGGCAAATACGAAGGCTTCGGCGAGTTCTCACCCGACGGCAAGTACGTCTCGTACTGGTATCCGAACGGCGGCGACGAAGCGGCCGTCAACGACGTGCGCGTCGCTCCCGCAAGCGGCGGTGACGGGAAAGACGTCACCGCCGCGGAGATCGACACGAACGTGCAGCGCGCGATCTGGATGCCGAACGACGACCTCTTGATCTCCGGACACAAAGGCACCGACGCGGCGCTTTGGATCAAGCCGCTCGATGCTCCGGCTAAACGCCTCGACCTCGACGGCGTGCAGCCCGCGCAGTTCTTCTGGCTCGATGCCTCGGTCGCGAGGACCGGCGCAATCGCCTTCGCGGGAAGCCAAGCGCGCCATCCCTCCGAGCTCTACTACCTGGCCTCGCCGAGCGCGAAGCCCGAGCGTCTCACCTCGTTCAACGATCCGACGGCGCAGCTTGCGCTCGGGACGGTCGAGCCGATCGCCTGGTCGTTCGAAGGGTACGACGAGGACGGCGTCGTGACGTTGCCGCCGGGTTACGATGCGGCCAAACACTACCCGCTCGTTCTCGTGATTCACGGCGGTCCGAACTCGGCATCAATCACGTCGTTCAGTTCGCTGAACCAACTCCTCGCGGCACATGGCTACATCGTCTTCAATCCGAACTATCGCGGAAGCGATAACCTGGGCGCGAAGTACTGGTACGGCATCGTCGGCGACGCGGGCGCGGGCCCGGGTCGCGACGTGATGGCCGGGATCGCCGCGGTGGAACACCACTATCCGATCGACACTTCGCGCATCGCCGTCTCTGGTTGGTCGTACGGCGGATACATGACGTCGTGGATGATCGGTCACTATCACATCTGGAAGGCCGCGGTCTCGGGCGCGGCGGTGAACGATCTCATCGACGAATACTCGCTCGCGGACAACGGAACCGGATGGAAGTACGCCTTCGGCGGTTCGCCGTACGTGCATGGAAACGTCGCGCGTTACATCGAGCAGTCGCCGATCTCCGCGGCGTGGAACGTGACGACGCCGACGCTGATTCTCAGCGATGTTGACGATCAGCGCGTGCCGATTCCGCAATCGTATAAGTTCTTCCACGCGCTCAAGGATCGCGGCACGAAGGTCGAGTTTTGGGCCTATCCGGTTGCCGGGCACTTCCCCGGCGATCCGGTGCGCCAGCTCGACGTCGATCGCCGTTGGGTGCAATGGATCGTCGAGAACCTGAAATAGGCTAGCGCGCGTGCGCCAGCTCTTCACCGGCCGCCGCGCTCGCGTGGCGGCCGGTCTCCTTGTCGGCGAGTTTACCGCGGCGACGCAAGCGCTCGTCATCGCGACGATCATGCCGCGCATCGCCGCCGACCTGCACGGGTATGCGCTCTACGGCGTGACGATCGGCGCGCTGCTGGTTGCGAGCGCGGTCGGCATGGCGTTCGCCGGACCGCTCGCGGATCGTTTCGGGACGCGGCGGATCCTCGGCGTCGCCTTCGCGCTCGTCGGCATCGGATTGCTCGCTTCGTCGCTCGCGCACTCGATGCCGCAACTCGCGGCCGCGCGCGCGCTCGAGGGACTCGGCGGAGGTCTCGATTATGCCGCGTCGTTTGCCGCCATCGCCAAGCACTTCGAAGAAGAGCAGCGCGCGCGTATGTTCGCGTGGCTCTCCGCCATGTGGGTGGTGCCGGCGCTCGTCGCTCCGAGCGCGGGCGCGCTGATCGCAAACAGCTTTGGTTGGCGCTACGCCTTCGCGGCGTTCATCCCGCTCGTCGCGCTCGCGGCCGCGCTCGTGCTCCCGGCGCTCGGCGCGCTCGACGAGCGCGTGCGCGACGATGCCGACGCGCTCGCGGCGCTGCGTCTGCTCTTTTCGCGGGCGACGTTCGCGCTGCGCGGTACGCGCCACGCCGCCTTCGTCGCGTTCGCCTTGCTCGACGCGGCGTTCTTTGGGGCCGATGCCTACGTGACGCTCGCGTTGACCACCGCGGGGCGTCTCTCGCTCGGGCTCGCGGGACTCTGCGTGACGCTCGGTGCGCTCGGGTGGTCTGCGGCGAGCGCGGTGCAGCCCACGCTCTACGCGCGATACGGCGCGCGACGCGTCGTGCTCGGCGGTGCCGCCTGCCTCGCGAGCGCCGCGCTCGGTATGATGGCGGTCGCGTCGCATGCGTGGGTCGCTCTCGCGTTTCCGGCGTGGTTACTCGGCGGCGCGGGCATCGGTTTGACCTATCCGACGCTTACGCTCGCGTCGCTCGCGGATGCCGACGAGGGCAGCGAGGGAGCGATCTCATCGGCGATGCTTTTGGCGGGGACGATCGGAATGGCCGCGGGCGTTCTCGCGTGCGGCATTCCGGTATCGCTCGCCGCGCACGCGAGCGGGCAACTCGACCGCGCGCTCGTGGCGAGCTTCGCGCTCGCGCTCGTTGCGGCGCTCGGACTCGGAGCGATCGCGCTGCTGCGCTTGCCCCGGAGCGCAAATCAGAGGTCGAAGATCGCGTCGTAATGCGAGGGCATGCGGCGCCAGAGACCGGTGAGGTCGTCGGCGATCGTGTACTCGCCGAGCGGCGAGGCATAGAGCTGCAGCGAGAAGGCGGGCGCATCGGTACGGTTTTGGACGCGGTGGAGTTCGCGATCGTTCAAACGATGATCGATGCTGCCGCGCGCGACGCGTTCGTTCGACGTCGGCCGTAGATTCGGCGTGCGTTCGTCGTCGTCGAGTCGTTCGTAGTTGTCGACGTCGATGGCACCTTCGAGGACGACGACCCAGCAACGCGAGTCTCCGTGATCGTGAATGGGGCTGCGCGATGCCGGCGCCCAGAGCATCGCGACGAGTTCGTAGTCGTCGCGCTTTTCGAGCAGCGTTCGCGTGTACGCGCGCGCGACGTTCGGCATCAACGCGCGGTAATCGGCGAACCGCGCCATACCTCGCTGCATCGCGGCGACGAAGTGCGGAATGCCGATGACGTCGGCGAGCGTGCGTTCGGAGATGTCGGTCATGAGGCCTCGAGAGATGGGGTGATGCGATGCTCGCGCAGGAGCTCGCGGGCGATTGCGGCGGCGTGCCGCGTGATCTCGGGAATCGCGGTCGTCTCGTACCAGCGCCCGCGCACGAGCGGGCCGATCGCGAAGGCGTGCGGATCGCTCGTGCCGTCGTCGCGCAGCACGCGCAGATCGGCCGCGACGGCAACGCCGAGACGAAGCGGATCGGCAACGAGAATCCCACGGACGAGCGCGTCGCGTACGAGCGACGATTCGACGCGTGCGAGGTCGGCGTTCGGCCCGGTGCAATTGATCGCTCCGGCCACACGGAGCGAGCGCGTCGCGCCGCGATGGGTGAGCTCGAGCGTGAAGCCGCGTTCGGCGGCGTGCGCTCCGGTGATGCGAGCGGCGTGTACGAGCACCCGTCCCGATGCGCGCAGCCGCGCGAAGACGGCGTGCGTCGCCGGCGGAACGCGATAGCGATGAATCGCCCAGAACGATTCGAGGTGACGCAAGAACCGTCGCCGCTCGCGAAGACTCCAACGCTCCCACGTCTCGGCGGTGACGGGCCGAAGCGCTTCGACGATCGCGCGCCAATCGCCGGGATAGCGCGCCGCCACGGCGCGCATCGTGTGCAGCAGGCGCGCCGGAGTCGTCGTGTCGAGCGACGAGAGCACGCTCGCGTCGCCGCGTACGCGCGGATCCTCGACGAATGGCGTGCGACCGTGACGCGAGATCAGGTGAATGCGACCGCGAAAGGCACGCTCGTCGAGCAGCGCGACCGTATCCATGGCGGTCAGACGGCTGCCGAAGAGCGCGAGGTCGCCGTCACCGAAGCGTCCCACGTCCACGCGCCACGGATCGTTGGCGAAATCCGGCGACGTGCGCACCGCTTCGGGCAGAAAACTCGCGTTCGGTGCGAAATTTCCCATCGCGAAGACGACGTTGCGCGCGAGCCACGCCCGCCCGTCGCGGTCGCGCAACGCGAAGCCGCGTTCGCTGCGCTCGATCTCGACGATCTCGCTCGCGACGTGACGCAGGCCCGCATGCGCCGCGAGTGCCGCCGCGGCGGTGGCGCGAAGATAGGAACCGTAGCGCGCGCGGCAGATGAGCGCGTCGTCGGGTTCGTCCACGAGGTAGCGTGCGAAGTGACGCGCGTCGCCGGGAACGGCGGACATCGCGCGCACCGGACCGTTGAGAAGCAGGCTCGCCGATTGCGGAGCGTACGCCGTTCCCGGGCCGAGCGGCGCGGGGTCGAAGATCGCCGCTGCAAAGGCGGCCGGCGCCTGCGCCGCGAGGGCGACGGCGATGGCCGAGCCGGAGACGCCTCCGCCGATGACGGCGACGTCGAGCAGGTCGTGGCGATCCATGGTCTCTCTTACATATCGGCAGCTTTTCGCCGGTCAATCATGCGTTCCACGGCACGATAGATACGAGGAATGTACTCGTGTTTGTAAGGATACCGTTCGATGGGATCGCTCGTGTGGACCAGCATCGCGGGATCCGCTTCGAACACGAAGACCCGGCCGTCCGCATCGAGCGTGCAATCGATGCCGAAATACTCGAGTCCGACGGCGCGGGCGATCTCGTCGAGCGCGCGCGCTCGGTCGCCGTCGAAGACGCTCGCGATATTCGCGAGAAAGCGGGCCTCTTCGTCGCGCATCCATTGGTGCTCGGCCATGGGCGCGTTGTAGTAATGAATCATCCAGTTCGGCGAGATCGCGAGGTGCACCGGATAGGCTTCACCGTCGACGAAGACAACCCGGTACTTGCGGTAATAGCCGTCGGTGCTTCGGTAATCGACGAACGGACTGACGAAGTACGTCGCGCTCGGCGCTCGCTCGGTGTAGGCGGCGCACTCGACCGCATCCGCGATGCATTCGAGCCCGTGTCCGGCGTGCGACCCGAGCGGCCGCGCGATGATCGGAAATGCGAACGGAAGCGCGCCCGCGGCGAGCCGATCGCGCGCGATCTCCGCGATCGGTGCGACCCGCGCGTTCGTGTTCGCAAGCGTCGCGCCGAGCGTCAGGCGTCCCGTCGCGAGAACGCGCTCGGCCGCGTTGAGAAATGGTCGTCGCGATGCGCGCGCGATGAGATCCGCGAGCGCGAGATACGGTCGCGCCTCGGGCGATTCGGCGATGGTGTTCCACACGACGTCGTGCGCGGGAATCTCTTCACCCATCAAGCGTTGCGCGTCGAGCACATAGAGCTTGTGGACGGTCGTCGTCTCGCGGTCGAAGAGAAAATCCACCGGGATATTTGCTTGCCAGTCGCCCGGCGCGCAGAGGACGAGCAGGCGGCGCGACTCGTGCGGCGCGACGTTGGAGAAGAGGCGCTTGCGTTCGAGCGCGCGGCGCTGGTGCTCCAGTGCGCGCTCGCGTTCGCCCGTGATTTGATAGAATTCGTAGAGGGCGAGATGCGAGGTGATATCGGCAGGCTCGGCGGCGAGCACGCCTTCGTGCTCCGCGATGGCCGCGGGAACGTCGCCGGATTCGTAGAGTATCTGCGCGAGGTTCTGGCGCAGGGCGGCGACGTCGGGATAGGCGGCGATCGCCGCGCGAAAGGCCGCGATCGCGTCGGCGTTGCGTCCCTGCGCGCGTAGCGCGATCGCGCGCGCGTTCATTTCGGCCAGGGAGTGTGCGTCGGGTGGCGTCGGCGTTGACACGCGGCATGGGTTCGCACGCCGCGAGCAAAACACCGCTTCCAGCGATGGAGAAGATCCCGTTTCCAACCAAGCGAGTCACCCGCGCGCGGGCACTCGAAGAGCTCGCGATCCTCGAGCAGAGCTATCCGCACGCGGTGACGGCGCTCGAGTACCGTTCGACCTTCGAGTTGCTGATCGCGGTGATTCTCTCGGCGCAGTGCACCGACGCGCGCGTCAATCTCACGACGCCGCACCTCTTTGCGAAGTTCCCGACGCCGCGGGCCCTCGCCGCCGCGAAGCTGCCCGACGTCGAACGCATCATCAAATCGTGTGGTTTCTATCGGATGAAAGCGAAAAACATCGTCAGCGCCGCGCGCGATCTCGTCGAGCGCCACGGCGGCGATGTGCCGCGCGACCGCGAGGCGCTGGAAGCACTCGCCGGCGTCGGGCGCAAGACGGCGAACGTGGTCATGTCGGTCGCGTTCGAGGAGGCCGCGTTTGCCGTCGATACGCACGTGTTTCGCGTCGCGCATCGGCTCGGGCTGACGCTCGGCACGACGCCGCGTCAGGTCGAAGAGGACGTCACCAAGCTCGTACCTCCGGCAAAGTGGCGCTTCGCGCACCATTGGCTCATTCTGCACGGACGCGCGCTCTGTAAGGCGCCGACGCCGCGTTGCTCGGGTTGTCCGGTTCGCGAGATCTGTCCCACGCCGCCGATCATCGCGAAGATGAATCGCGCCCGCGCGAAGCGCTAGAGCTGGAGCGGTCCGCCGCCGTCCAGGTGCGCGGGACGCGGCAACTCCGCGTCGCGTGCGATCAGCTTGAGGACGCCCGACGGGGTGAGGCGCTCGCCATACCCGGCCTCGGTCGAGATCTTCGAGAGGTTGATGAGCGCCGGTACCGGGCTCGAGAGGTCGAACTGGTACTCTCCAGCGAGATCGAGCCCGCCGACGCGCACCAACTGCTGCACCTCGTCGAGGTCGAGGCTCACGCGTTTCTCGCCAAAGCGTACGCGCAGGCGCAGCGGGCGCTCGAGCCGGACGATCTTCACGGAGCCGTCGCCGAGGATCGCGTTGAGGCGCTTCGCGCCCGTCTGAAGGTGCTCGTGAAAGAGCTGCAGCGACTCCTCCGCATCTTCGGGGAGGCGGGCGACCGGCTCCCCGGTCTGTTCGTCGATCGCGCGCGCGAGTTCGCGCCGGGCGCGAATGCGGCTCGCGGCTTCGACGATCGGGTTCTGCGCGGTGAATTCGGGCTTCATCGGATCGGCCATGGAGCTCAAGAATACCAAAAAAAGCGGCGCAGTCTTGCGACTGCGCCGTTAGGTACGAGAGAAGATAAAGACGGGTTACGGTTTCTTGGTGGCCTTCGGGGCCGGCTTCGTGGACTTCATCGATTTCATCGACTTGGTCGACTTGGTCGACTTGGTCGCTTTGGTGGCCTTGGCGGGAGCCTTGGTCGCCTTCGCGGCCGGCTTCTTGTCGGCCGTCTTCTGAACGACCGGCTTCTTGGTGGCCTTCGGGGCCGGCTTCGTGGACTTCATCGATTTCATCGATTTGGTCGACTTGGTCGACTTGGTCGACTTGGTCGATTTCATCGACTTGTCCGACTTCATCGTCGACTTCGTCGTGGTCTTCGCGGCCGGGGTCGTCTTCGTGGTGCCGGCAGCCATGGCCGGAGCGGCCAACAGGAATGCCGCCGCAACGAGCGATGCGAGCGTCTTCTGCATGTATGAACACCTCCTTTCGCAGCGATCTCCGCGCACGGTTGCGCGGGTTTAAGCCTGCGCTCATAAGAACGCGAGCCAGGGGCGAAACGTTCGCAAAAAGCATGGCCCTCCCTTGCGGGAGGGCCACGATTGGGTTCGGGCCGTTCGGAGCTCTCGCGCTACTTGGCCTTGCCGACCATCGCGCGCGAGATCACGAGGCGCTGGATCTGTTGCGTGCCTTCGTAGATCTGCGTGATCTTGGCGTCGCGCATCATGCGCTCGACCGGGTATTCGGCCGAGTAGCCGAAGCCGCCGAGCACCTGGACGGCATCGGTCGAGACGGCCATCGCCACGTCGCCGCACTTGAGCTTGGCCATCGAGGCCCAGAGCGAGACGTCGGGCGCGCTCTCGTCGCACTTGCGCGCCGATTCGTAGAGTAGCAGGCGCGCCGCCTCGACTTCGGTCTTCATATCCGCGAGCATGAAGCCGACGCCCTGATGCTGGCCGATCGGCTTGCCGAACGCGACACGATCCTTCGCATACTGGGTTGCATAGTCGAGCGCGCCCGCGGCGATGCCGAGCGCCTGCGCCGCGATGCCCGGGCGCGACTTGTCGAGCACCTTCATCGCGATCTTGAACCCCTCGCCCTCTTCGCCGAGGCGATTGGCCGCGGGCACGACGCAGTTGTCGAAGATCAGCTCGACGGTGGGCGATCCCTTGATGCCCATCTTTTTCTCTTTTTTGCCGACCGTGAAGCCCGGCGTGCCCTTCTCGACGACGAAGGCGCTCACGCCGCGCGATCCGGCGGCCGGATCGGTCACGGCGAAGACGCAGACGACGTCGGCCACGCTGCCGTTGGTGATCCAAATCTTCTGGCCGCTCAGCACGTAGTCGTCGCCCTTACGCTCGGCGCGCGTCTTCATCGAGCCGAGCGCGTCGGAGCCGCTCGAGACTTCGGTGAGCGCGTAGGCGGCGATCTTCTTGCCGGAGGCGATATCGGGAAGAAAGCGTTTCTTCTGCTCTTCGCTGCCGCCGATGAGGATCGGCAGCATGCCGAGCTCTTGGACCGCGACGATGAGCGAGCTCGACGCGCACGCCTTGGCGATCTCTTCGACCACCTTGACGTAGGTCAAGAAGGTGCCGCCGAGGCCGCCGTATTCGGTCGGAATCGGGATACCCATCAGGTCGTTCTGTGCGAAGAGCTCTTTGATGTCGTACGGGAACTCGCCGGACTCATCGATCTCGGCGGCGCGAGGTGCGACTTTTTCCGCAACCAACTCGCGAACCATCTGGAGGATCATCGCCTCTTCGTCGGATTCGTGCGCGCGCGGCGGTGCGATACTCATAGATCAAATCACCTATCGGAGCATGGGAAATTCGGGATAATGCCACTTCCACGCGGGAGGGAGCCGTTCCGTCCGTCGGCGCATAGAGAGTGCAGCATGAACAAAGTGTACTCGACGTGCGCCGAAGCCGTCGCCGACATTGCGAGCGGAGCGTCGCTCGCGGTCGGAGGGTTCGGGCTCAACGGCATTCCGCACAACCTGATCGCGGCGCTGCTCGAGCAGGGCGCGACGAATCTCGTGACCGTCTCGAACAACTGCGGCGTGGACGGCTGGGGGCTCGGCGTGCTGCTCGACCACAAGCGGATTCGGCGGACGACCGGTTCGTACGTCGGGGAGAACAAGGAGTTCGAGCGCCAGTACCTGAGCGGCGAGCTCGAGGTCGAACTCGTGCCGCAGGGAACGCTCGCCGAGCGCTTGCGCGCCGGCGGCTGCGGAATCCCGGCGTTCTACACGCCGGCGGGCGTCGGCACACTCGTCGCCGACGGCGGCCTGCCCTGGAAGTACAACGCGGACGGCAGCGTGGCGATCGCCTCGCCGAAAAAAGAGACGCGCAACTTCGACGGCCGTGAGTACGTGCTCGAAGCGGGCATCGTCTGCGATTACGCGCTCGTGCGCGCCTCGCGCGCCGACACCGAAGGGAACCTGATCTTCCACAAGGCGACGCGCAATTTCAATCCGCTCTGCGCGATGGCCGGCAAGATCACGATCGCCGAGGTCGAGGAACTCGTCGAGCCCGGTGCGATCGATCCTGAAGAAGTTCATTTGCCCGGCATCTTCGTGCAGCGCATCGTGCACGTGGGTTCGGAAGGTAAGCGCATCGAGCGCGTCACCACGCGCCCTTCGACAAGCTCGGGATCGTAGGAGAACGGTAAGCAGCATGGCTCTCTCGAGAACGCAACTCGCCGCGCGCGTCGCGCAAGAGCTCCACGACGGACAGTACGTCAACCTGGGCATCGGCCTCCCGACGCTCATTCCGAACTACGTGCCGCCGCACATCTCCGTCACGCTGCAGAGCGAGAACGGCATCCTCGGCATGGGACCGTATCCCTACGAGGGCGAGCAGGATCCCGATTTGATCAACGCGGGCAAAGAGACGGTTACCGTGCTGCCGGGCGCGTCGTTCTTCGACTCGTCGCTCTCATTCGGAATGATTCGCGGCGGCCACATCGATTTGGCCGTCCTCGGCGCGATGCAAGTCTCCGAGCGCGGCGATCTCGCCAACTGGATGATCCCCGGCAAGATGGTCAAGGGCATGGGCGGCGCGATGGATCTCGTGCACGGCGCCAAGCGCGTCATCGTGATGATGGAGCATCTCGCCAAGGGGAACGAGCACAAGATCGTGACCGCGTGCACGCTGCCGCTCACCGGGCGGCGCGTCGTGCAGCGCATCATCACCGATCTCGCGACGATCGATATCACGCCCGAAGGAATGGTGTTGCGCGAGGTCGCGCCCGGCGTGAGCGCCGACGACGTGCAGAGCGCGACGGGACCGCAACTCCTCGTGCCGCAGCCGCCGACGGAGATGAAGATTCCCGCGGGCGTCGCGTAAGGTTCTCGCTAAAGCGACTCGGCGCGCGCGAGTTCGACGCCGAGGCGTTCGACGCGTCGTGCTCCGAGCGCAAGCGCTCCGTACCCGAGCGCGGCGAGCACGAGCGAGCCCGCGCCGATCGCGGCGGCGGGGCTCTGCGTGAGGACGAGGACGCCGATTCCGGCGAGCCCACTCACGATGATCGTGCCGTAGAGAACGAACACGCGCACCATCATCGCCGGGCCGCGCTGATCGACCGCCGAGGGCGAGAGCGTGTAGGCGAAGACGCCGACCGCGCGGATCGCAAACGGCAGCACGATCGCGGCGAGGCTGCCGCCGACGAGAACGACCGGATTGCGTTCGATCGCGCCCGCGACGAGATAGACCGTAACGCCGAATGTTTGAATGCCGGCGACGCTGCCGAGCGTATCCCACGCGAGTCTGTTCGCGACGGTGCCGTCGCCCATCCACCAGAGCGGTCGTGCGAGATCGGTTCCGAGCGATGCCGAATTGTAGAACGGGATGAGTGCGAGCAGCAGCAAGAGCATCGTCAGCAGCGATTGCGCCGCCGACGGATCATGGATCGCTACGAGACCCGCGCTCGTGCCGACCGCGATGCCGAGTGCGAGCGTGCCGAGCGCGAGGCGAGCGCCGTGTTTGCGTCGCAAGAAGATGAGGCGCTTCCAGAGCAGCGCGGCCGCTCCGCGCGGAACCGCGCTCGTCGATGACGCGACCGTGCGCGGCGCGTTGGCCGCGCGGCGCCCGCGCAGTCGCTCGCGCAGCGTCGCTCCGGCGCGCGCGCGTTCGTAGAGATCGCAGAAGATATCGCGCGCGCCGAATGCGCTGAGCCAGCAGAGCAGCGCGATCCCGTAGAGGACGGCAAAGGCGAGCGGCGAGCCGCTCCAGAGTGCCGCGAACGCGGGCCCGACGATCGGATCCGACGCAGGGGCGAGCCAGCCCACGATCAGGCCGCCTAGGCCCGCGAGCGCGAGCAGCGACGCGATCGCGGTAACGAGGTGCGGCGCGCGCGCGCGCAGCAGCATCGCGGGAACGGCGACAAAGTGCGCGAGCATGGCGACGCCGACGAACGCGAGCGCGGCGTCGAGCGCGCTCGAACGCGTGTGCGCGAGCGCGAGCGCGAAGAGGACGACAAAACCGCGAAGGGATCGGGTAAAGAACGTGCGCGCGGAGAGCCAGGCAAGGATCGTGCCTTCGCCGATCGCGCTGCGTTCGAGCATGACGAGGTCGAGCGGCGTCGCGAGCGCCGAGCGCCCTGCCGTCGCGACGCCGATCGCCACGAAGAGCAGCGCTGCCGATCCGGCGATCGTCGCGGTCGCGCCGCGCACGTCGAAGATGTACGTGCCGTGCGACGCACGCGCGAACGCGAGCCAGCCGAGCCAGAGCGCGAAGAATGCCCACATGATCGCGCGCGACGGTTTGCGAGCGATCTCGCGGATCGAGTTGCGGGTGCGCCACAGATCGGCGCGCAGCAGCGCGACGGCGGCGCTCACGCCGTGATCCGCAGGAAAGCGCCCTCGAGATCGTGATTTCCGCCATCGAGCGTCGCGAGCGGGCCGCTGAAGATCTCGCGTCCCGCCTTCATCACGATCGCACGATCGGCCATCGTCTGCGCCGATTCGAGCATGTGCGTGCTGATCAAGATCGCTTTCCCCGCCGCGCGCAGTTCGGTGACCAGCTCGCGAAGTTCGCGCTGTCCGGCCGGATCGAGTCCGATCATCGGCTCGTCGAAGAGAAAGACCGGCGCATCCACGAGCAGCGTCGCGACGATCAGCGTTTTCTGCTTCATGCCTTTGGAGAGCGAGGCGCCGAGCGCGTCGCGCGCATCCTGGAGGCGCAGACGGTCGAGCAGATCGTTCGCGCGCGCCTCCCACGCCGAGCCGAGATTGCAGCTTGCGGCGACGAACGCGAGATGCTCCCAAACGGTGAGGTTCGGATAGACTTCGGGCGTCTCCGGAATCAGCGCGATCGTGCGTCCGCGTCGCGCGCCGAGCAACGTCTCGTTCCAAGCGATCGTTCCGCCGTCGGGGCGCAGCATGCCGGCGAGGCAGAGAAAGGTGGTCGACTTTCCCGCACCATTGGGACCGAGCAACGCCACGACCTCACCGGGCGCGGCCTGCAGCGAAAGGTCGTCGACGGCCGCCGTCGCGCGAAAGCGTTTGGTCAAGTTGCGTACGGTGAGCATACGCGGCTGATGGTTGTACGGGTGGCGCGAGCGTTCCCGTTCAGCGGGCCGCGTCATAGCCGAGCACGCGCGCGCTCATCTCGGCGCGATTGCGCGACCCGGTCTTTTTTAAGAGATTCTTGACGTGATCGGTGACCGTGGTCTCCGCGAGCGCGAGTACCGCGGCGATCTGTGCGTTCGTGTCGCCTTGCAGCAGCAGCGCGAGCACCTGTCGTTCGCGATTGGTCAGCGAGTAGTCGCGCGTCGCCCGGGCGAGGTGATCGCGGTGGCGGCGTTCCTCGAGCAAGATGACGACGCATCCGTCGCGCGCGCCGTTGAGCGGCGCGATGCGCGCGACCACGCTCTCGAGATCGATCGGTCCGTCGAGTTCTTCGGCGTGCAGACGGCGCGCGACGGCGTCTTCGAGCGCGCGCGGGAGTTGCGCCGCACCATCGAGCGGCGCATCGTCGGCGAGTTCGAGCAACTCGACCGCACCCGGTTCGTAGAAGAGGATGGAGAGATCGGGAGCGACGACGATCGTGTGCGGTTGGCTCCGGCGCTCCGCAATCCCCAACTCTTTGGTCACAAGCATCTCTGCCTCGGATGATAGGCTTGCTTTGGGGATGTTTCGGCGACCCTAGATAGTTATCTTTGGTCCATTATGCCTAAAACGCAGCTAACAAGCCACAAAAAGGCAAAAACGACAACGGTATCCGGTTTGGGCAACCGTGCGGCTTCTCGCCGACTCAGAGCGCGGCGGGCTCGCGGAACTGGCGTTGGTAGAGCGCCGCGTACGTGCCGCTGCGGGCGAGGAGTTCGGCGTGCGTGCCCCGTTCGACGAGGCGTCCGTGCTCCATGACGAAGATCACGTCGGCGTTGACGATGGTCGAGAGGCGGTGGGCGATGACGAGACTCGTGCGCCCGCGCATGACGTCGTCGAGCGCATCCTGGATCGCGGCTTCATTATGCGAGTCGAGCGCGCTCGTCGCTTCGTCGAGGATCAAAATTCGCGGATTCTTCAAGAGGACGCGCGCGATCGCGAGGCGCTGGCGCTCGCCGCCGGAGAGCTTGTGCCCGCGCTCGCCGACGACGGTCGCGTATCCGTCGGGCAGCGTGGCGATGAAGGCGTGGATGTTCGCCGCGCTCGCCGCGGCCACCAATTCGTCGTCCGTCGCATCGGGCTTCGCGTAGCGGAGATTGGCCGCGATCGTATCGTGAAAGAGATAGGTCTCTTGCGTGACGATACCGATGCCGTCGCGCAAGGACTCGAGCGTGACGTCGCGCACGTCGTGCCCGTCGATCGCGACGTTGCCGCTCTGCGGATCGTAAAAGCGCGGAACGAGCTGGGTGATCGTAGACTTGCCCGCGCCTGACGGCCCGACGAAGGCCGCCACCTGACCGGGTTCGATATGAAACGACACGTCGTCGAGCACCGTGCGGTCCTCGCCGTAGCCGAAGCGAACGCGTTCGAAACGCACGTCGCCGGCAATCTCGTGGAGCGCGACGGCTCCGGCCGGTTCGTACACCTCCGGCGTCATGTCGAGATACTCGAAGATGCGCTCGAAGACCGCGAGAGCGCTCACCACCTGGACTTGAATCCCGACGAGCGCCGCGGCTGGCCCGTAGAGGCGGCCTTGAATGTAGCCGATGAAGGCGACGATGACGCCGACATCGAGCAATCCCTGCACCGCGAGCCAACCGCCGCCGAGCCACACGATCGCCGGACCGACGATCACCATCGCGCTCACCGAGGCGAGAAACCAGCGGCCGACCATCGCGAGCCGAATTTCGAGGTTCATCAGCTTGGTGCCGACGTCGTAGAAGCGCGAGCGCTCGTACGCTTCGCGCGCGAACGATTTGATGAGCGTGATGCCGGATATCGAGAGCGTCTCTTGGGTGATGGACTCGATCGTGTCGCGCTGCTCGCGCGTGCGCTTGCGAATGTCGTACATGCGCCGTCCGACCGGCCCGAGCGGCAGCACCATGAAGGGTACGACGACGAGCGAGATCAGCGCGAGACGCCAGTTCCAAACGAACATCGCGACGAGCGTCGTAAGGATCATCACGATGTTGGTGAGGATCGTCGTGAGCGTTCCGGTGACGACGCCGTCGACGTTATCCACGTCGTTCGAGACGCGGTTCATGATCTCGCCGGTCTTGGTGCCGGTGAAGAACGAGAGCGGCATCCGATGCAGATGCGAGACGAGGCTCGTGCGGATGTCGCGCATGATGCCCTCGCCGACGAGCGAGTTCAGCCAGCCTTGCACGACGCCGAATCCCATCGAGACGAGCGCGGTCGCGAGGATGATCGAGACGTCGGTCGCGAGTTCGCGAAAGCTGTGCTGCGGGATCGCGACATCGATGATCCGCGCGGTCATGATACCGGGCAGCAGCCCGAGTACTGCGCCCGCGAAGATGCACGCGACCACGAGCGCTTGCTGGCGCCAGTACGGGGCGAAGAGGGCGCCGATGCGGCGCCACTCGATGCGTTTGCGAACGTGGGGCTTGTCGGGTCGATACATGCTCGACCACATCAGCCCGTGACCGGACATCATGTTCGTTGTTTTTCCTGTTCTCGTGTGGCACAACCCGCCGCGGGTGGGCAGGCGTTGCGATTCATCCACAAGGCGGCCACCTCGCGTTCACGAAGCCCTAGTATCGTAGCCGTTATGAACGAACCGACGACGCGAGAACTCCTCGACGCGGTGCTCGACTTCCGCGATGCCGTGGAGCAGCGCTTCGACCGCATCGACGACCGATTTGACCAGGTGGACGACCGCTTTGGCCGCGTCGAAGCGCGTCTCGATCGCGTCGAAGTACGGCTCGATCGCGTCGAAGTGCGGCTCGATCGCGTTGAAGTCGGGCTCGAGAATGTCGAGCGGCGCGTGACGAACCTCGATGGCCGTATGTGCGACGGGTTCTCGCGGATCGAGACGCGGTTGAGCGCGCTCGAAGGGCGGCGTCGCCGCTAGCCCTTCTTGCCGTTTCGCAGTGTCGCGAGCTCTTTGAAGAGCTTGCGTTCTTTGTCGGTCAACGTCTGCGGCAGCTGTCCGATCAAGCGGACGTACTGATCGCCCGCGCCGCCGCCCTTGACCTTCGGCATGCCCTTGCCGGTGAGGCGCAGCAAGCGATTGTTCTGCGTGCCTTCGGGAATCGTCATCGCGACCTGCCCGCCCATCGTCGGCACCTTCACCTCGCCGCCGAGCACGAGATCGTACATGCTCACGGGCAGATCCACGTAGAGATCGTCGCCCTTGCGCTTGTAGGTCGTGTCGTCGAGGAGCTTGACGATCAGGTAGAGATCGCCGTTCGGACCGCCGTGTAGTCCCGCGCCGCCTTGCGCCGCGAGACGGATGCGCTGCCCGTCGCCGATGCCTTTGGGAATCGAGACTTCGAACTTCTTCGCGACCAGAACGCGGCCGGTGCCGCTGCACTGCGGGCAGAGGCGTCCGGCGTCGGTTCCCGTGCCGCGGCAGCGCGGGCAGAGATCTTCGAGCTGCAGCGAGACGGCCTTTTTGCCGCCGTCGTACACGTCGCGAAGCGAGAGTTCGATCGTCGTTTCGAGATCTTGTCCGCGCTGCGCGAAGCCCGGCTGCTGCGCGCTCTGACGCCGCCCGATGCCGGAGAAGAACATATCGAAGAAATCGGAGAATCCGGTCGGCCCGCCCGCGCTCGCGCCGGCGCCGGCGTTGCCGAAGTCGAATCCGCCGAAGTCACCGTCGCCGTACCGCGTGCGATACTCGCGCTGCTGCTCGGCCTGCCGCGCGGCGCGCTGCCAATCCGAGCCGAGCATGTCGTACTTCTTGCGCTTCTCGGGATCACCGAGCACCTCGTAGGCCTCGGAGAGCTCTTTGAACTTCTCCTCGGCCTCTTTCGGATTATCGGGGTTCGCGTCGGGATGCCACTTGCGCGCGAGCTTGCGATAGGCGGACTTGATATCTTTCTCCGCCGCGGACTTCGGAACGCCGAGAATCGCGTAGTAATCTCGGTAGTTCATCAGGCCTTCTTGGCGACGAGCACCTTGGCCGGGCGCAGCAGCTCTTCGCCGATCGTATAGCCCTTCTCCGCGACCTCGAGAACGACGTCGTCGTCGACGCCTTCGGGCGCGGGCATCGTGCCGATCGCTTCGGCGATGCGCGGATCGAAGGGCTTATCCTTGACGTCGATCGCCTTGACACCCTCGCTCACCAGCACGGCTTCGAAACCGCGCAGCGTGTTCTCGATGCCGCCGCGCAGCTTCTCGCCGCCGGACTGGTCGAACTGCAGCGCGCGCTCGAGGTTGTCCAAGACCGGCAACATGCGTTCGAGCAGCTTGCGGCGATGCGCCGTGACGATCGTCTCGATGTCGCGCTGCATGCGCTTCTTGTAGTTCTCGAAATCCGCCATCGCGAGCAGAAATTTCTGGTAGTTGTCGTCGGCCTTGGCGTTGGCCGCGTCGAGCTGCGCGCGAAGATCGTCGCCCGCGCCATCGAGCGTCGCTTCGCCCGCCTCGGTAATCAATTCGTTTTCGTTCATCATCTCAAATCAAAAAGCTGAAAAAAGCGCCCTTCGACAAGCTCACCCTTCGACAAGCTCACCCTTCGACAAGCTCACCCTTCGACAAGCTCAGGGTGACACTGGGGTTCCTCGACAGGCTCGAGTGGGTTGACGCTTTGCATCAACCCGCCCGAGCGCATCGGTGTCACCCCGAGCGCATCGGTGTCACCTTGAGCGTAGTCCGTGTCACCCTGAGCGTAGTCGAAGGGGCCGCCGCTACTTTGCCTCTTTGAACTCCGCGTCGATCACGTCGTCGGGCGTGGGGCCTCCGGTCTGCGCGCCGACGCCGGCGGTCTCGCCTTCGGGCGTCGCGCCCGACGCTTCACCGTTGGGCGACGCGGCCTTGTAGAGCAGCTCGGCCATCTTGTAGCTCGCCTGCTGCAGCTTCTCGATCGCGGGCTTGATCTCGTCGATCGTGCCGTTCTCGCTGATCCGCTTGAGATCGCCGAGCGCGGTCTCGACCTCGCCGCGCGCGCCGGCGTCGAGCTTGTCGCCGACTTCCTTCAGCGACTTCTCGGTCGAGTAGATGAGGCTCGATGCGTTGTTACGCACCTCGGCCTCCTCGCGCTTGGCCTTGTCGGCCGCCGCTTGTAGTTCGGCGTCGCGGACCATGCGATCGACTTCGTCCTTGTTGAGGTTGGTCGAAGCGGTGATCGTGATCTGCTGTTCTTTGCCCGTGCCGAGATCTTTCGCGCCCACGTTCACGATGCCGTTGGCGTCGATGTTGAACGTGACTTCGACCTGCGGAACGCCGCGCGGAGCCGGCGGAATGCCTTCGAGACGGAAGCGTCCGAGCGTCTTGTTATCCTGCGCCATCGGGCGTTCGCCTTGCAGCACGTGGATGTCGACCGAGGTTTGACCGTCTTCGGCGGTGGTGAAGACTTGCGACTTCTTGGTCGGGATCGTCGTGTTGCGCTCGATCAGCGTCGTCATCACGCCGCCGAGCGTTTCGAGACCGAGCGAGAGCGGGGTCACGTCGAGGAGCACGACATCGCGCACTTCGCCCGCGAGCACGCCCGCCTGAATCGCGGCGCCGACCGCAACGACTTCGTCAGGGTTGACGGTGAGATTCGGCTCTTTGCCGGTGAGCTTCTTGACGAGCTCCTGAATGACGGGCATGCGGGTCGAACCGCCGACCATCACGACTTCGTCGATCTGCGAGACGTCGATCTTCGCGTCGGCAAGCGCGTTCTTGAACGGCGCGATGCAGCGATCGGTGAGATCCGCGGTGAGCTCCTCGAACTTCG
>JAGWSR010000041.1 GCA_028869385.1 bacterium
CATCGCATCCGATCGCAGCGTCGCGACCTACGATCTCGCTCCGGCGATGCGCGCCCGCGAGATCACCGACGTGGTCGTCGCCGATCTTGCCGCGCGCAAGCACGACGTGGTGATCATGAATTACGCCAACGCCGACATGGTCGGACACACCGGCAAGTGGGATCCGACGGTCAAGTCCGTCGAGGTGCTCGACGAATGCCTGCAGCGTCTCGCGCAGGCCGTGCTCGACGCGGGCGGCCTGCTCGCGATCACCGCCGATCACGGCAACGCCGAAGAGAAGCTCGACGCCGAGGGCAATCCGCTCACCGCGCACACCACGAACCCCGTACCGTTCATCCTCGTGAGCAACGATTTGCACGGTACCCTGGCCTCGGGCGGAAAGCTCGGCGACGTTGCGCCGACGCTGCTCTCGATCATGGGCCTCCCCGTGCCCAAAGCGATGACGGGGAAGAACCTTTTTGATTCCCGATAGCCCATATTTAGAAAACAGGCAATCGCGAACACCAGAAATACCCCATGATTGTTAGGCTCCCGGAGGAATCTCCAGAGCGCGAGTACGCATCGTTCCTAAAGGACGCGGCTTTCGCGCAGTGGTTTGTTGCCGGCATTCTTGCCGGCGCGGCTTCCGGCGTATATTTTCCCGGCGATCACAACCTCACGCTTGCAGCCTACGTTGCCGTAGCGATTGGTTTCCTGCGGGCATCGCTGCTCGATCGGACTCGCTTCAAGCGTATCTTCTTCGGGTCGCTATCGCCGCGAACGCTGCTCCTGGCCAGCGTGAGCATCGGAATCATCATTCCGGGATTGGCTGTCGCCGTGGTTTTGGCCAGTGGCACGGGACAACATGCTACGCCCGGGACCACACATGCTTTGGATCGGTACCATGGCGCGATGCTTTTTCTACCGCTCGTGCTCGCACCGATTGCCGAAACGGCGCTCCTCACCGTGTGGTTGCAGACGGCGGTGCAACGTTCGCTTTTGGCCTCCCTCATCGTCGGAACGCTCGTCTTCGTCGGCATCCACTTACGGTTCGATTGGCCGCTGCTCGCTTTCGCGTTTGGAATCTCCACCGCTCGTTCGATCTGGAGATCGTCCGGTGTACCTCTCCTGGCTCATGCGGCGTACAACACCACGCTTGCCGCTCTCCTCGCCTTTGGTCGCTAGGCAAGCGAAACGGGGAAGAACCTTTTCGCAACCGAATCCGCTCCGGTATGATTGATCGCCGCTCGCCGAACGACAAGCTGCTCTCGCACGACGCCTCGCGCCTCGAAGAGGCCGCGGGCGGGCCGATTGACCTCGCCATCGTGCTCGGGAGCGGGCTCAGTTCGGCGCTGCGCGACAGCTTCAGCCACGTCTCGATCCCGTATGATACGCTGCTCGGCATGCCGGTCGCGTCGTTGCGCGGCCACGCCGGCGAAGCGCTCGTCGGCACGTGGCACGGCAAACGCGTGGCGGCATTCGCCGGCCGCGTGCACCTCTATCAGGGCTTCTCGCCGATTCAGGTGACCGTGAACGTGCGGCTCGCGCACGCAGCCGGCGCAAAGATGGTCATCCTCACCAACGCCGCGGGCGGTCTACGCGACGATATGCAGCCGGGCGATCTCATGCTCATCTCCGACCATCTAAACCTCACCGGGCGCAATCCGCTCATGGGCTACCCGCACGAGAATCCGTTCGTGGATATGCTCGACGCGTACTCGCCGCGCTTGCGCGCGATCGCCAAGAGCGTGGTGAAGCCGGGTGTGCGCTTGAGCGAAGGCGTGTATGCCGGGCTGCTCGGTCCGAACTACGAGACTGCGGCCGAGGCGCGCTATCTGCGTACGATCGGTGCCGATGCGGTCGGCATGTCCACGGTGCTCGAAACGATCTTCGCGCGCTGTCTCGGGATGGGCGTCCTCGGCATCAGCATGATCACGAACATCGTCGGCGCCCCCGACACGAACCACGCCGAAGTCACCGCGCAGGGCGCCGCGAGCGGCCCGCACCTGGCCGAACTCATCGGCGACGTGCTCGGAAAACTCTAGCTTCCCAACTCGTTCTCCGAGCAGGCGAAAACGGAGGGTAGAATCAGCCTATGGATGCGCTCGAACTGCGCGCGCTCGACGGCTATTGGCGCGCCGCGAACTACCTCTCGGTCGGCCAGATCTACCTGCTCGACAACCCGCTGCTCCAAGAGCCGCTGCGCCCCGAGCACATCAAGCCGCGCCTGCTCGGCCATTGGGGCACGACGCCCGGACTGAACTTCATCTGGGCGCATCTCAATCGGGCGATTCGCGCGCACGACCTCAACGCGATCTTCGTCGCGGGCCCCGGACACGGCGGCCCGGCGGTGCTCGCGAATGCCTATCTGGAAGGCAGCTATAGCGAACGCTATCCGCGGATGAGTCGCGATGCCGACGGTATGTGCCGTTTCTTCCGGCAGTTCTCGTTTCCCGGCGGCGTGCCGAGCCACGCGTCGCCCGAATCGCCCGGCTCGATTCACGAAGGCGGCGAGCTCGGCTATTCGCTCGCGCACGCGTACGGTGCCGTGTTCGACAATCCCGACCTCCTGGCGTGCTGTGTGGTCGGCGATGGCGAGGCCGAGACGGGCGCGCTCGCGACGAGTTGGCACTCGAACAAGTTCTTGAATCCGGCGCGCGACGGCGCGGTGCTGCCGGTGCTGCACCTCAACGGCTACAAGATCGCGGGCCCGACCGTGCTCGCACGCATTCCCGACGACGAACTCATCGCGCTCTTCACCGGATACGGTTACGAGCCCATCATCGTGAGCGGCGACGACCCGCACGCGATGCATCTCGCTATGGCCGACGCGATCGAACGGGCGGTGACGCGCATCGCCGCGATCCAACACGACGCGCGCGCTCGCGGCTTCACCGTGCGTCCGCGCTGGCCGATGGTCGTGCTGCGCTCGCCGAAAGGTTGGACCGGTCCGCATACCGTTGACGGCGTTCCGGTAGAGGGCACGTTCCGCGCGCATCAAGTTCCGCTCGCGAAGGTACGCGAGAATCCCGCGCACCTCGCGCAGTTGGAAGCCTGGATGCGCTCGTACAATCCGCAAGAGCTCTTCGACGAGCGCGGAGCGGTGCGCGAGGAGTGGCTCGCGGGCGTACCAGTGGGCGAGCGGCGCATGAGCGCGAATCCGCACGCGAACGGCGGCGAGTTGCTGCGCGATCTCGCGATGCCGGACTTTTGCGACTACGCGATCGACGTGCCGAAGCCGGGCGCCGTACGCGCCGAGGCGACGCGCCCGCTCGGTGCGCTGCTGCGCGATCTGCTCGTGGCGAACCCGACCAACTTTCGCGTACTCGCCCCCGACGAGACGAACTCCAATCGCCTCAACGCCGTCTTCGAAGTGACGACGCGCGAGTCGACCGCGATCGTCGAACCGACCGACGAACGCGTCTCCGCCGACGGGCGCGTGATGGAGGTGCTGAGCGAGCATCTCTGTCAGGGTTGGCTCGAGGGCTATCTCCTGACCGGTCGCCACGGCTTCTTCTCGTGCTACGAGGCCTTCATTCACATCGTGGACTCGATGTTCAACCAGCACGCGAAGTGGCTCAAGGTGACGCGCGAAATCCCGTGGCGCCGACCCATCGCCTCGCTCAACTACCTGCTCACCTCGCACGTGTGGCGACAGGATCACAACGGCTTTAGCCACCAGGATCCCGGCTTCATCGATCACGTCGTAAACAAGAAGGCGGACGTGGTACGCGTGTACCTGCCGCCCGATGCGAACACGCTGCTCAGCGTGGCCGATCACTGCCTGCGCAGCCGCAATTACGTGAACGTGATCGTCGCCGGCAAGCAGCCTGAGTGGCAGTGGCTCGACATGGAGCGCGCGCGCATCCATTGCGCGCACGGCATCGGTGTGTGGGAGTGGGCGAGCAACGACGGCGACGGCACGCCCGACGTCATCATGGCCTGCGCGGGAGACGTGCCGACGCTCGAGACCATGGCCGCCGTTTCCCTGCTGCGCGAATCGCTTCCCGAGCTCAAGGTTCGCGTGGTCAACGTGGTGGACTTGATGGCGCTGCAGACGCGCGCGGAGCATCCGCACGGGCTCGAGGACGCGCGCTACGACGCGATCTTTCCGAGCGGCGTTCCGGTCATCTTCGCCTATCACGGCTATCCCGTGCTCGTGCATCGCCTCACCTACAAGCGAGCCAACCACGACGATCTGCACGTGCACGGCTATCGCGAAGAAGGGACGACGACGACCCCCTTCGACATGACCGTGCGCAACGGGCTCTCGCGCTTTCACCTGGCGCTCGACGCGATCGCTCGCACCCCGCGCCTGCACGCGCGCGCGGGCGCGCTGCGCCAACGCATCGAGGATCTGCTCGCGGAGCACGCGCTCTACATTACCGAACACGGCGAAGATATGCCGATGATTCGCGATTGGCAGTGGAGCGAGGCCGCGTGCGCGTCCTCGCCGTAAACGCGGGATCCTCGTCGCTCAAATACGCGCTCTTCGACCTCGCGGGAGGTGAGGAGCGTTGCGTGGTGCGCGACGAGGGCGACATCGACGCCGTCGCGCGCACCGCCGCCGATGCGGTACCC
>JAGWSR010000042.1 GCA_028869385.1 bacterium
GGCGATCGACGTGTACAACCTGCCGATGACTGCCGGAAGTACGCCGGCCTTCCATATCGCGAACGCCGATCCGCATGCGCTCGCCGCCGATACGTCGAGCGGTACGCTCTACGTCGGCGATCAGCACGGCGGCAACGGTTCAGGCTCGATCGACGTTTATGCTCAGCCGTTGAGTGCATCGAGTACGGCGGCTTACTCGATCACGAGCGGGGTGGTCGAGCCGGTTGAGGTTTGGATCGGCAACTAGCCCGCACACGCATCCCTCGGCATGGAGGCCGGCCGGTTCGCAGAGATGCTCACCATTCGTGGTGGGCATCTCGAGCGTCCGGCGCTTATCGCACCGCGGCGGCCACCGTCGATAAGGCAGCCGAAGTTAGGATTTAGACTCCGCACTCGTTGCGGTGCTGAAGAGGTCGGCGTATGCGGCTGGGAGCGTTTCGCCGTTTGCGATTTGCGCGAGCAATCGAGCGCCGAGGACGCTCGGCGCGAAGACGGCATCCGCGTGAGCGAGCTTTAAGCGCCGAAGGCCGCCGGTCGAGCCGGCGACGGCGATTACCCGAATCTTCGGATTCAGGTCTTTCGCGATGAGGGAGATAACGGCGTTTTTGCTGTCGTCACTGCACGCAGCGACGACCATCGTCGCGCGCGCGATGTTCGCATCGCCGAGCGCCTGCGCATCGAGTGCTCGTTCGACATCCACGATGCGTACCACGCGATGCCCCGAAGCAGTGAGTTCGGCGGCGGTGTGCTCCGCAATGTCTCCGTCTCCGACGACGATCACATGGTCGCTCGTCTCCACGTCCTTCTCCTTTCCGCCGAAAACACGGCTAAACTCTGTGGTGATGACCGGGCCAAGCGTCGTCGCGATGGCCGCGGCAAAGATCGCGATACCGAAGACGATGAGGCTCACGGTGAGGAGTCGAGCCTGCGTCGTGACGGGCACGATGTCTCCGTAGCCGACGGTCGAAAGCGTCACCATGGTGAAATAGAACGCGGTCGAAGCGTTGACGATCGCCGGGCGAAACCCGTTGCCGAGCAAGAACGTGCCGACCGTGCCGTAGGCCACCACCGTGGCGACGCTTAGCAGCGAGACGACGATACTCGCGGCGAGCGCGCGACGCTGGAAGTGCGCGTTGTAGAAAATGAGCCCGAGAAAGATGAGGACCGGGCCGACGAGCGACGCATTCCACTGATGCCGAAAGATATCTACGCCGATGGTGATGACGCTCAGTAAGATGGCGAACGCCCACGGCGTACGCAGTCGCCAGAAAAGGCCTACGCCGCAGATCATGAGTGCGCCGCCAAGCAACGCTTGTGAACTGCGCCCGAAAATCGAAAGCGAGCCGTTAAACTGGGCCGCCGCGTCGAATGCTTGGAGATCGTGCGGGAGGCCGCCCATGCCGGCCGCGAGATTGAGCGCGCCGCTTGCGAGCACGAGAAGCGCGAGCGGCGCGAACGGCCAGAGCCGCTTCAGGTGCATGGATCCCATCGCCATTTACGATCGGCCGTCGCGATGGCAGCAGTTGTCGTAGTCGACGGTGTGATACGGCAGCACGAGCGCGTCCTCCACGTGCAGGGTGGATGATGCGGGTGTACGTTCCGGCTCGGGGCGGGAAATTCCCCACACGGAACCTACCGGCACGAATGGGCCATCGTTCGCGATCGGCGAACGGCAATTCGCCGCAAATGAGGTAGCCGGTATGATGGATCCATCGGCCGGTCGTTGCAACCGGCAAAGCCCGAGAAGAAGCGGAACGATGCGAAGCGAGAACCGTTGTCTAGCCGCGGAGTGCGGCTCGCCGACCAGGCTTGGAGCGCCCACTGAGGGGCGCTCCAAGCGCGGCGACGGTTCGGTTGAGACTAGTCGTTGCAGACGCTGTCGATGAGCTTTCCTTCGGGGAACTTCTCATGCAGGTTGCGTTCGGCTTGCGACTTGGTGTTGCCGAAGGCGTAATCGAAGTTCTTGTCGTTGGCGCCGTACGCCGCACAACGCTTGTTGTGGAACCATACGCGCGCACGACAATCGTTCTTGCCCGACGTGTACTTGTTGCACGCGGCGATCGCTGCTTGTTCGGCTTCGCGGCGCGAGTCGTAGTTCGTTGCGTCGCCGATCGCGTCATCGTTGCCGGCTTCGGTCGCGATGGCTCCGTAGCCGTGCGAGGAGGCGCGCGCCGGTTGCGCGGTGATCGCTGCGGATGCAGCAAGGAGGACGGCTACTGAAAGTGCCGCTGCTAGGAAATTCTTCATACAGAACCTTTCGGACGCTCGGCTGCTTTTATCCAGGTACCGCCATGGTCATCTTGGCCTATCCTCTCGCGCGGCGTGCCTCCTTGGGCTATGCTCGTAGAACTCTCCGAAGAAGCCTGAGGCATGCATGAATATACCGGCGCGTTGGCTCTCGCTCGTCTGTCTGGTATTAACGGCGTGTTCCGGCGCGTTGGTGCCGCCCACTCTGGCGCCGCCGCCTCTGTCGTCACTCCAACTGAACCCGTCACCGCTCGAGTTGACCTCCGATGCCCCGGCTGCCGCAATTACGGCACAGGGTGACGCCGCGGGCGTCGCGTATACGCCGCACGCCGATTCGTCGTGCGCGAGCGCGTCGGGAAGCATCTCGGTCGCCGGTGATGGAGTCGCGCAAACCGACGTCGCGGGTGCTCCGCTGCTCTTTGTCGCCGTTGCGACCGGCACCCCGCCGGCGTCGTGTTCGATTACGGTGAGCGGCTCCGACGGCAGCACCGCGACGATCCCGGTAACCTATACCGCGATCACGCCCGATACGACCGCGATGAACGCGCTCAAGGTGCGGTCGGCTGCGCTTACGATGGGATCGGTTGCCCCAGCCGCGATCACGATCGATAGCCCGACCGACGTGGTGAAGGTCACGGTGTCGGGCTTTAGCGGAGCGACGTCGTCGAAAGTCTCGTGCAATACGTCGAAGGGCATCGGGGTCAGCGTCTTTCCGGCAAGCTTCACGACGACCGGTTCCCTTACGATCGCTCCCTACGGCCAAGGCGCGCTTTCGGGGAACTGCACCGTGTCGTTGAGCGATTCCACCGGCACGACCACGCTCTCGGTAACGCTGAGCGCTCCCGCGCTCAACAAGCTGACCGTCGTGCCTGCGACGGTGCAATTCTCGTGCGTCGGCTCCGCGCCGCAAACCTGCTCGACGGGAAGCGTGGCGATTGCCGAGCAGGGTGCGGCGAAATTTCGTATCAACGATCATCCCTCGCTCATCAACTCGTGCGCGAATGTCTTCAACGGCTCATTGAAGATGCACGACGGGAACGGCACGTATGCATCGTACGTCGCGGGGCCGCAGTCAAATGTATCGTTTTACGGATTGCTGCTCGCCTCGTCGCCCAATTGCACGAAGATCTTCATCGGCGACGGCGGCGCCCAGACCGTCGTGGTTCGCGTCGATCCGACGGTTGCGATCGGAGGGTCGCCGGCGCAGGCGGCATCGTGCACCGGTCCCGATCCGCTCGTTCCCGTGCCGAACGCACCTCACGGGCTCTACGTTTGGAATCCGTATCACGTTCAAGGCAACTACGAGAGCATGATCGAGAATTACGTGCTCGGTCATGGTGCAAAGCCGATCGACCCGAATATCTGCGGCGTAAGCCTGGTCATTCGATGGTCGGACGTGGAGCCGCAAAAAGGGAAGTTCCAATGGGACATCATCACGTCCGAGGCGACGCCATACGTGAACGCCGGATTACGGGTCAATCTGCTCTTTGCCGATGCGTCGGAGGTCGAGAGCGCCGGTAGCGTTACGGACGCTGCGACGCCGCAATGGGTCTTCAACGACGGCGTTGGGGTGATATCGTGCCCGGGGCAGGTGCAGTATCCCAACTGGCTCGACCCCACGTTCGAGGCCGACTACGAGGCGTTCATCAAAGCGGCGGTTGCCGAATTTAAAACCGGCAGCGGCTTTCAATACGCCTCGAACATCGGATACATCCGGTTCGGGATCGGCGCCGGCGTCGAGTCCTATCCCGGCCATATCGAAGGCCCAAACACGATGCCGCAACCGTGCCTCAAGGCTTGGAAACAGGCGAACCCGGCATTCTCGTACGACGCATGGCTGAACCACTCGCTCAATATCGTTCGCTTCATCGCGCAGCAGCAAACCGACAAACAGTTGATGATTTCGCTCAACTATGTGTCGACCTACGACAGCAGCAATCCGAACGACGCGTATACCTATGCAAATGCGGTTGCGGCAGTCGCGGCTCCCAACGGCATCGCGATGGGCACGCAGAATCTCGGGATTAGCGCCGGCGGTACGCCGGTTGCCGGGGCGAACGCCGTCCCGACGTCGTGCGATCCGACGAAGCAATACGTGAACATCTATTGGTGTCAAGCGTATCGACGGCATCTAGGCGTGGTGCCGTTCGAGTTTCAGCCGATCGTATCGCCGCTGGCTCCCGGGAGCTATGACGTAACGATTGCGCACCTCTTCGAATATGGCCTCGACAATAATGCGCAGATCTTCGAGATCTATCCGCAAGATTGGGTCTATAACGACGATCCCGCCGCGTTCCCGGGCTTTACGGGCGCGACGCAGGCGCAGTACAACGCGGCCTTTTCCGCAGCATCCCTCGTCCTCGGGAGGAACCATTGAGTACATCGAACCGGAACCCGTAGGGACGCAGAGGCGGGCCTCCGCGGGGTGCCTGCCTAAGAAGCGCCGTCAACCGGATCCGTTTGGAGGCCGCGAATGTTTTGCTTGGTGCTACCGCGTTGACGCTTAGAATTCTGGATCATCCCGTACTGTATTTCGTCGTTTGGTTTGCGGTGCTGCTTCTTGCCGCACTGATCGGTAAAGAGATCCGCCGGCGGCGACCGACGCTCGGCAAAGGGGAGAAGGACGATCTCAATCTGATCCTCTCGGGAACGCTGACGCTGGTGAGTCTGATCGTCGGCTTCAGCTTTTCGATGGCGGTGAGCCGATACGATGCCCGCAAAAATCTCGAAGCGCACGAGGCTAACGTGATCCGCATCGCCTACGAGCGCGCCGAACTGTTACGGCAGCCCTACGCCCGAGATATCCAAGCCATGCTGCGAACGTATATCGGCGAGCGCATCAGCCTCTACGGCTCGGGCGACGAGGCGGGCGACGCCGCCATTCTCAATCGCACGTTCGATCTGCAGCGAAGACTCTGGGATACGGTAAAGCCGCCGGCAATCGCCGAGCCGAATGAGGTCACGGCGCTAGCTGCCGAGAGCATCAATCAAGTCGTGGATGCCGAGAGCGCCACGCAAGCGGCCTGGCAAGATCGCATTCCGCTCCCCGCATGGGTGCTGATGGTCGTGATGACGATGTTCTCATGCACGCTGATCGGCTACTACGAGCAGCCCGACCGTGCGACCCGGCGATTCTATCTCGTGATGCCCGCGCTCCTCGCGGTCGCGCTCTTCATGATCGCCGATTTGGACAGTGCGCGCAGCTGGCCGACGATGATCGCTCCGGTCAACCTCGTACGCGTCGAACAACTCATGCATTAGTGCTAGAGGCGCGCCTACGGCGCGAGCGCCTTTGACTCGTCTTTGAGCGCCTCTTGTGCTTCTTTGCGTAGGTCGCCATCGTGCGTCTTGCTGGAGACTTCCACGAGCGCAAGCGCATAGGCTTTGGTGAGTGCGCTCGCGGCGGGTACGGCCACATCCGGCGCGATCCCCGTGCCCTCCCAGTTCGTTTTGGTGACCTCGCTATACGCGTAGCCTTCTGGCATGAAAATGGCGAAAGCGCTTCCTAACGCATGTATGTCGCCTGGATTTGCACCGCCGCCGGTCGTTGCTCCCACGATGGTCACGCGGTGCAGGTTGTGCAGATCGTATGTGAATTGCTCCGCGCACGAAAACGTGTAGTCGCTCGTAAGAAGATAAATAGGCTTGCCCGTATAGAGTGGTCCGGGAACGGTGGGTGCCGTCCATTGTTGATGCTCCACGATCTTTCCCGTTTTGGGGTCGCGCAGCCTGATGGACGTGATTTGCTGTTGCTGCGCGAAGAAGTAGGCTTCGAGCGTTTGTGCGGCGATCGGTGAACCGCCGCCGTTGTGGCGTAGATCGATAATGAGCGCGTCGGTACCGGCAAGAAAGCTCATCGTCGCGGCGATCGTCTTGCCCACGTCGGCATCGTCGGAAAAGTAGCGGAAATCGATGTAGCCGACGTTCCCGGGCAGACGACGCACGGTGAAGAAGCCGAAATTCGCCTCTTCTTCGGAGCGATGTTCGTGCGCACGTTCGGCTGCAGTGGGCTCGTCGTGCGCGTTGAGTTCTTCATGAAAAGGGTACGCGACGTGCACGTGCTTGTCATGCGTCACGGCCGCGAGGTCGTGATTGATCGCGGACTGGAATGCCTTGGGATCGTTTAGCTTCTCGTACTGCGGCGTTCGCGCTTTCAGCGTCGCGACGGCCTGTTTTGCCACGGCGGGAAAGGGATAGACACTGAAGGCCTGTTCGGTCTTGGCAAGGACGCCGTCGATCTCTGCCGGGGTGAGCGTCGTCGCAGCCGCGAGAAGGAGCGCATGAATCATGCCCTCAGCATAGCGCAGCTTGGACTTCGGAACACACCGATGTGCGAGGCTTATAAGGTAAATCGCCGAAGAAATCGCGGTGATCGATGCGATCGACCGAGATATCCTCAGTGCGCTCGAGCGGAGCGGCCGCGCCTCGTTTAAGGAGCTTTCCGAAATCGTCGGGCTCTCCGCCAACGCCGTGGCCGATCGCGTGCGCAAGCTCGAAGAGCGTGGGGTCATCCGCGCCTTCCGAGCAGAGATCGATCCCGCAGCGTTCGGGTTCGGGCTCCGTGCGCTCATCGAAGTGAAGATGGAATCGAGCACCTCGGCAGAGCAATTCGAAGCGCGGGCCGCTGCCACGCCGGGTGTCGTACGGGCCCTCGTTACCACGGGTCGCTACGATTGGGTGCTGGAATGCGTCGCGCGCGATCAGCAAGACCTGCAGCGCATCATCGAAGCGCTTCGTGCCGGCGGGCTCACGCGCGATACCTACAGTCGGATCATCGCGACCGAAGCACGCTTCGACGTCCTCAAAGCGACGAAGCGTCGAGCCTAAACGGTGTATACGATACAGCCCATGCTGGGGGCAAAGGGGCGCGCATATGAATAGTCGGCTTATCCTCCTCGTCTGTGCTGCGGCGGGTATTCCCCTCGCGCTGCTGGCGCTGCTGCTTCCGATCACGTGGGGCTACGGTGGATACAATTTCTCGCTGACGAGACCCCTCGGTACGGTGTATTTTTCCGATCCCGCGGGTCCGGCATATGCCGCCGGCATACGCGCGGGTCAAAAACTCCTCGCGAATTCGGGCTATGAGTTCGTGAACGAAGACGCAGGCCCCATCGGCACCGTTGTGCACGAGCATGTGCTCGAACCGAACGGGCATATCCGGGTCATCAGCTTTGCCTTCGTTCCTTTCAGTGGAGCGCTCGGGATCCAACAGGCGATCAACAAGCTCGTAGACGCCCTGACCGCTCTAGGTGCCTTCGTGGTCGCGCTCTTGGTGCTGCTACGCGCGCGCAATCAGCGCGTCGGAATCCGCGCCGCGGCCGTGCTGTCCTTTTCGGGCGTTGCGGCACTGTCTGTCGCCGTCTCCTTGGTATGCGCCAATGCACTAATGGCGGAGATTTTGAACCGTTTTGTGCCCGCTATATTCGGGCCGATCGCGTATTGGGCGGCGCTCGAACTGCTTGCTATTCTTCCCCCGTACCGGACGGCGTTTCGCGGTATTCTCCGCTGGTTCGGTGCAGCAAACCTCGCCTTCGAGTGCCTCGCGCTGTATGGTTCAATCTCAACGTTAGTGACCGGCATCGCATCGCCGTTCATGCTATGGCGTTTCTCGAAAACTGGAGCCGTGATCGATCTGTGCTTCGCGCTCGTCTTCGTCGCGGCGATCGTAGATGCGTTGTTGAGCGCCCGCGAGGAGGATGTGGCGCCGGTGCGCTGGCTTGGGGGCATGTGGCTCGTGGCCGCGGCGTTCATGGTCGCTCAGCCGATTCAAGCCTTGCTCGGCGGCGGGATCCTCTTGACGCATTATGGCGATTTTATCGCGGCGGGAAGGGTCGGCTTCCTAGCAATCGGTGTCGCATATCCGATCCTGCGGCATCGCATCGTTGATCTCAATATTCTGGTCTCTCGCGCGACCGTCTTTACGATCGTATCGGCGATCATCGTGGGCATGTTTATCGCCGCCGAATGGGCGATCGGCAAAATCTTTGAGCGCTCGTTCGATCTCTCGCAAGACCGCGGTGGCCCAGTAGGCCAGTTGCTGACCTTCGCGATCGTGCTCGCGCTCGGCCTTTCCGCACGTTCGATTCACGCGTTCGTCGAGGAGCGCCTGACGAAAGCATTCTTCCGCAAACGCTTGCGCGGCCTCGCCGACATCGAGCGCGTTGCGCGTGAAGCCGACGCCGCGACGGATGCGGACGATGTGATGCGCGTCGGCGTTGAGACGGTCAAACGCGCGTTGAACCCGCTCGGCATCGCGTATTATCTCGGACGCGGCGACGGCTACGAGCTCGTGGTGGGTGACGGTGCGGACGAGTTTCCGCGCTCGTATCGCTTCAACGACGCAGAACCGTTGCGCCTACGTCGTTGGCAAGAGCCGTTCGAAGCCGACGATGACTCTGCCGAACGGCTCCACATGCTCTACATCCCGATGGCCGTGCGGGGGACGCTGATCGGCTTCTTATGCTGCGGTCCAAAGCCCGACCGCACGAGCTACCTGGAGGACGAAATCAAAGCGCTCGCACTCCTCGCCCATCACGCGGCGATTGCTACGGCGCTGCTGCAGCCCAAGGACATCCCCTCTGCTGAGAACGCGCAGGCGCTATCCTCATCGTCGCTCAGCATCCCGACGCTGTCAGAGGGGCTTGCGTAATCGAGGGGGCCTAAGCCGTAATAGCCGCGATTTTAAAAGCGCAAGGGACCCGCTAGAGGCGATCCTTTTGATTTTTCGAAATCAATCGTTGAAAGCGAGGGGCTTCAAGTGAATCGTCTCGTCATTGTCGCCTTTGCCGTTTACGTCGCGGCTTCGTGCGCGATTGCTCGCGCAGATTTATGGATCAACATCAAAGCGCCAGCTAAGGTGGCCGACGTCAACGCGCTTCCCGGCATTGCGTGCGAGCTCATGGAGCGTAGCAGCACGAAGGAAACGGTGCGGTGTGCGAACCGCGTCGATGCGTTGGACTCGATGGGCGTTACGGTCCCCGATCTCCACGGTCAGCTTCGATGGTTCTTCCTGAAGTGGGAGGAAGGTGGGCACGTCAAAGAGTGCAAGGTGTTTTTCAACTATACCGGCTCGAAGACGGATCGGTGGGATGCGACGGCGCGGGAACCGTGTCGGCAGTACTGGCAGAACAACAACACGTTGGACCTCTGGTAAACGCGAACGTTCGCATCCCCAAAACGCAAAACGCCCGTCGATTTCGACGGGCGTTTCCAATTGGTGGAGATGAGGAGACTCGAACTCCTGACCCCTTACATGCGAAGAAAGCCGAGGTGCTCGGCAACAGTTCTAGCGGCATTCCGCCGAGTACGCAGGCATCTGGGCTAGTCTGCCTTCGTACGCCGTATGGGTGTGGTCAATAAGTGGTCGACCAGGTGGGCATTTCGGACTATCCAGTAGGCGACCGCTTCCATGTGGCAAAACGTCCGAGTGCGTATCCGGCTCCTGGCTAAATACGCAATATCCGCAGGCATGATTTGTGCTCCAGCTTTGCCGTTTGAAGGCAGCTGGCTCGAGCACACGTACGGGAGAGGACGAACGATGTTGGCAGCCTTGCTTATTTGGTCCAGTTTAGCGCGCAGCGATGTTGTTCACGGTGCGATCATAGATACTCGATCGCCCGTCGTCATCGAAAAGTGTGACTTCTCCCAGTACTCTAACGGGAACTTCTTGGTTGATGTAACCTTCCGTAATGATCAGGTCGTAGCGGCTTCAAATGTGAAATTTAGCTTTAAGCTACTCGATGCGTTTGGGGACACGCTCGATGATGAAGTCAGCTATATAAATGGATTGTTTTCTAGGGGCGTGACTATTAAGCCACGCGCAAATCAGTTGACTGGCGAGCCGGAAACGTAACCTGATTCTCCTGGCTCGCCTGGCTGGAAATTCGAAAATGCTTGGGATAATGGAGTTCAGCAAAATAGTTGTGCTGTTGCGGCCGTGAAGTTCGTCGACGGGTCCATCTGGAATGATCCACAAAAGTAAAAGCGACTAGACTTGGTCGCTCCCCTATCAAGTGTATGCTTACAGCGTCGCCAAGATGCAGAGTGAGGCTCGTAAGTATAAGTCTATGTCAACGAAACGTAGCTTGTGTTCTGTGTGTACAACAAATGTTGCTGAGATAGCCGATTAGATAGGCCGTGATGTTGTTACTGGGTGGGCGTTATGCATCGTGAAGTATCTGAGATCCGATCAAAGCAAGTTTCGGCGCCGTGGCCGAAGTTTTTGCGATCTATCACAATCGATGGCCTAAGAGGCTGGAACAATCAGGAAGTTCGGTTCAATTTTCCAGTGACTGTTGTTTCTGGAGAAAACGGCTCCGGAAAGTCTACGGTTCTGATGGCAGCGGCTGCTGCCTACAAGGATCCACAGCGAAGAATTACCTATTCGCCGTCTGCGTTCTTTCGCACAACGCCCTGGGATGCGAGCTCAAGTTGCTCAATATCCTATAAAATAAGAGAAGGGCGCAATGATCGAGCTTATACGTTTAGAAAACGTGAACGTTGGCGATTTAGTGGTCGTCCGGAACGAGAAGTTATTTTCGAGACTATTGCGCGGACGCTACCGATCGAAAACCTTGCTGGATATGCGCGAATCGCGACGAGTCGCGCTCAGGAAGCAAGCACGAGGAACTTAGACGCCGACTTGCAGCGATACTACTCAGCCGTGTTGAGCCGAGGTTATGACCACGTTCGAATAGCAGCTTCTGACGTTGACCCCACTAAAGATGTTGGTGTGGTGTCGTTCGGAGGAAGCGAGTATTCGGCATTTCATCAGGGTGCTGGCGAAGCCGCAACGCTTGATCTGATGAAGCGTCTTGAGAAAGTCAGGGATACCGCTCTGGTTGTCATTGATGAGGTTGAGGCTTCACTGCATCCGCGGGCTCAGCGCCGTTTTGTCCACTTTCTGTTATGGCTGGCGCGAACTCGGCACATACAAATTGTCTTGTCCTCTCACAGTAAGTACGTTCTCGATGAATTACCTGAGGAGGCTCGTATATTTTTGAGCCGCAGTCCTGTCGGGGTTGATGTTCTGTATGGTGCAAGCTCTGCGTTTGCACTCTCGCGAATGGATGATCTGCGTGCGCCGGAATTGTATTTGTATGTAGAGGATAGGGAGGCTCGAGAGCTTGTTGGCGAGATATTGACGGCTGCCGAAATTGACCTCACTCCGCTGGAAATCAAGGAAGCCGGACCGAAGAACATGGTTGCTTCTTTGGGGGCTCTTGCATCACAGGGTCGTTTGCCAATGCCTGTTGTCGGAATTGTTGATGGTGACGCGAGCCTTAGTCCTGGAGTCATAAAGATTCCGGGCGGTGATGCGCCGGAAAAGGTGATATTTTCGTCTCTTCATGCTCTGTATCAAGAGGAACTGTCGAAGCGCTTAGGGATTGACGAGGCCGCAGTTGTCCGAGGTCTTTATGCCGCAATGACGCTTCCGGACCATCACGACTGGTTGCCGCATGTGGCGCAGCAGTGGAACAAGAATCGCGATTACATTTGGACGACGATGTGTCAGATCTGGGTGAAAAGCATGGCGGAAGACGCCGACATGATTGCCTTCGCGGAGTTTATCAGAGAGCGCATTTCGGGTTTGAAGCAAAGCTGAGTTACGTGTGTTCGTCTGCGATCGCAGCCGTTGATAGAGTTTTCACACGGCGAATAGCGTACTTTGAGGATTAGCTATGAGGATATACCTTACGGTCTTAGCGGCTCTATTTGCGATCGTTTTTCAGATGGGCGCGCCAGCTAGGGCTGATACTGCAGCGCTTGAATGCGTGCAGACTGGAGGCGGGCTTCCTGGTTCGTACTTTAGCTGCCAAAGCATGGCCTGTCAGCCTCCGTTGTCCCTATTAATTGACCTGACTAGCTCTACGGTAACGATGTCAGGTGGTAATTATCGACAGGGTGATGAGCCTTTTGACGTCGCAATCAGTGGTTCTTCAATGCGTTGGATAGCTGCCGATTGGCTTTTTGAGTTGAATCGCTTTAGTGGAAATCTGCATGTGACGGCGGCGAAAGCCGGCATGATCGACTTTGTTTACGACTGGCAATGTAGTAGAGCCGAAAGGCAATTCTGAGCGCTCTTTCTAGAGCGAGATCAGATGCTTTAGTGCTGGATCGATTCTGACCGTGACGGGACGAGGTAAAAAATTCTGTGGTGAGCCACCCATGCTGCCTCGAAATGAGCCGAAACTAGTTGCCGCTCCTTTACCATCTGTAACATAGCCTGGATTGAAGGGCCCAGGCAGTGTTGCAGGGGCTTGCTCAACCTAGCGATGGTTGAAGTCTCAGTCTTTTGTCGGTCAAGCCCGACGGAGCTTTCTCACCCACGAATCCCAGGACTCGACCCTTAGGCGCGGGGCAGTTTGCATCTCGAACTCATGGCGCACGCTGCTTTCTAGCAAATCGTCGTTTGTGCGGCCCGCTATCAGCACACCGTGGAGATTTATGTCTTTCTCAGGATCGACTTGCGGCACGGGGCCGTGCGGGCCAATGAATGCACCGTGCAATAGCTGTCGCTGCTCAACGAGCGATCGGATTTCGTGTGCGCGTAGCCGAAAACCATTATAGTTCCGGTAGACATGAGCGAGTCGAGATCTGGCCTGCTGTGCTGCTTCGTTTAACTTAGCGCTCAGGTTTCTTCGGCCCGAGCCATTGAGCACGGGGAAATCTGCTCCTTTGATTTCAAATACGATGACATCCATGCGTGATCGCCCTGTAAATAAAACAAAATCGGCAAAACCATCACCAATAGGATACTCCGCAAAGCAGATATATTCTTCAGGTGGGCTCGCATACGGCTCGGCGATTAACGAGAGATCAGACTTAATGACATCCTGCAGCTGACGCTCACCGGCACCTGCTTGTATTAACGCCTGAATCGTGCCTTTCGGGATCATCTGATCTTGAATTTCGAGTTGTCGCTTCACCACCGCGACCGATTCTGGATAAGAAAGGTCTGCATGGGGCTCGATGGATGTTCGCAGCCGCCCAATTTCACCGAGCAGTCGTTTCGAGTTTTTGGTGGGCGAGATCAGCTCACTCTCATCGCCCCCAGTTAATGCCACCAGTTCCTGGACTTCGATATCTGCCCAAGTAGGTGAGTTGGCTGCGATCGTAACTAAGTCGAAATCGTTCCTTTCGAAGAATCCGCTTCGCTCGTAGTGCTCTATGAGTGTTACGGATGTGTTCACGTGGCCTTGTTCGACTAGCGCCCGCCATAGATACTCGATGGAGTTGGTGATTGAAGCTCCGGTGTTCCCATCTAACTCCGTTGCTATGGCGACCGTTCGACCGTCGTGAACGTACAGCCGCAATCGGCAAATGCTATCATGTCGGCTGTACGAAGGGTATCTGAAAATGAAGTCGCTGATTTTCATCGCTTGCTTGTTCCCTTAAACAAGCGAAAAACGCCTGTCGACTCGATTGCGACGGGCGTTTTTCAATTGGTGGAGATGAGGAGACTCGAACTCCTGACCCCTTACATGCGAAGCAAGTGCTCTACCAGCTGAGCTACATCCCCACGATTTCTTCCACTTGCTCCGCGGGGGCGACGCGGGAGATTATACGGCGCGGGTCCATCCCCTGTCAAAGGCTTTGAACGGCAGGCCGCGCGCACGCGGGCGCGCAAGGTTCGGGCGATGTTTGTCGCCTTTGCTCTCGCGGTCTCGCTCGGCGCCCACCCCGTGATGCTGGCCGATGCCCCCACGCGCTGCAACGGCATTGTGGCCAATGCCCTCACCGATCGGGCGCGCGCGTTCGAGGCGCATCCGGTGGGGCAGCCCGAGAGCGAGCATCGTTTCGCCGACGCCGAGCGCCTCCTCGCCGAGATTCGCCAAGAGTCCGAGATCGTGCGCGAGGCCTGCTCCGATGATGCCGCGCTGCTTCCGGTCGCGCAGCAGCTCCACGCCGCTGCCGCCGTCACCTACGCGGTCGAAAGTGATGCCGCGCTGGCGCGGTTCGGAGCCGCGTGCCCTGCCGAGAGTCCCGCGATTGCGGCGGGCTTTCTCGCCGGCGCCTGGCTCGAGCTCGCCCAGGGGCTGCTCCCCGACGGTACGCTCCCGAGCGTCCTCTCGGACATCGCACCGGATATTCGCACCCGTGCGGCGGCGGTGAAGTTTACGCTCCCGGCTTGGGGCGACACCTCAAACTATTGGAAGACCACGGTCGAGGCGCAGGGCAGGCAAGCAATCCACGACTGCGCGAAATGATTTTGCGAATTATTCGCAAATAGAGCCCCGCATGGGCACCCGAGCCGTGTACGTTACCAAGCCCCGCGAGCAGATCGCGGGCCTGCTCCGCGCCGAGCCGCGCTTCTTCTCCGCAGCCGAAATTCACCGGCGGCTCGACGAGCACGAGCACAAGGTCTCGCTCTCGACGGTCTATCGCACGCTCGAACATCTGCGCGAGCGGGGTGAAGTGACCGAGCGCGCGGACGACGCGGGCGAAGCCACCTACAAGATGTGCGCGCCGACGCATCACCACCACCACGCCATTTGCCGCGCCTGCGGC
This sequence comes from bacterium, assembly GCA_028869385.1. Taxonomy (GTDB): domain Bacteria; phylum Vulcanimicrobiota; class Vulcanimicrobiia; order Vulcanimicrobiales; family Vulcanimicrobiaceae; genus REEB354. Next base: position 14,758 of record JAGWSR010000042.1, read on the forward strand.
CGCGTGGAAGATGTAGATTGCTCCACCATGGAGCAGCTTGCCGAGTCGCTGCGCAGCGTACACGGCTTCGAACTCGACGAGCACAAGATGGAATTCACCGGGCGGTGCCGCGCATGTCGCTAATGCGTCGCTTCGCACTGCTCGCTGCGCTAGCGCTCGCGGCGTGCTCCTCGCAGGGCCCCGCGCCTGCCGGTGACGGCCGCATCCGCGTGCTTACCACCATCTCCACCTTCAATTCGTTCGTGAGTGCGGTCGGTGGCGCGCACGTGAGCGTGACGAGCCTCGTGCCGGTCGGCGCGTCGCCCGAAACATATCAGCCGACGCCGCAAGATGCCGCCACCCTCGCAGAGGCGCAACTGCTCGTGGAGAACGGGGCCGGGCTCGAAACGTGGCTCGCGCGCACGATTCGCAGCGTCGGCGCGCCGAAGCTCAAGATCGTGGTCGGCAGCGCCGGGCTCCCCGTCGTCGAGGGAAATCCGCATCTCTGGATGGATCCGCAGAATGCCAAGCATTACGTCGCGGCGATTCGCGACGGGCTGATCGCGCTCGATCCCGAGCACGCTTCCGAATATCGCGCAAACACCGCGCGGTACGACGCCAAGCTCGACGCGCTCACGGCGCGCATCGCCGCGCGGTATCGCGCGATCCCGCCGCAGCGGCGCGTCATGATCGTGTATCACAACGCCTTCCAGTACTACAACGCACGCTTCGGCATTCGTACGCTCGGCGTCATCGAAACGAGCCCCGGGCAAGATCCCAACCCGCAACAGATTGCGCGCTTGATCGATCTCGCCAAGGCGCACGGCGTGCATGCGATCTTCAGCGAGCCTGAATATAGCCCGAAGCTCGCGCAGCAGGTCGCCGGAAGCGCGAACATCTCGATCGTGGATAACCTTTACGACGATTCCATCGGCACCAATGCGCGCGTCGCCGATTATCTCTCCATGCTCGACTACGACACGGCGATCATCGCGAGGTCCATGCGTTGAAAGGCTGCGCGGGCGAAGCGCTTCGCTTAGACTCCATCGTCGTGCGTTACGACCACTTCACCGCGCTCGACGGGGTGACGCTCGACGTGCATTACGGCGAGGCGCTCGGCATCGTCGGTCCCAACGGCTCGGGCAAATCCACCCTGCTCAAAACCATCGCGGGCCTGCTCTCACCGGCGAGCGGCGATCTCTGCGTGCTCGGCGGCGAGCCGCGGCGCCTGCCTGCCGGTAGCATCGCGTACGTGCCGCAGGTTGAGGCGGTGGATTGGTCCTTTCCCGCATCGGTGTGGGACGTCGTCGCGATGGGCCGCTTTCCGCGCATGCGCTTCTGGCAGCGCTTCGCCCGGCGCGATCGCGAGATCGTTGCGCGCGCGCTCGATCTCGTGAACATGACGCCGTTCGCCGATCGGCACATCGCGCAGCTCTCGGGTGGGCAACAGCAGCGCGTCTTCGTGGCTCGCGCGATCGCGCAAGAGCCGCAATTGCTCTTGCTCGACGAACCGACCACCGGTGTTGACGCCGAGACGGAGCATGCGCTCTCGTGCGTGGTACGCGAACTCGTTGCGGGCGGCTTGCCCGTGCTCATGACGACGCACGATCTCGACAACGTCGACGCGTGGTTCGACCGCCTCATGGTGCTCGATCGCAAAGTGCTCGCACTCGGAACGCCGAAAGAGGTGATCGGATCCGGCGCGTACGCCGCGATTCGCGAGCACACGCACACGCACGGGCACCTGCGCCACGACCACGAGGCGCACCCCGAACACGCCAGCCACCCGGAGATCCGCCGATGAGCGCGCTGCTCGAACCGTTCCACTACGAATTCATGCAGCGCGCGTTTCTCGCGGCGCTCGCCGTGGGGCTGCTCTGCTCGACGATGGGAACCTATGTGGTGCTGCGCCGTCTCTCGTTCATCGGCGACGGTATCGCACACGCATCGTTCGCGGGCATCGTGATCGCGTACCTAAAGAACTTCGACTACTACATCGGCGCGGCGATCGTGGCGGTGCTCACCGCGCTCGGCATCGGGTTCGTGCATCGTCGCGGGCGCATCTCGCTCGACACCACGATCGGCGTGCTCTTCACCGGCGCCTTCGCGCTCGGCGTGTTTCTCATGAGCCTCAAGCGCAGCTACACGATCGATCTGCAGAGCTTTCTCTTCGGCGACATCCTCGGCGTGAGCCGGGGCGATCTTTGGCTCATCCTCGGCCTCGCCATCGCGATCGCCGTGGCGACGGTCGTGATGTTTCGCTCGCTGCTCTACACGTCGTTCGATCCGGTCGTCGCCGAAGCGAGCGGTATCCACGCCGGTACCGTCGAGTACGTGCTGCTCGTGATGCTCGCGCTTACCATCATCGTCTCGTTGCAGGCCGTCGGCATCGTGCTCGTCGCGGCGCTGCTCGTCACGCCGGCGGCGGCCGCCTACCAGCTCACCGCGCGCTTCGCGCCGATGATGTGGCTCTCGGCCGTGCTCGGCGTCACGAGCACCGTCGGCGGACTCTACCTTTCGTATTTCTTCCGCAGTTCGAGCGGCGCGACCATCGTGCTGCTCGCGACCGTGCTGTTCTTCGTCGCGCTCGGCGTGAAGAACGTGCGTGCGCTTAGCGCGCGACGAGCGTAAACGGCACCGTCTGCAGGCCGTCGGGCCCCTGGAACTGCAGCCAGAGTCGGTACGCTCCGGCGGGAAGCGCCGGCACGTGCATGCTGAGTTTGGGCCCGGCCTGCGCGGGGCCGTCGTCATCCATCTGCATGCCCGACATGGGCATCGACATCGTTGCGCCTTGCACCATCGGATGCACGTGCACGTACGCTAACGTCGCGGTGTTGATGAAGACGGCGTGAGCGGCCGCGCCGAGGTAGGGGCGAAGTCCGGTCGCGAGCTTTCCATCGCGCTCGATGGTGACGTCGATCGTGTGCGGCGTCGTTGCCGGAATCGTCGTCGCGGCGAGCCGCACGCTATAGCGGCCGACCTGCGCCTTCGTCGGCGATGCTTCGTCCAGGCCGACCGGCGCGTGCACGGACCCCGCGCCGGCGTCGTAGGTAAACCGGAAGACCTGTTGTCCGATGCCCGTAGGCTGCGAATCCGTGTAGATGTAATAGGCGTGGCCGCGCGGCATCGGCACGACGATCGTGAAGTGTCCGGTCAAGGCATCGAAGGCCGGATGCACGTGGGCGAAGGTGGCGAAGTCGTCGCGCAGCACGATCATGTGCATATCTTTCGTCATATCGAGATCGTAGCGACGAATCGGCGCCGCGCTTCCCTCGCGCGTTTGATACACGTCGAGATGCACGTTCGATCCCGGTCCGTGATCGGCGTTCAGGTGGGCGACGACGGCCGCTTTTCCACCCAGCAACGCATAGGTTCCGGCGAGCGGCACGATCGAGGCGAGAATCGCGACGATGAGGCCTGCTAGGGTGCGCGTAACACTCTCCACGTTTCGTCTCCTTCGGATGCGATAAACCCGGCCTGAGCGAGCGCA
>JAGWSR010000043.1 GCA_028869385.1 bacterium
CGAGCGCGCGCAGCGTCTCGGTGCGCGCCATCAACGCGTAGGGTGCGGCGAAATCGACGTCGCGCGGAAAGAGCGTGCTGTGCGGGCGGGCACCCGCCGAGCTGCCGAACCACGACGCGGTGCCGTCGCGCCAGAGGATTCCACCCGCGCACGCGACGCTTCCGTCGGGTGAGACCAACTGCGACCCGACGAGCGCGACGCGCTCGTTGCCGGCACACGCGGCGAGCAGTCGACCGATGCAGTCGGGCGCGGCGATCGTGCTCTCGTCCAGAAAGAAGACGAACCGCCCGCGAGCCGCGGCGAGCGCGCGATTCGCGCGCGTAGCGAAGTCATGGGCATCGTCGGCGCTCGCGACCGTGATCCCCGAGCATGCGTCGAGGTAGGCGAGCGTCTGCGGCGCATCGGCGCTCGCTACAACGATCACCTCGCACGGCAACGAGTCGAGTTGCCGAAGCAGTGCGTTCAGGCACGAAGCGGCGCGCGACGCGTGTTGCGAGGCGATGACCACGACCGAGACCGTCGGGTTGGCGTGGCGCGGAAAGTATACCGGGCCGCTGCGAACGCGCGAGACGAGCCGGTGCCACGCGCGCTTGCGCGCGCGCTGCTCGATGCGAGAGGACGCGATCCTTTTCAGCTTCGCTAAGGCGCGAGCCGTGAGTCCACCGTAGCCGTGCGTGCGAACGATCGTACGCGCGCGCCCGAAGAGCGACATCACGTGTCAGTTGGAGGCCGGTCGCGTGACACCCTTGAACAGATGTTAAGCTCGTGTCTCATTCGTGCATCGTCGGCGGCGGCATTACCGGTCTCGCGGCGGCCTGGGATCTTACCCAGGCCGGATTTTCTGTTACCGTCCTCGAGCGCGAGGACTCGCTCGGGGGACTCGCCGCGTCGTTCGACGCCGGCGGATACGCGCTCGAGCGCTTCTACCATCATTGGTTCACGTCGGACACGCACATCATCGGCCTGATCGAGGAGCTCGGGCTCGGCGAACGGCTGGTCTCGCGCGAGAGCCGTACGGGTATGTACTACGCGAACACGCTCTTTCGCCTGAGCAATCCGCTCGATCTGCTGCGCTTCACGCCGCTGCCGTTCGTCGATCGACTTCGTCTGGGGTTGCTGGTGCCGGTGGCGCGCAGCGTCCGCGACTGGCGCCGTCTCGAAGGCGTGACCGCGCGCGATTGGCTGGTGCGTACCTGCGGCGAGAATGTCTACCGCGTGGTGTGGGAGCCGTTGCTGCGCGGAAAGTTCGGCGACGTCGCCGACGAGATCTCGGCGGTGTGGCTCTGGAACAAGCTCTGTCTGCGCGGCGGGAGCCGGGCGAAGAGCGGCGCCGAGGTGCTGCTCTACTTCGACGGCGGGTTCGGTGCGCTGGTGGACGGCATCCGCGACGCGCTCGTCGCGCGTGGCGTCGAGATTCGCACCGGCGATGGCGCGCGCGCGCTCGAGGTGCGCGACGGTGCGGCCGTCGCCGTGCTCGCCGAGAGCGGTCGCATACCTTGCGATAACGTGCTGGTGACGACGCCGTTGCCGATCGCGGCGGACCTCCTCGGGGATCATCTCGATGAAGCCGAGGCCGCTCGTTTGCGACGCATCCGCTATCTGGCGAACATCTGTCTCGTGCTCGAACTGCGCGAGAGCCTCTCCGAACTCTACTGGATCAATGTGAACGATCCGTCGTTTCCGTTCGTCGGCGTGATCGAGCATACGAATTTCGAGCCGGTCGGATCGTACGGCGGGCGGCACATCGTTTATCTCTCGCGCTACCTGCCGCAGAACGATGCCACCTATCATCTGAGCGACGAGGAGTACCTCGCCTACGCGCTCGGCTTTCTGCGCCGCATGTTTCCGGCGTTTCGCGACGATGCGATCATCGCATCGCACGTCTGGCGCGCCGATTACGCGCAACCGATCGTCGAGCGCGATTACTCGGCGCTCGTTCCGCCGATGCACACCTCGCTTCGTAACGTCGTCGTGTCGTCGATGGCCCAGATCTACCCGGAGGATCGCGGCACGAATTACGCCGTTCGCGGCGGGCGCGAAGCGGCGGCGCTCGTCGCCGAGCTTCCGTAGGACGCGCGATGTACGCCGGTCGTCAGGTGATCGCCGGAGCGTTCGTCGCGCACGCGCTCTGGGCGCTGTTCTTTCTCACGGGCTCGCTGCTCGATACGAGCGTCGAACGACCGAACTCGCAGGGCCGTTCGATGCTGCGCGTCGTCCTCTATACGATCGCGGGCATCGCCATCTGGTGCTTCGAGGCATTCGTCGTCGGTTCGGCGCACGCGCTCACACTGGCCGGACTCGCCCTCGCGGCCGTCTGCAACGCGGCGCTCCTCGCGCTCTTCGCGCGCGGGCAAATCGCACGCCGTCGCTTTTGGGCGCGGCGATACGAACTCGTGGCCGATGCGTTTCGCGGACCGGGCGCGCTGGTCTATGCCGCGGCGCTCGCGCTCTGCGTGCCGGCGGTGATTCCGGATTTCTCCTCCGACGGCGTGCGCGTGCACCTCGCGGTGGCCTTCGAGTGGATGCGCGCTGGGCGCATCTATGCCGAATCGCGCATGCGTTTCCCTTACTATGCGTTCAATACCGAGTTGACGTACGCGTGGCTCATGGTGCTCGGGCTCGGCCGCTACGTCGTGTTCTTCGAATGGCTGGCGGGCACGCTCGCGTGCTTGGGCATCGAAGCGCTCGTTGCGAGCGTGGACGAGCGCGCGCAAGCGGCGCGCACCGGCCTCATGGCTCGCGCGGCGTCGGCGATCTACGTGCTGATGCCGCTCTCGCTGATGCTCTCGGCGGTCTTTCTGCGCTGGTGGCCGACGGCGATGACCGACGCGCTCGCGAGCGCGGCCTTTCTCGCGACCGTGGCGGCGTTCGCCGGCGCGACGCTCGAGGAGGATGCGTCGTGGCTCTGGCTCGGCGCGCTCGCATGCGCCTTTCTCGCCGGGATGAAGCCGTCGTATATCTTCTTCGTACCGTTCTGTGCGGTGGCGCTCGTGGCGGCGGCGCGTCGCCTCGGCCTTTCGCGGGTGAAGCTCGCGGCGCTCGCGCTGCTCGTGCTCGTCTGCGCGTCGCCTTGGTACGTGCGCAATCTCGTGCGCGACGGCGATCCGATCCCGCCGATCTTCAATCTCGCGCTGCGCGGCCACGATCCGACCTTTACGCAGGCGGATTGGAATGCGATCGCGAGCGATCTGAGCACGCGGCGGACGCTTGCGGGATGGGAGAGCTTCGCGTACGACGAGTTCCGCGATCCGCAGACGATCGAGTTTCGCGAATACGGTGTGACGGCGGTCGTGCTGGCCGTCTATCTCTTTCCCGTCGCGCTCGTGCTGCTCGCGTTGCGTCGGCGACGCGAAAAGGACGAGCGCGCGCTCCTCGGCATCTACGCGTGGCTAGCGCTTGGCTTCGTGTATCTCATCGCCACGTCAGCGCTCACGCGCTACACGTTGCTCGTCTATCCCGAAGTCGCGGCGGCGGCGGGGCTCACGTTCTTGCGCTTCGGCGGATCCACGCGCCTCGGAATGGCGACCGCGGTCGTCGCATCGGTACTCTGCGTGCTGCCGTCACCCGGCTCGCGACCGTTCTATGCGGAGTTCCGCGGCAAGTACTATACGAATCTGCGCGAGTACATGCCGAGCGACAACGACGTGCTCTTCAAGACGGTGCCGGGCTACGCCGAGGCCGAACCGATTCTCGGTGACTCGTCGCATTCCGACGCCGCGTTCGGCAACGTGCTCCTGGTCGAGGCTCCGCTGCAGTATTACGTCGAGCTGCACGGGGCGCAGCCGTGGGGCGACTGGACCGGGCCCGGTCGCTACAGCGACATCGCGCGCGCCGTTGACGAAGGGCGCTTCGCGGCGTATGCGCGCGAGCATCGCATCGGCGCGGCAGTCATCAGCCGCACGAGCGCGGCGCTCGCACCCGAAGAAGTGGATTATCTGATCGAACAGCTCGAGCGCGTGGGCTTCGTCGTGCTCCCGAGCTCCACCGAGCGTTTCACCGCGCTCGCACGCCGCGCGGATCTCAATAAAAAAACGTCCGCAGCAAAATGATCCCGAGCCGTCGCGTATCGCCTTGCGACGGATCGATCGCGTGCGGCACGACGGCGCCGTGCACGACGAGCGCGATCGGAACGTCGCCGCGTAGCTCCCGGAGCGCGGGCGGCAGCTCCACGTGCGCGCTCCCGATGCCTCCGTGAAAGCAGCAAATCGTCTGCGGCTTCGATCCGGCGACGCGCAGCGAGAGCGAGATCGGATGCGCGCCGAACCAACGCCCGAGTGCATCCTTGCCACCCGGCACGTAAAAGACGATCGCTAAGCGCGTCGCGCGGTGCGTCTTGCGCAGGTCGAACGCGGCACGCTCGCCCGTCCACACGCCGCTGTCGCCGACGTGACCGGGGTAGAGGCCGCCGTACGAGCGGCCTTCGACGAGCGGGGCGTGCGTAACGATCCCGTACGGAAGCGTGAGCGCTCGGGGAGCGGGCCCGTTGTGGTGCGCGCACGCCGCGGCGAAGGCGAGAAACGCGACACCCAGCGCGCGGACGGTGGATCGTGCGAACTTCATGGCGTGCAAGCATTTACGCCTCGCACGCCGCGCTCCCGCACCGCAAAGCAAGGAACCGCCGAACCGTGCTGCCAAGCGGAGGCGCTATGGCATATCTCCGTCGCATCTCGCTCGAAACGTGGATCGTTGGAGCGCTCGCGCTCGCGCTCTTCGGCGCCCTCGTCTTCCTGAAGATCGTTCTCATCGGGCCGATGCGCGGTGATACCGCAATCTTCGTGCAACTCACGCAGAATATCGCGGCGACCGGGCATCCGGTGAGTCAGGTCTTCGCGAGCACGCAGGGCTTTCTCGACGGGCACTACCCGGTCATGAAGGCCGCGGAGATTGCAAAGAATCCGTTGCTGCCGCCGGTTCCCGCCGAGCGCAACATGCTCGATTTCCACCTGTACCTCGTGCTTTTCGTGCTCGGTCTCTTCGCGAAGGTCGTCTCCGCGTGGTTCGTGGTCTATGCGGCGATGACGGCGAGTTTCTTGGCGCTCGCCGTGCTCGCGTATGCGAGCCTGCGCCGCGGCGGCGCGAACGTCGTCGTCGCCGGGCTCTTCGCGATGCTGGTCATGGCGTACCCCGCCTGGTGGGAAGGACTCGTGTACGGCCAGTTCTACCCCGACGTGCTCTTCGTCGGTATCGGATTGGCCTTCGCGCTCGCCTTCGCGGGTGACGGTATCAAGCGCGCCCCGCTCGCGGTCCTCGCGGTTTCGTGCGCCATCATCAACGAGCGAGCGGCGATTACGGCCGGTATCTTCGGCATCGTATGGTGCGCGCTGAATTGGAAAACGATCGCCGATCGCAAGTTCCGCGTGGGGACGGCGATCGCGCTCTTGCTCTACGGAACGATCGCGATCAAACTCTTCTTGGTCAATAGCGACTACTCCGGATTCATGCCGAGCACGCAAGCGCAGCTCATGGCGCGCCTTCACAATCCCGCGTTCGACCGCATGATCGGCTACTTTCTCGTCGCGAACCTTCCGCTGCTCGCGCTCGCCGCGTTTCGCTGGCGCTCGGGCCTCACGGCGTTCGTGTTAATGATTCCAAACATCGTCGGCACGATCGGCGGCGCGGAGAAGGTGCAGTGGTCAACCCACTATCACGTCTTCTACTTTCCGTTTCTCGTGTGGGCGGCCGTGCTCGGACTCGCGCGCATGAACGAACTGCTCCAAGATCGAGCAAAGGCGTGGGGAACCTACGCGGCTCTCGTTGCGTGCGGCTGCTATATCGCGCTGCTGGGTCCGTACACCGCGGGGCCGTTCCTTACGCCGGCGGCGATTCCGCAGTCGTTTTACTTCGCATTTCCGAAACTCATCACGACGTACGATTCGCGGGCGGGTCTGCAGTACCGCAATCTCGCCGTCCAGCTTTCAGAAGCGATTCCGACCGGAAGCGTGGTCACGACGGTTGAGACCGGCATGCCGTTTCTCTTCGAGGGGCGCACGATCTACGATTTCCCGATCGGCGTTGACCGCGCGAACTATGCGGTGGTGCAGGACTTCGTGCAGCCGGACAACGGCCACATTTACGGCGGAAGCGTCAACTTCTACGGCAAGGCGGAGGCGCAAGCCGAAGACCGCGTCGTCGTCGCGCGCATGCGCAAAGACGGATACGACTTCGAGCATCCCGTCGTGCGCATTCCCGGGCTTGGGATCGCGGTGATCGCGCGGCGTTAGCCGAGTCGGCGCAGCAGCGTCGAGTCGCGATCCTTTGCGCGCATCGCGCGCTCGCGCACCGTCTTCGGCGCGAACTGCACGTCGTACATGAGCGCGTTCGAGAGGAGCTGAAAGCCGATGAGCGTCGGCAGCACCGCGAGCATCACGGTGCCCGCCGTGCGCACGTGCCCCGTGTGCAGCGTCTGGAACCACTCGATCCCGCCGATCGTGATGCCCGCGAGCGCGAAGAGCAGGCCGAAGAAGATATAGATCGAGCCGAGGTTCACGTCGAAGAGAAAGTAATGCAGCAGCATGCGCCGCAAAAACATGCGCAGCAGCTTCGGTGGAAACTCGAGGGCGACGCGACGGATGGAGAGCGAGCTCTGCTCCGTGCCGTAAATCGTGGGCATCTCGACCTCGCCGATCGGCACGTTGGCGAGTCCGAGTTCGCCCAGCACGCTCGTTTCGAAAAAGTAGCTGTCGGCGAAGCGTTCCCACGGGATATCGCGCAGCGTCTCCGCGCGAAAGGCGACGAAGCCGTTCGTCGGATCGAGTAGGTTCCAGTAACCCGACGCGAACTTGACCAGGATCGAGAGCAGCGAATTCCCGATCAGCCGCACCGGCGGCATGCGCCGCAGCACGCTCTCGCTCGCGAAGCGGTTGCCCTTGACGAAGCCGATCGAGCGGTTGTGCTCGAGGCAGGCGGCGAGGTGCGGAACGAAACTCGGATCCATCTGTCCGTCGGCATCGACCTTGACGATCACGTCGGCGCCGACCGCGAGGCAGTGCTCGATGCCCGTCTTCATCGCGGCACCGACGCCGCCGTTGCGCTCGCGCTGGAGCACGGCCACCCGCGGATCGCCGACGAAGGCGCGGCGCACCACGTCGCCCGAGCGATCGGGACAGCCGTCGTCCACGACGACCACGAGATCGGAAACGGCGAGGAGCGACTCCACCACGGAGCGCACGGAATCGCGCGCGCGGTAGGCGGGCACGACGCAAGCAATCACGCGTTGCAGCTTCGGAAGCTCCCCGCGCCAACCTGCTCCGCCAGGCAAATCGCGTTCGCCCACCAAAGCAAGACGCGATGCGCGTCGTTGGTGTTACCGGTGCAACCGGCTTCATCGGGTCGTCTCTTTTGGCTGCGTTTTTGGAGCGCGGTTGGGGCGCCGTCGCGTTCGGGCGCCGCGCGCTCCCCGACGGGGCTGCTCGCGGCATCACCGCGCGTCCCTACGTGCTCGGCGACGATGCGCCGGATCTCACCGGGCTCGATCTCCTCGTGCATTGCGCGTACGATCCGCAGGCCGACAACGTAGCCGCCGCCGCCGCGCTCGTGCGCCGTGCGCGCGCCGAGGGTGTGCCGCGCGTGCTCTTCGTCTCGTCGCTGAGCGCGCAGACCGACGCGGGCTCGGCCTACGGTCGCGAGAAGGCGGCATGCGAGCGCTCCTTCGATGCCGCGCGCGATCTCATCGTGCGGCCCGGTCTCGTGATCGGAAACGGCGGACTCTTCGCGCGCATGCGCGATTCGCTGCGACGTATGCCGCTCGCGCCGGTGGTCGACGGCGGGCGGCAGCCCGTCTATGGCATCGGAATCGACGATCTCGCCGGAGCAATCGTCGAACTGGTCGAGGCCGGTGCGTGCGGCAGCTACGTGCTCGCGTCGCCGGAACCACTTGCGCTGCGCGAGTTGCTGCGCGCGATCGCGCGCGGCGTCGGGCGCGGCATCGTGCTCGTCCCCGTGCCGTATGCACTCTTGCTCGCTTGCGCCGCGATTGTCGAGCGGTTGCGCCTTCCGCTCGATCTCGGCGTCGAACGCGTGCGGTCGCTCCGCAATCTGCGCGCGTTCTCCGTGCCGAGCTATCCCGAGATCGCCCGGCCGTTCGCCTCGCTACCGAGCGTGCTCGCCGCGCTCGCGTGAACGTGCTGCACCTGTTGCTCCCCTCCGCTCGCGAACTTGAGCGCGTCGCCGAGCGCGAGACCGATCCGCGCCACGCGCGCGCATTCGAACCGCTGGCGATCGGCCCGTTCTTCACGATTTGCGCGCTCGCGGGCATCGCCGTGCTCGCGATGGTGCTAGCAATCCCGCGGATCCTCGTGCGCCTGCTCTGGAGACGTGCATGATCCCCGACCTTGCGATCGTCGGTTCAGGACCGGCGGGCGCGCAGGCGGCAAAGGCGGCGATCGAAGCGGGTGCATCGGTCGTCATGCTGGACTACGGCATCGACGATCCCGATGCGCGTGCGAGCGTACCCGACGCGCCCTTCTCGGAACTGCGTCGCACCGATCCCGATCAGGCTCGCTACTTTTGGGGCGCGGTCGAGGCGCGACGTCTGCACGAGGGACGCCGAGTCGCCGGGCATCTCACCGCACCGCGCGATTTTGCGGTGGCCGAGGCGCTCGAGCGTCAGCCGGTGCGTTCGACGACCTTTACACCCGTGCAGAGCCTCGCGCTCGGCGGCCTCGGCGCGGCGTGGGGAGCCGGTGCGCCGTGCTTCGAAGCGCACGAGCTCGAGGCGATCGGTCTGTCGGCGATAGCGCTGGACGATGCGTACGACGAGGTGATTCGCGACATCGGCGTGAGCGCGGCGTGGGACGACGCGACCGCGCCGTACGTGCTGCGCAGCCGCGCGACGCAGCCCCCGGCCGAGTTGGATAGCAACGCGCGCACGCTGCTCGATGCGTACGCGCGGCGACGCGAAGCGCTCGAACGCAAGGGATTCGTTCTCGGTCGCCCGGCGCTCGCGCTACTCACGGAGCCGATTCGTCGTGCGGGTTGCGACCGCGACGCCAATCCGTACTACGACATGGATTTTTACGGCGACGCGCGCCGGTCGATCTATCGCCCGCGCTACACGATCGAAGAGCTGCGCGCGGAGCCCCGGTTCAGCTATCTCGGCGGCGTGCTGGTGCAGAGCTTCGCCGACGATGACGAAGGTGTGCGCTTGCACTTCGTCGCGCGTGACGGTACGACACA